>JAIXOX010000086.1 GCA_027486555.1 Comamonadaceae bacterium
CTTGACTTCGAAAAAGCAGCCAAGCGCTACGGCAAGGTCGGTGGTTTTGCCCACCTGGCCACGTTGGTCAAGCGCATGAAGGCCAGCCGCCCCGGCGCTTTGCTGCTCGACGGTGGTGACACCTGGCAAGGCTCTGGCACCAGCTTGTGGACCAACGGCCAAGACATGGTTGACGCCTGCAAACTGCTGGGTGTGGACGTCATGACCGGTCACTGGGAGTTCACCTTGGGCATGGAACGTGTCAAGGAAATCATCGAGAAAGATTTCGCGGGCAAGGTGGACTTTGTGGCGCAAAACGTCAAGACCAATGACTTTGGCGACCCAGTCTTCAAACCTTACGTGATCCGCGAAATCAACGGCGTGCCTTGCGCCATCATCGGCCAGGCCTTCCCCTACACCCCGATTGCCAACCCGCGTTACATGGTGGCCGACTGGGAGTTCGGCATCCAGGACGAGAACATGCAAAAGATGGTGACGGAGGCCCGCGGCAAAGGCGCGCAGGTCGTTGTTGTCATCAGCCACAACGGCATGGACGTGGACCTGAAGATGGCCACCCGTGTCAGTGGCATTGACGCCATCATGGGTGGTCACACGCACGATGGCATGCCAGTCGCCTCCATCGTGTCCAACAAGGGCGGCAAGACCCTGGTGACCAATGCAGGCTCGAACGGCAAGTTCTTAGGCGTGCTCGACTTCGACGTCAAAGACAAAAAGGTCAGCGACTTCCGCTACAAGCTGCTGCCCGTGTTCTCGAACATGCTGCCCGCCGACAAAGAGATGGACGCGCTCATCACCAAGATCCGCGCTCCCTATGAATCCAAGCTGGCCGAAAAGCTGGCCGTGACCGACGGCTTGCTGTACCGCCGCGGCAACTTCAACGGCACGGGCGACCAGTTGCTAATCGACGCGCTGCTGGACGTGCAGGGCGCAGACATCGCGTTCTCGCCAGGCTTTCGCTGGGGCACCACGCTCTTGCCGGGCCAGGCCATCACGCGCGAATGGCTGCTCGACATGACCGCCACCACTTATTCCTACGCCACTGTGACCGAGATGACGGGCGAGACCATCAAGACCGTGCTGGAAGATGTGGCCGACAACCTGTTCAACCCCGACCCCTATTACCAGCAAGGCGGCGACATGGTGCGCGTGGGTGGCCTGACATACAGTTGCAACCCGGTGGCCAAGGCAGGCCAACGCATTGGCGATATGCGACTGAAAGGCCAGCTGATTGAAGCGGGCAAAAAGTACAAGGTGGCGGGTTGGGCTCCCGTGGCCGAAGAAGCCCGCAACCAGGGCAACAAGCAGGTGTGGGATGTGGTCGAGACCTGGCTCAAGGCCCAAGGCGGTCGCATCAAGCCACGCCAACTCAACACACCCAAAATCATGGGCGCATTGCCCAACAAGGGCTACGCCGTTTGATGTGCGATTGCAGCGCCACCTGACACTGTCTGGCGCTGCACCGTTGAAGAAGGGATCACCATGAAAAGAAGACAACTGTTGTTGGCCAGTGCTGCCTTGGGTGGTGTGGCGATGTGGCCGGAGGCACGTTTGCTGGCCCAGCAAGCGCAGGACTTCGTCGAAGGCCCACCCGTGGCCGACATTCCGGCGCAACAGTTGTCGCCCCATGTCTGGATGATCTACTCCCCAGACGGATTTCCCACCGCTGAAAACCGGGGAATGATGTCGAACGTGATCTTTGTGGTGACCTCGGCCGGTGTGGTGGTGATTGATTCGGGTGCTTCGCTACAAATCGGTCAGATGGCCATTCGCATGATCCGCAAGGTGACTGACAAACCCGTTGTGGCTGTTTTCAACAGCCATTACCACGGTGACCATTGGCTGGGCAACCATGCTTTTGTCAAAACCTATGGTAGCAAGTTACCCATTTATGCCCTGCTCAGCACCATAGAGAAACTCAAAGGCGCAGAAGGTAATTTGTGGCGGAGCCTGATGGAGCGCTGGACAAATCAATCCACATTGGGCACCCAGGTGGTGGTGCCCAATACGCCCGTGCTGCATGGCCAAGTGATTCAGATCGGCGATGTGAGCTTTCGCATGCACCACTATGGTACTGCCCACACCCCGTCTGACTTGTGTGTGGAGGTCGTGCAAGACAAACTGACGGCGGTGGGCGATATCGCCATGACCAACCGAATTGCCAATATGGACGAAGGCTCCTATGCGGGCACCTTCAAATATTACAAAGCGCTGATGGCAGCCACTGGCGAACAAATCTGGGTGCCTGGCCACGGCTTGGGCAGCAAGGACTTGCTCAAGACGTATGGCGAGTTCATGGCGGGCATTTGGGAGCCCTGCCTCAAAGCGGTGGAAGATGGAAAGTCTGAAGCCGATGCAAAAGCCGCTGTGATGAAAGATCCTCGCGTGGCGTCCAGGGCCAAGACCATGCAAGGCTTTGATAGCAACATTGGAAAGTATGTCAGCCTGGCCTATCTGGAAGCAGAAAAGATCGCGTTTTGAGCGAAGCTCCCAGCAAATAAGGTAACGCGGCAGGTTGCACAACTGACAAATAAATTGGCATTAGCCAGCCCTGCATCCAATCCGCTAACGCTTCCACGCCGGAGATATCCCCTCAACTTGAGGTTTGCGACCAGCACGGAAGCTTTTTTATTGACATCCGTTGTGCAATTTCCATTGCTGCTCATGACCAATTTTTTTGGCAAATTCAGGCACTTTGCAACGCTCAGCTTCAGCAGGGTCTTGTGGCGCAGTAGAAGCCCCTGCGCCCGAAATGGTCTGCTGTGAAGCGGGATGACCATATACCCAGCCCGCCACCATGAAAACAGCCACCAAGAACACGGCCAACACAGCCCCCTGCACCCATGTACCACCTGCGCCAGGGGGCGGATTGAAGCTGCACACGTTGCCAGGGCAAAGTTCGACCTTGTTGTTGCTCAACATGTCATAAAGCTTGCAGCCAATACAAATGCCAAATGAAGACTCAAAGAAAAGTAACAACAGGCAGGTGCCACACACCAGCATGTTGATGGGGCCAATCACCTCCTTGATGACAATCAAGTAAAGCATCAGTAACGCCATCGCAAAACCAATGGCCCATGCAAAGCGTTTTTGTGGTGCACCCACATACTCGGGCTCTTGCTTGCGAACCATCCACTGACCCAAAATCAAGCTGGGGGAAAACTTCGGGTTCACGAAAATCCGCAGCGTGAAGTCAATCAAAAACGCGACCACAAACACACGCGTGGGTTGAAAGTTTCCAAGCAGCATGGCGTTCATGAATGTGACCATCGCGAAGAAAAACAAAATGCCTGCGGCGGCCCTCACTGCACGTTCATTGAGCACCGGGACGCTGAATCCGGGAAGGTGCTCTCCGAATTGAAAAATTGCTTTTGCCATTGAATGCCTTGATGGGTTGATGCGCGGTATCTCAGAAATCGCTGTCAGTTCAAAGCCCTGTAGGCTTTCAACCCACCTGCAATGTATTTGGCATTGACATAGCCCATTTGGCGCAAAGTGTTGGCCGACAAAGCCCCTCGGTTGTTGGCATTGCAGTAGCACAAGACCACGGTGTTGAAGTCGGGAATCACCCCTTCGATATTCATCTCTAATTTTCCTCGGCTGACGTGCAGGGCGCCCACCATGTGGTCAGCGTCATGCTCTTCTCTATCGCGGATGTCTAATGCGACCGCACCCTGTGCCAGCAAGTTGTTGACCTGCTCAGGAGGTACGCTGGCCACTTCGCTCATGGCGATGTCAGCCAACTGTTGAAATTTTTCGGTGTAAGCCATTTCTGTCTTTCAAAATCAGTAGCGAAGTTGGGTGGACTTGCCCCAAAACACGCGGTACGCGAAAACGGTGTAACCAATGATGACGGGCAACACCACCACCACCCCGTAAAAAATCACCAGCAAGGCCTCCGGTGAACTGGCTGCTTGCCAGATGTTGATTTTGTCAATCACCAGCCATGGAAACAGGCTGTAAGCCAAACCGTAGAACGAGAGCAAGAAGACACCCACGCTGCAGGCAAAGGGCACGCCTGCCCCATATTGGTTACCCTGCGCAAAGCGTATGGGCAACCTGGACAAGCTGCGCCAAATGACCACAAACAAGGCCAAGGTCATGACAGGGATGGGCAGCAGCATCAGCAGATTCGGGAAGCTGAACCACTTGTCGAAGATGCGTGGGCTCACCAGCGGTGTCGCCACAGAAATGGCCAACACACCGGCTGCGGTCAGCCACAAACTGTTTTTGGCCCACTCGACAGCCCGCAATTGCAAGGCACCTTCGGTTTTCATGATCAGCCAGCCAGCGCCCAATAATCGGTAAGCAAACACCAAGCAAAAGCCGATCAAGGCGCTGAAGAAATACCCTGCTGTGTCTTGCTGGAAGCCTGTGATGAGTTGGCCCAACATAAAACCTTGCGACCATGAGGCCAGCAAAGAACCGATGTAAAAGGTTTTGTCCCACAGAGGACGGTGGTGCGCTTTGGCTTTGACCCGAAAATCAAACGCCACGCCGCGCATAGACAGCGCCACCAGCATGAGAGCAACAGGCAGGTACAAAGCGCCCAAGATGACACCGTGCGCCATGGGAAAACCCACCAACAACACGCCCACACCCAGCACCAACCAAGTTTCGTTGGCGTCCCAAAAAGGGCCGATGCTGGCGATCATGATGTCTTTTTGCGCCACCGAATCGGCGCTGTCGAGCAAAGCACCCACACCCAGGTCGTAGCCGTCCAAGATGACGTAAGCCAACATGGACAAAGCCATGACCAAAGCAAACACCAAAGGCAGCCAACCCGCTGGGCTCATCAAGTCCACACCCAATTCAAGCATGACGCATTCCTTCCAAGTCGGTAAGGGGTTCATGGTCACCATTCACAGCTTTTTTGGCGAGGTAAAAAACCACCGACACATAAGCACTCAGCAAGGCCACATACAAGGTCAGGTACATCGCCAAAGAAAGCGCGATGTTGCTCGCCGGAACTTGCGAGGCGGCTTGCGCCGTGGTCAGTACCCCGTGCACCAGCCAGGGTTGGCGACCAATTTCTGTGACGTACCAACCCGAAATCAAGGCCACCCAACCGGCAAAGGTCATGGCCACCAAGACCATGGCAGTGCGTTTGGACAGGCTTGACTTGAATTTCAGTTCGTAGGTGGCAAACCAGCTGACAGCGAGCATGAGCAAGCCAACGCCGACCATGATCCGAAACGCCCAAAAAACCGGTCCCACTGGCGGATGCTGGTCACCAAACTCTTTGATGCCTTTGACCTCGCCATTCCAGTCGTGGGTCAAGTAGAAAGACGCCAACTTGGGGATGGCGATTTCGTAGCGATTGGATTGCGTGGCTTGGTCAGGGATGGCGAACAAGACCGCAGGGACGCCCTTTTGTGTTTCCCAAATGCCTTCCATCGCGGCCAATTTGGCAGGTTGGTATTTCAAAGTGTTGAGGCCGTGCAAGTCGCCCACCACGATTTGCACAGGAATCAGCACCGCAGCCACCATCACACCGGCGCGCAAAGAGGCCATCACGTCTTGGCCTCGGTCGTTTTTGAGCCAACGGTAAGCGCTGATGCCCGCCAGCAAAAACGAACCCGTCAAGCCAGAGGCCAGCAACATGTGCGTCATGCGGTAAGGGAAAGAGGGGTTGAAGATGACCTCGAACCAGCTCGTCACATGGGCTTGTCCATTAATCATCTCAAAGCCGGCTGGCGTGTGCATCCAGGAGTTGAGGGCCAAAATCCAAAACGCCGAAGCGGTGGTGCCCAAGGCCACCAGCCAAGTGGCCAGGGTGTGTACCCTTTCGCTCACGCGACCCCGACCAAACAGCATGATGCCCAAGAAGGTGGCTTCCAAAAAGAAGGCCGTCAAAACCTCATAAGCCAACAAGGGGCCCGCCACATTGCCGACCGTGTTCATGAAGCCTGGCCAATTGGTGCCAAACTGAAAACTCATGGTGATGCCGCTGACGACACCCAAGGCAAAGGTCAGCGCAAAAATCTTCACCCAAAACTGGTAGGCGTCCATCCAATGCTGCTCACCCGTCGCAACGAATCGGGTTTTGAAGAACAACAAAAACCACCCCATGGCAATGCTGATGGTGGGAAACAAAATGTGGAAGGTGATGTTGGCGGCAAATTGCAACCGGGCCAACAAAAGCGGATCAAGCGCGTCCATTTTTATCTCCTTTGGAAGGGTTTTGCGGGAATGTTTTGAGCTGCGCGGTGGTGACCTGGCTGCGCGTTGAGTAATGCGGTGTTGAATTGGGGGCAAGCCAAGTGCGTGCTTGAGGTTGCACTTTGTGTCATGGTTTTCTTGCTACAAAACCCACCAAGGCTGACATACCACTGTGACCTGCGCCCTCTTGGATAGAGGTTTCATAGGTGTTGGAGGCCAGCACATCGTAGCCCGCAAAAGCTTCGAGCATCAGTGCGTCGTCGTACAAGTGGTCTAACTTGCCAGGCCCACCCGTGTTGTAACTGAGTTGGTTTTTGCCATAGCCTTGAATCAGGAGCAAGCCACCGGGCTTCAATGTTTTTTTGATTTTTTCAAACAATTGAGCGCGCTCAAGTGGCGCGGCAAATTGGAAAAAGATGCCGACGACCAAGTCGTAGTGCGCAGCTTTCCAATCAAAAGATTGCCAATCACTGCAGTTGAAATTCACACGCACATGGCGCTTGGCAGCCAAGGCTTGAGCTTTGGCAACGGCGGGCGCTGAGAAGTCAAAGGCGTCAACGGTGAAGCCTTGTTGAGCCAGCCAAACACTGTTGCGTCCTTCACCATCAGCCAAAGCCAATGCATGACCATGGCCCAACCGCGAAGCTTGAGAAACCAAAAAATCATTGGGCTCCTCGCCAAAGACATAGTCGGGCGTTGAAAAACGTGTGTCCCAGTGGGCCTGGGGATGGGTAATTCCAGACATCGTTAGAGGGCGTTCAAAGGAATTTTGACGTAGGCAATGCCGTTGTCTTCTTTGGGTGGCAACTCGCCAGCGCGGATGTTGATTTGCACCGCAGGCAAGATAAGCACCGGCATTTCCAGGGTGGCGTCTCGCTTGGTGCGCATGGCGACAAACTCGGCTTCACCGATGCCGTCGTGCACATGGATGTTCCTGGCTTTTTGCTCGGCCACCGTCGTCTCAAAATTCACCGGGCGGCCATTGGGCGGGTAGTCGTGGCACATGAACAAGCGGGTCTGGGGCGGCAAGCTCAAAATTTTGCGTGTCGAGGCATACAAGGTTTTGGCGTCGCCTCCGGGAAAGTCGCAGCGTGCGGTGCCCACATCGGGCATGAACAGGGTGTCGCCCACAAAAACGGCATCGCCAAACTGGTAGGCCACACAGGCGGGTGTGTGGCCCGGCACGAACAGGGTGTTGCCTGTCAGCTTGCCCATGGTGATGGCCTCGTCCTCGGCGAACAAATGGTCAAACTGCGATCCGTCAGGCTGGAAGCTCTCTTCCATGTTGAAGATGCCCTTGAACACTTTTTGCACACCACCGATGTGGTCACCGATGCCGGTTTGGCCACCCAAGTGTTGTTTCAGATAAGGGGCGGCGCTCAGGTGATCGGCGTGGGCATGGGTTTCCAAAATCCAAGCCACTTTCAGATCGTTGGCTTTGACAAACTCGATCACTTTGTCCGCTGACTTGTGGCTGGTCTGGCCAGACTTGGGGTCGTAGTCCAACACCGAGTCAATGATGACGCAAGCCGAGCCGGGTTTTTCGTAGACGACATAAGTGACGGTCCAAGTAGCGGGGTCAAAAATGCCGTGAACGAGTGGGTTGACAGTGGCGGTATTCAACGGATAGCCCTTTGAGTTAAGTTTTCAATATTATATTGAATGATAGTTTGTTTGTCAATATAATTTACCATCCTTAATCGAAAAGCCGGAAAACCCGCCCATGGACACCACCACACTGGACCTTGAAAAAATGAAAACATCAGCCGGCCATGCCTGCCGCCTGATGAAAGTGCTCTCCAACCCCGACCGCTTGATGCTGCTGTGCCAACTGTCTCAAGGCGAAAAGCGTGTGGGCGAGTTGGAAGAGATCTTGGGCATCGTGCAGCCCACCTTGTCGCAGCAGCTCACGGTCTTGCGAGACGAAGAGCTGGTGATCACCCGCCGCGATGGCAAAAACATTTACTACCAAATCGCCAGCCCGCAAGCGCTGGCCGTGATGAACGTTTTATTTGATCAGTTTTGTGGACCTCAACCAGGAGCATCAGCATGAACATCGATTGGGCACATTTCACGCCTTTCGCATCTCTTGCTGGCGGCATCATTTTGGGCTTGGCCTCGGCCATCTTCATTTTGGTCAACGGACGCATCTTGGGCATCAGCGGCATTTTGGGTGGGCTGTTGCCGCCCAAAGCGGGCGATACCCGTTGGCGTGTTGCCTTCCTTCTGGGCATGTTGGCCGCACCCACGGTTTTTCACGCCTTGGTGCCCGCGCAGTACATCACCGCCCCGCGCATTGATGCGACTGACTGGATGGTGATCGCCGCCGGTTTGCTGGTGGGCATTGGCACCCGCTATGCCTCTGGTTGCACCAGTGGTCACGGTGTGTGTGGCTTGTCTCTCCTGTCACTCCGCTCTTTGGTGGCCACCCTGTCTTTCATGGGTGCCGGCTTTGTCATGGTCTATGTGCTGCGCCACATCCTCTAAGGAAATCAACATGCTTCACAAAAACCACCTCCACCGCATCGCTGAGTTTGTTGTTGGCCTGCTGTTTGGTTTGGGCCTCATGCTCTCGGGCATGACCGACCCCGGCAAAGTCATTGGCTTTCTCGACCTGTTTGGCACTTGGGACCCTTCATTGGCGCTTGTCATGGGCGGCGCCATCATGGTCGGCTTTTTTGCTTTCACCGTGGCCAAAAAACGCACCAGCACCTTTTTGGGTGGCGCTATGCGCCTGCCCACCCACATGGACATGGACAAAAAACTGGTGATTGGCAGTTTGTTGTTTGGTGCAGGTTGGGGCTTGGCTGGGTTTTGCCCTGGCCCGGCTCTGGTGTCGATGGCCGATGGTCAACCCAAGGCGCTGGTGTTTGTCTTGGCCATGCTGGTGGGCATGCTGGGCTTTGAGTTGATGGACCGTTTCGTCCACGCACCCCGCAAAGCCAAACTCAACGCGGCTTGAACCTCACGATAGACAAATCCAAAGCTGAAATGGTGGACCGATGACTGCACTGCCAAGTTGGCTCCCCACTGTTCCGATGTTGGTGTGGGGTCGCCAATACAACCGAGAAACCTTCACCAGCGACATGGTGGCGGCGCTCATCGTCACCATCATGTTGATCCCGCAAAGCTTGGCCTATGCTTTGTTGGCAGGCCTGCCGCCTGAGGTGGGTTTGTATGCCAGCGTCGCACCCTTGTTGCTTTATGCCCTGCTGGGCAGCAGCCGCGTCTTGGCGGTGGGGCCTGTGGCCGTGGTGTCTTTGATGACCGCTGCGGCGGTGGCGGAACATGCTGCTGCGGGGACGCATGCTTATTGGCAAGTGGCCATCACTTTGGCGTTTTTATCGGGTGGCATGCTGCTGATCATGGGGTTTTTGAGATTGGGCTTTTTGGCCAATTTTTTAAGCCATCCCGTGATTTCAGGCTTTATTTCTGCCTCGGGTTTGTTGATTGCGCTCAGCCAAATCAAAACCCTCATGGGTGTGAAAGCCGAGGGCCACAATTTTGTGGAGCTGTTGTCTGCGCTGATGCACCAAGCTTCCAACCTGCACCTGCTTACTTTGGGTGTGGGCATCGCCGCCACGGTGTTTTTGTTCTGGGTGCGCAAGGGCTTGAAACCACTGCTTATTTCTGCAGGCTTTCAACCCAAGCTGGCCGATGTGCTGGCCAAGGCGGGCCCTGTGGCCGCCATTGCCATGACCACGCTGTTGGCTTGGGCGCTGGACTGGCAAGGCCAAGGCATGAAATTGGTCGGCACCGTCCCGCAAGGTTTGCCCCCGCTCACCGCGCCAATGTGGGACATGGCCTTGTGGCAAAAATTGTGGGTGCCCGCGCTGCTGATCAGCGTGGTGGGATTTGTTGAATCGGTGTCGGTGGGCCAAACCTTGGCTGCCAAGCGTCGTCAACGCATTGAGCCCGACCAAGAGTTGGTGGCTTTGGGGGCCAGCAATTTGTCGGCAGCCTTCACGGGCGGATTTCCCGTCACCGGAGGTTTTGCGCGCTCAGTGGTCAATTTTGACGCTGGCGCTGTCACACCTGCCGCAGGCGTTTACACGGCGGTGGGCATCACCCTGGCGTCGCTTTTCTTGACCCCTGCGCTTTACTATCTGCCGCAAGCCACACTGGCGGCCACCATCATCGTGGCGGTGCTTTCTTTGGTCGACTTTGGCATCTTCAAATCCACTTGGCGATTCTCCAAACTGGATTTCATCGCCGTTGCCACCACCTTGCTGGCCACCTTGTTGGTCGGTGTGGAAACGGGTTTGGTGATGGGTGTGGTGGTGTCGTTGGCGCTGTATTTGTTCCGAGCCAGCCGACCCCATATTGCCTCAGTGGGTCTTGTTCCCGGCACCGAGCATTTCCGCAACGTGTTGCGACACGATGTGTTGACCAGTCCCAAGTTGGTCTGCCTTCGGGTGGATGCCAGTCTGTTTTTTGCCAACGCCCGTGGCGTGGAAGACCGCATCAACGCCGAGGTGGCAGCGCGTCCAGGCTTAGAGCATGTGGTGTTGCAATGCTCTGCGGTGAACGACATCGACGCCAGTGCCTTGGAGAGTCTGGAGGCGATTGCCAGCCGAATGAAAGACTCAGGGATTGCGCTGCATTTTTCAGAGATCAAAGGCCCGGTGATGGACAAGCTCAACACCACGCACTTTTTGCAGCATTTGCATGGGCAGGTTTTTTTGACCAATTACCAAGCCATCCAAGCGCTCACGCCTGAGGTCATTCGGTAAGTTGGAATCGATGGACTTTGGTGCCCCCGACAGGAATCGAACCTGTATCACTCCCTTAGGAGGGGAGAGTTCTATCCATTGAACTACGGTGGCCAGTGGGTTATTTTAAGGGTGAACGCTGGTTTTTTGATCCCGCAAGCCAAGAGTTCTGGCATGGCCTGTGCGGGCAGCGTTGAAAAGTCGGTCCATTGCTGCGGGTGGATCAGATCAGGGCTGTGCCTGCGTGATGGAACTGTACCGCGCATGACTCGGTCAGGGCGTTCTGGATGGCTATGATGGAACCCGTCACTGGCCTTTATGGGGCTTGTTTTGTCCCTTTTTTTACATGCCTGTTGCCCATGAATCTGGCCCATCCCGTTCCTGATCGCGTTGAAAAACCAACGCTGATCTACCCCTTTGAATCTGCACCCTTGGCGGGTCATGCCCTGCAGGTTGTACCGGGGGTGGTTTGGATGCGATTGTCCTTGCCCATGGCCCTGGATCACATCAATGTTTGGGCTTTGCAAGATGAAGGGGGTTGGGCGCTGGTGGACACCGGTATGCGCAACGAAACCACCATGGCGGCTTGGCCAAGTCTGTGGGCTGGTTTGCCCGAGTCGCCGTCCTTGACACGGGTGTTTGTGACCCACATGCACCCCGATCATGTGGGGATGGCCGGCGCATTGACCCGTCAATTCAATTGTCGTTTGTGGATGACACGCCAGGAGTACCTTCATTGCCGTGTGTTGGCTGCCGATACGGGGCGGCAAGCACCCGAGGATGCCATTTCGTTTTTGCGCCGGGCCGGTTGGAGCGATGCGGCCATTGAAAATTACAAAGCGCGGTTTGGTCATTTTGGCAAATACATCCACACCATGCCCGACAGTTATCGGCGCATGCAAGATGGTGAAGAAATTCGCATTGGCCCACATCTGTGGCGGGTCGTTGTGGGCACGGGGCATTCGCCCGAGCACGCTTGTTTGTACTGCCCTGATCTCAAACTGTTGATTTCGGGCGACCAAGTGCTGCCGCGCATTTCGTCCAATGTGTCGGTGCACCCCACGGAACCCGATGCCAACCCCATGCAGGATTGGTTGGCTTCGCTGGCCAAATTGCGCCGTGAAGTCCCCGACGATGTCTTGGTCTTGCCATCGCATAATGAGTGTTTTCGGGGCTTGCATGCAAGGCTCGATTATTTGATGGCATCCCAACGCCGGTCTCTTGACCGCTTGCACAAGACCTTGAAAGAACCCCGACGGGTGGTGGACGTTTTTGCCACTTTGTTTGGGAGGCGGATTGAGGAATCCGATGCAGGTTTGCTCAATTTGGCCACGGGCGAAAGCATGGCTTGTTTGAATTACCTGGTGTCTCAAGACTTGGTGCGCCAAACTTTGGACGACAGGGGTGTGGCGCATTACCAGATGCTTTGACTCTGGCTTGTGAAACAATTCAGACATGATCAAGTCTGCTCTTTCTTTTTTGCAAAAACGCCTTCAAAACATGTCTCGGCGCAGTGACCTGGATTTTGAGGATTCACCGTTTGGGGTGGTTTTTGTCGAGGCGAAAACCGGCCTTTTCAGGCGTGTGAATGGTGTTTTTGCGAATTTGATGGGGCGTTCGGCTGATCAATTGGTGGGTGCTCAATGGTCCGACTTGGCGCCTTTGGCCTTGCAAAAAAAACCGGTTTATGCAGTCCACGGACTGGGCCATTCGCGGCCATCACCCGATACCTGGGTGCAATCTTTTTTATCGGAACACGGCAAATCCATTGTGGCAGAGGTCACGTGCTTGTCGTCCATGAGAGATTCACAAGACGAGCTTTTGTGGATTTACATCGTCAAAGATCTCGCCGACAAAATCGATGCGCAAACCCAATTGCGGGTCAGCGAGCAGCGACACCGCGTGGTGGCGGACAGTGCCCGTGATGTCATTTGGAGCATGAGTGCTTTGGGTGAAGTCACTTATGTCAGCCCTGCGGTGGAAAAGCTTCGGGGCGTGACTCCGGCAGAGGCCATGAAAATGCCCCTCCATGAATCACTGACACCTCAATCAGCTGAGGTCAGCATCGCCTATTTTCAGCAAGTGGCCAAGTCGCTGCAGTTGGACAAAACACCCGACAGTTTTCAAGGTGAACTGGAGTATTTCCGCAAGGATGGCTCAACGTTTTGGACCGAGTGCCTGTCTTTTCCACTCATGGACGACAAGGGCAATTTGGTTGAAATTGTGGGCGTGACCCGGGACATCAGCGAGAGAAAACACTACGAAGACCGACTTCTTCAGGACCGTAAACAGGCCGAAATGGCCAACTCGTTCAAAAACCGATTGATGTCGCAAATCGGCCTTGCTGTGCAAGCATCGGTCAAGGATTTTTTGCCGCACTTGAGCCCCACCGAGCCAAGTCCTTGCGGGGGGGATGAGTCGAATTCAAGCTCGCTTCAAAAGGCGCAAAAGTCCGCAACTTTTTTGTTGAGCCTAGCCCAGGACATTTTGGATTTGACGCGCCTTGAAAACCGGGATTTGGTGTTGCTGCGTGAGCGATTTCAATTGTCCGATGTGCTGGAGACCTTGGATCTTTTGTGGGCCCAAGATGGGCCTGTTCCAAAACGCAGCGTCACCACCAAGGTGGCCTCGGGTGTGTCCCACCATTATTTGGGGGATTCCCCGCGCTTGGTTCAAGCCCTGGTGAACTTGCTGTGGGTCGCTGTTCAAAGTTCAGACTCGGGTTCTTTGGTGTTGCAAGTGGTGCATTTGGACAGAGATCGGGATTTTGAAAACCTGCTCTTCACCGTTCAGTCGCAAGCTTTTGAGCCAGATTGGCATGGACAAAAAAACGATGATTCCCAGTCGCAAGACCGATCTGGCCTCGTCGAGCAACACAAGTCAACAGACTGGCACTTGGCCCTTTGCAAACAACTGGCTTTGCGCATGGGTGGCGACTTGCAAACCCAGACCGATGTGGAAGGCAGAACCGTTTGGGGTTTGAAGCTTCGGCTTCAAGCGGCAAATGCTGGAGTTGATCGGACGCCAGAAGCCTTGGTCCGGTCTTGGCCTGGCAGCCGCATCTTGGTGGTGGACGATCACCGTTCCATCCGTGACATTGTCAAACACGTTTTGGAAATGTCACAGGTCACGGTGGATGCTGCAGAAAATGGCCGGATGGCACTGCAGATGCTTGAAAGCACCACCTATGACCTGGTCTTGATGGATTTGCAAATGCCCGTGATGGGGGGGATCGATGCCACCCGCCTTATTCGAAAGCAAGCGCGTTTTCACAACTTGCCCATTGTGGCTTTGTCAGCGACGGGCGATGACGATGCGCTTGATCGGTGGAAGTCCGAGGGCATCACGGACCATTTGGCAAAACCTTTTGACTCTGAGCGATTGTGGTCCGTTGTGCAGCAACACTTGTCGGCTAAAAAAGTCAAATCGTCATCCTGAATGCTGGTCCCGATGGACGGTCGGCTTCAGATGGCGCGTGTCTTGAAAAGCCAATGGGCAGCCCCATCGGGAATGCCACTGACAGGTCGACCTTGAAAAAACACCTGCAAGCTGGACCACTTGGGGCTGTGCACCAAAAAGGGTGGATCGCCGTACACGCTGCGCGATGCTCCCGCCTTGAGTTCAAGCTTGGTCAACTGATTTTGTTGGTCACGAACACACAGGCTGACATCTTGGGAGGCCAAAAAGTGAATGTAATTGCCTTCTTTGATCGGATGGGCAGGTTCGTAAGCAAAGCTGGCGTGCCGAAGTTGGCCATCGCAGGCACTGACTTCTGGCTTTGGGGGTTGGGTCCATGCAGTGGCAATGGCTGCTGAGGCAGGTATTGGCTGCAGGGCGTTCAAGTTCATCTCTGAGTTGGTGATGTTGTCACTGGGATCTGAATGGGGCTTTGCCGCATGGGGTGGCGCGGTCTGTGGCTGGCTCAGGTCGAACAAAGTCTGCGGGATTGGGGCGAATTCCAAACGAGAAACCCAAAGTTGCCAGGTCATCCAACTCAGGCCGCCGATCAGCAGCAAAGTGCTTGCTTTGCGAGGGGTGATGGGATTGAAGGTCGGCCGTCGGGTTGGTTTTGAAATGGGGCCCAAGCTGGCTACCACATCCATTTCCAAAATCCGCTCAGCATGCAGGGGTTCTTCAGGGGGCACCCAGTTGTGGCCTAATTTTTTGAGCAATTTGATGCCGGTATTGGCTTTGATCTGAGGGTTGTAGAAGCAGCCCTCACCGTGGCCTTCCAGTTCTTGCAGTTGTGCCAAAGAAAGGGTGTTCAGTCGAGCAAAGACCAGGCTGTCGGTGTTTGTTTTTTCTCTGAGTTGCCGAAGAAGCTGGGCTTCCTCTGCTCGCCAAATCAGGGTTTTGTACATGGTGCGCTCTCTTCGAATTGAACAAGGTTCAAAGGATTGACTGTCACATCGTTGGCGCGGGTCATGGCGTATTTTTTGTCAAAATTGCAAGATTTTTTTGCGCTTGAGGCCATGGCGTGAGCTCTTTCATGGAGTGATAAAGAGCATTTTAGAAGTACTTTTTTAAAATACTCAATCCCCCTTAAGGGGCACCCACTCAAAAAAATTGGCGCAGTGCATCAAACCTGCTGGGTCAATTGGGATGCCCCGGATCCACAGGCATCAGGGTTCACCGCCCACCTTGAAAGCAAGGGGCGATCAGTCCTTGCGCAAAGTAAAGATCAAGTCCAGTGCACTTTGCTGACCCGCTTGCGCACGCAGTGTCAGTCGCCGCGAGAGGTCGTAAAAAATGTACAGACTGCCAAAGGTGCCACTCAGGCTGCTTTCATAAGCCATGTAAAAGTCTTTGGACAGTCGTTTGCCCAGAGTGACAGCCGCTCCTGTGGCGTTGATGTCTGAGCGGCTGCCGCTGGCCAGTGAGATTTCGTCCAGACCCAGGCTGTTGGCCAATTCACCGCTCAGGCTCTTGCCGTTGCCACTCAAAAGAACCAAAGCGGCTTGTTGCAGAACAGCCGATTCTGCCCCTCCACTGGCCGCCGAGCGCCCCAAAACAAGCCAGGCGAGCTTGTCGGCATCAGGCATCTCGGGGTCGGCATAAAGCCGTATGCGTGGCAGCAACGCTGTACCGGAAACCTGCACACCCACACGCTGCGCCAGGTTGGGGCGCAGGGCAATGATGTCCAGGTTGGGGTTGTCATAGGCCCCATTGAACCGCAGCACCCCGGTGTCGATGTCCAGTTGTTGGCCATACGCTTTGTAGCGGCCACCTTCTGTGCGCACTTGCCCTGTCAGCCGGGGCACGCCCCTTGTGGCGCTGTTGCTGACCAGCAGAACTTGCCCGGCCAGACGCGTTTGTAGTCCTTGGCCTTGCACCTGAAAGTCCGATCCCAAGTCCAAGCGAATTTGCACATCGGGCGTGCCTAACCAGGATGGGGCGCTGGTGTGAGGGGGTTTGGTGAGGGAGACGGTTTCAGTTCGCAGCACCTGCACATCGCTGCCCAGGCTGGGCGTGCTTTCTTCGGGCAGGATGAACAGGGCTTGGTCTGCCTGCACCAAGCCTGACATGCGCCATTGGCCTTTGTCCATTTCGGCTGTGACGTCACCTGAGACGGCCAAGCGACGATCGGCGCGGTTGCTCACGCGCAGGCCTTTGGCCTGTATTTTCAGAACCAGTTTGGCACTGCCCATGGGGTTGGTCAGCTCAAAAGCGGTGTTGTTGGCCTGCCAACCCAGCTGTCCTTGGGCCTGCAACTCACCGCCTTGCGTTCCGGCGCCACGCAGGTTCAATCGCTCCAAAATCAGTTGCTGCCCTTGCAAACGTGCGATCAGTTGGCCTTGGCTGAATTCGATGCCTTGCACCGTTGATCGAATGGCCAGGTTGTCGGCTTGCAGCCGACCCTGCCACTGCGGCTGGCTGCGCGTGCCCGACAGCTCCACGCGAGATGCCAAAGTGCCCTGAACCCGCCAGCCCGGTGGGGCCAGCAAAGACCACGCTCCGACTTGCGGCAAATTGGCCTCGATCCAGCCCTGCACGGGCGCTTGTGGCGCCCACTGCACACCTGCACTCGACAGATTCAATTGCGTGCTGGCTTGGGCTTTGACAGCACCCATGTGTTCGCTGTCCCAGTTCAGCGTGGTGTCCAGTGCCGTGCCATTGAGGTTCAATTGCAAACGGGCGTCTCGCAGGCCCGCAGGCAGCTGTTGGCCTGGCATGCTGTCGGTCTGGATGCGCAAGTCACCCTGGCTGCGTTGAATCACGGCGGTCATGCTCAATTGAGGTTGCGTGCGCATTTGCCATTGACCTTGCAGCAGGACATCACTTTGCATGTCAGCCCCTGGCAGTCCCGGCAGCCAAGTCAAAGGCACGTCCTCCCATCGGGCTGCGGCTTGGGTTTGCGGCGCTGAGGCGGTGCTGCTCGCTTGCCAAAAGCCCTCTTCCAGGAACAGCTTGGCCAAGCCTGGCGATGGGCCTTGCACCTGCCACTGCGCAGCATCCCACTGCACACGACTTGGGTGCATCGCGGGTCGTGCTTGCCAACTCCACGGTTTTTGCAATTCCAATCGCCATGGGCGAGAACCCGTCGGCGCAGCAGCTTCCAAGCGAAAACCTTGCACCTGCCCACGCCAATCTGGGCTTGAGGTGTCGTTGCGGCGGGTCGACATTTGGGTTTTCAGGCTGAGCGTGTCCTTGCCGTGTGCCAAGCCCAAGTCGGCTTGGGCCTGCAGGTCTTTCAAAGTGCCTTGAATTTGAATTTGCCCCGATTGCAGCAGCCAAGGCAGCGCTTTGGCCGGGTTGTACTGCAAGCGTGGCATGGTCATGGCCACTTGGATGGCGGTGTCCGCCTGATCAAATCCACCTTGCCAATCGGCTTTGATTTGACCCCGTCCGGACGCTTGCAGACCTTGCATCGCGGGAGCCAAAAAAGGAAAACGCAACAACCAGAGCATGCTTTGTTGGGCATCTTGGACATCTACCTGCAGGTGGCCTTGGCCTTGGTTTGGCGCACCAAAACCCTGTACCTGTGCTTGAAGGCCCGGCAGGTTCAACTGTGCCTGGCCTTGCAAGGTTTGCCGCTGGGGGTGGTATTTGAATTGTGCGTTCAACCGAGCTTGAGCGGCCTCCAAGTTCAGGCTGTGGATGTCCCATTCTTGCTGGTACCACTGACCTTGCAGCATCACATGCTGCCATTGCATGGGTTTGCTGCTGTTCGGGGGTGCGGTGGGTGAGCCAGACCTGGTGGAGGTCACCACGCTGAGGTCTGCCGACAAGGCAATGGGGCCAGTGCCCGTGTCGCTCGCCTTTAACTGGCCTTGCACGGGTGGACCCGCCAAGGCGGTGTGCAACTGGGACGGTGTCAGTGCCTGGAGTTCAATGTGGCCTGTCCAGCCTTTTGCGGTTTGTTGTCCAGCACCTGCCAACTGTCCCCCCGCCAACTGCGCTTTGGCTCGTGAAACTGTCCAAAGACCTTGTTGGTAGTCGGCTTGGATCGCCAGTTGCGAGGCTGGCAAGCGTTGCTGGTCCCAGGGGCCTGGACGCGAGTTTTGCCATTCGCTGTGCAGGTGCCAGCCTTGGCCATCGGGTGTGAGTTGGGTCTGTCCGCTCAGACGGGTTTGGGGTGCACCGGGCCACAAGAGAGCCAAGTCCAGTGCTTGGGCTTGCAGCAGCGCCTGCACAACAGGTTGAGCCTGCCAAGGCTGAAGGCGGGCTTGCATTTGCAGTGTCATGGCCTCCGGGTTCGCTTTGGAATTTTGTCGGGCGGTGGGGGTGGCCGAGGCTGAGGGGGCAAGTTGGGCTTGCGCGGTCAGCTCGGCTTTTTCACCGGCAAGCGGGCCTTGCACCGAGGCTTCCAGTGACAGCGCGCCGACCTTTTGAGCCCACCGATTCGGCAGCTCAATGTGACCTTGGATGCGCATGTCCAAAGCCATGGGGGCCAACGCTTGCAATTGCGCAGTCCCGCTGTACTGTCCCTCGGCCACTTGGCCTTCGTTCAGAATGAGGGTGTGCAAGCGTTGGTCATAGGCATAGTGGCCGCGCAGACCTGTGGCCAGGGCTTGTGATGTGTTGTGCCAAGTCAGGCGGTCGACTTGCCAGTCCAATTGCACTGGCATGGGCAGGGTCAGCGAACTCAGGGCGGGGGTGGTGGATGTGGTGCTTGTGTCATCCAGGTGCAGTGTGCCCACACGCACCGACTTGATCGGCCATGGTTGATGCCAAAACCGGGACCAATCGATCTGCACCTGGCCTTGGTTCAGTTCGATGCGCAAGCCATTTTTTTCCCACACAAGTTGGCCAATTGAGCCGCCTTGGTGCAAGTTGCCCGAGACCTCCTGAGCCTGTAAGCGTTGACCTGCGGGCAGCGCCCAGTTCACCCCTTTGATCACTGCGCCCAAGGAGCCTGAGCTGCCTGACCACAGCCACAAAGGCCATGCTAAACCCACTAAAACCAGGGGGCCCAGCAATGCAGACACGGCCATGGATGAGCCCACACGCCAAAAGGCAAGCCGTCGCAAAGCCGATGGTGCCGGTTCAGTGTTTGGGGGGGGCGTCAAAATGTGAACCCCACATTCATGTGCAAACGCAGTTTGCGCACGGATTGACCGTAAGCCAAATCAATCCGCACAGGCCCCACCGGGCTGCGCCAGCGGGCCCCCACGCCCATGCCCAAACGGGCTTTGAGCTGATTGCTGGCGTTGGACACGCTGCCCGCATCGACAAAAACAGCGCTTTCCCATTCGCTGCGTTGCTGATTGACCGTGATGGGTCTTTGCCACTCGAGACTGCCTGTGGCCAAGTAGCGACCGGCCAGCACCAAACCATTGGCCTGCTCGATGCCAATGCTGCCGGGCGCGTAGCCCCGAACACTGTGGTCACCCCCCGCCAAGAACAACTGGGTCGAGGGCAACTCGTTGGTGTTCTTGCTGACCACACCCCCCAATTCGGCCCTCAAAGACAAGCGGCCCGCATGGTCACTCAAGGGCTGCAAAAACAAACCCTTGGACAGCCAGCGAACATAAGGGACATTCTGCTGGCCCAAGGTGAAGCCCGCCCCCACTTCAACGCCCAAGCCCAGCCCCTGATTGGGAAAAGGCAGACTGTCAAATTTGCGCCAAGTCCATGCGTAATTGCCGCTGATCGATTCTTGTTGTCCGCCAAGTCCGTCTAATTTGACTTCGGCGGTATCGTATTGTGCAAAGTAAGAGCGGTCGATGCGCTCGCCCAATTGGGTGCGACCAGCTCTCCAGCGCTGGCTGTTGACCAGAAAACTTGTCAGTTTCTCTTGCTCCAGTTTGAGCGAGGTGTTCCAACGCCAAAGGCTGCTGTCGGGTGGGGCCAGCAAGTCCAGCCCTGCGCTTTGCAACTGCTTGTCCAAAGCCAGTTTGCTGACCGAGCGCCAACCCAGGCCCGGCACTTGGTGGTGGGTGTGTTCAGCCGTCAGGCGTGCACCACTGTCGCTTCGCATGCCCACGCCCAAGACCCATTTTTGTCGCGGGGCCTCTTTCAGTTCAATTTTCACCGGTGCTGCTTGCGGTGACCCTTCCGAGTCAAGGCTGACAAACACCGAGTCGTAAAACCCGCTGGTCACCAAGCGCTGCTGGGCTTCGAGAAATGCGCTTTGGCTGTAGAGCGCACCCAGGGGCAAACGGGCCAATCGTTGGACCTGTTCGCTGCCATAGTGTTCTGAGCCGGTGATTTGCACCGGCCCCAACAAAACCGAGGGTCCTGAGTCGAAACTCAGGCTCAGCCGGACTTGGTTGCTGGTGGCATCCACCAAGGCCTGACTGTCCACCAAGCGGCCCCATGGGTAACGTTGGGCCAACAATTGGCGCAGCGCCTGCGTTTTGGCACTGGTCCAGTCGGCTTGGGTAAAGTGCTCTCCTTCAAGCAAAGTCCACCCCTGAACGATTTCTTGTTTTTGTGCCGAGGCTTGCTCGTTTTGAGCAATATCGCCTTGCCACTGCCA
Source organism: Comamonadaceae bacterium (assembly GCA_027486555.1). GTDB lineage: Bacteria > Pseudomonadota > Gammaproteobacteria > Burkholderiales > Burkholderiaceae_C > Limnohabitans_A. The sequence continues at coordinate 20,794 of JAIXOX010000086.1, forward strand.
CTGCACTTGGGCGATGCGGGCAACGGGCCCCGTGACCACTGACAAGTGCACCCGTCTGGCCACAGCAGGTCCATCAGAAGGTGTTTGTGTCCAGGATATTTTCGGGTTGAAAAAACCCAGAGTCGCCAACAAATCACGCGCCTGCACATCGGCATCCAGCAGCAAGCGGGACAACTCGGTGTCATCCAAGTCACTCAGATTGGCGTAGCGTTGCAAGGCCAAATGTTGTTCCAGCCAAAGGCGGATGCTTTTGTCCTCTGTGCTCACGACCAACTCAAACGCAGGGGGGGAAGGAGAGGGCGGCGTGTCGGCCGTGGAGGGTGTGGCCCAAGTCAAGCCAAACAGCAAGGTGCACCATGCGAAGAAAAGCGCAACCTTGCGTGGCCGAAAGGCCTGGCCACCTCTTGGGGTCATTAAAAAGACGGCCAGCAACGCTGGCTGTTTCATTTGCTGAGCATGCGCATCGCATCTTCCAGACCCTTGAGGGTCAGGGGGAACATGCGGTTGCTCATCAGCTGCTGAACGATGGAAATGCTCTGGCGGTATTGCCAAACGCCTTGGGGTTCGGGGTTGATCCAGGCGAACTTGGGAAAGGTGTGCGTCAGGCGTTGCAGCCATTCGGCTCCGGCCTCTTCGTTGTTGTATTCGACGCTGCCACCTTTTTGCAAAATCTCATAGGGGCTCATGGTCGCGTCGCCAATGAAGATCAGCTTGTAGTCTTTGTTGTACTTGCGCAGGATGTCCCAGGTCGGGAATTTCTCGGCGTAGCGGCGCTTGTTGTTCTTCCACATGAAGTCGTACACGCAGTTGTGGAAGTAATAAAAGTCCAGGTGCTTGAACTCGGCTTTGACGGCCGAGAACATTTCTTCCACCCGCGCAATGTGCTCGTCCATGGTGCCGCCCACATCCATGAGCAGGAGCACCTTCACGTTGTTGTGGCGCTCGGGGCGCATCAGGATGTCGAGGTAGCCCGCATTGGCCGCTGTCTTGCGGATGGTGCCGTCCAGGTCCAGCTCTTCCTGCGAACCCTCGCGGGCAAAGCGGCGCAGGCGGCGCAGCGCCACCTTGATGTTGCGTGTGCCCAGCTCTTGTTGGTCGTCGTAGTCTTTGTAAGCGCGTTGCTCCCAGACCTTGATGGCGCTTTTGTTGCCACCCTTGCCGCCAATGCGGATGCCCTGCGGGTTGTAGCCGCCGTTGCCAAAGGGGGATGTGCCGCCCGTGCCGATCCACTTGCTGCCGCCTTCGTGGCGCTCTTTTTGTTCTTCGAGGCGCTTCTTCAAAGTGTCCATCAGCTCGTCCCAGCCCATCTTCTCGATGGCGGCTTTTTGCTCGGGCGTGAGTTCTTTTTGCAGGATTTTTTCGAGCCAGTCGAGGGGCACATCTTTGGTGAAGTCGGTCAGCATCTCCACGCCTTTGAAGTAAGCGCCGAAAGCCTTGTCGAACTTGTCAAAGTGCTTTTCGTCTTTGACCATCAGGGTGCGGGCCAGGTGGTAAAAATCGTCGATGCTGCAGGCATCAGACGCCGGGCCGACCACGTTGGCCTGCAAGGCTTCGAGCAGTGTCAGGTACTCGCGCACCGACACCGGCAATTTGGCTGCACGCAGGGTGTAGAAAAAATCGATCAGCATGGCGTCTTTCTGTCCTCAGGCTCGCAAGCGTGCGAGTTGGTAGTCCAAGTGTGTTTTGACATTGGGCCATTCACTGGCAATGATGCTGTAAACGCAGGTGTCGCGCAGTGCGCCAGCGCCCAAAGGGTGGTGGTTGATCTGGTGGCTGCGCAGCACGCCGTCCAACTTGGCGCCCAGGCGCTCGATGGCGCGGCGGCTTTGCTGGTTGAAGAAATGCGTGCGGAACTCCACCGCGATGCAGTTCAGCTGCTCAAACGCATGGGCCAGCAACAAGCGCTTGGCTTCGGTGTTGAGAGGGCTGCGCTGCACGCTTTGGCGGTACCAGGTCGAGCCGATTTCCACACGTCGGTTGGCCGCATCGATGTTCATGTAAGTGGTCATGCCCACGGCCTGCCCGGTGGCTGGGTCGATCACCGCAAACGGGCACATGCTGCCCTTGGCTTGCAAGTCGAGGCGGCGGGTGATCTCAGCCGCCATGCCCTCTGGGGTGGGGATGGCGGTGTACCAGTGGTTCCACAGTTCGCCGTCACGCACGGCCTGGACCAGGTCATCGTGGTGCAGGTGCGACAAAGGCACGAGTTGCACATGTTGACCCGATAACGAAGTGGGGGCGATCCAAGGATTCATGATGCGTCAATGTCCTTGTCTTTGGCTTTTTGTTTGCTGCGCCAAAAGCGCGCCAAATGCAAACCTGCACCGCCGCCCAAGCCCACCAACAAAATGCCGCCAATGCTGGCGTTGTCGTAACCGGCACTGAAAATATTCAGACCCAGCCATTGGCCGGCCCAGTAACCGGTCAGCGCACCGCCGACAAAGCCCACGGCATCAGAGATGCCTTCCATGAGAGGGTTGGGAGAGGTCATCGGTTCATGTTCAACGGTTGCGCTGGTTCATGAACACCAGCTTTTCGAACAAGGTCACGTCTTGCTCGTTTTTGAGCAAAGCGCCCACCAATGGGGGGACCGACAACTTTTGGTCAGCGCTTTGCAGCGCCTCAAGTGGGATATCTTCGGCCACCAGCAGCTTGAGCCAGTCGAGCAGCTCGCTGGTGGAGGGCTTTTTCTTCAGTCCGGGCAGACCGCGCACGTCGTAAAAGGTCTTGAGGGCCAGGGCCAGCAGGTCTTTTTTGAGCGTGGGAAAGTGCACATCCACGATCTGGCGCATGGTGTCCGCTTCGGGAAACTTGATGTAGTGGAAAAAGCAGCGGCGCAAAAAGGCGTCGGGCAATTCTTTTTCATTGTTGGAGGTGATGAACACCAAGGGTCGGGTCTTGGCCTTGATCAGCTGGCGCGTTTCGTAGCAATAAAACTCCATCCGGTCGATTTCGCGCAGCAAGTCGTTGGGGAATTCGATGTCGGCCTTGTCGATCTCGTCGATCAGGATGGCCACAGGCGTCTCGGAGGTGAAAGCCTGCCAGAGCACGCCCTTGATGATGTAGTTTTCGATGTCCTTGACCTTCTCTTCGCCCAGCTGGCTGTCGCGCAGACGGCTCACGGCGTCGTATTCGTACAGGCCTTGCTGGGCTTTGGTGGTCGACTTGATGTGCCATTGCAGCAGGGGCAGGCCCAAGGCCTCGGCCACTTCTTCGGCCAACATGGTTTTGCCGGTGCCGGGCTCACCTTTGACCAAAAGTGGGCGCTTGAGGGTGATGGCGGCGTTGACGGCCAGCATCAGGTCGGGTGTGGCGACGTAGTTGTCGGTTCCTTGGAATTTCATGGTGGACAGTTCTCAAAACAGGAATAAAGCTTGTCAGGATTATGAGGGCCAGGCCGATATAATACGCAGTTGATTTTTATCAATCATTTGGATTGTGTGAGCAAAATGAACAAGCTGTTGACCTCGATGTTTGCCTTGGCTGTCGCTTCTGTGACCGCCATCTCCGCCCATGCCCAGGAAATCAAGGGCGACGCCAAAGCCGCTGAGCAAAAAATCGCCATGTGCATTGGCTGCCACGGCATCAAGGGCTACCAGGCCAGCTTCCCAGAGGTCTACCGCGTGCCGATGATCTCTGGTCAAAACGCCAAGTACATTGTTTCGGCCCTCAATGCCTACAAAAAAGGCGAGCGCAAGCACCCCACCATGCGCGGCATTTCTGCCAGTTTGACTGAACAAGACATGGCCGATTTGGGCGCCTACTACGAGCAGCACGGCAAGACCGAGCCCGTGACCAAGACACCCCAAGTGCCTGATGCCAAAGTCGCTGCCTTGCTGCAAAAAGGCGCTTGCATTTCTTGCCACGGTGACAATTTCAGCAAGCCGATCGACCCGAGCTACCCGAAGTTGGCCGGTCAGCACAAAGACTTTTTGTTTGTGGCACTCAAGTCTTACAAAACCGAAAACCTGTCTACCTGGGGCCGCAGCAACGGCGTGATGGGCGGCATCGCCAAGCAGTTTTCCAACGCCGAGCTGAAGGCCATGTCGGCTTACATTGCCTCATTGGATGGCGATATGAAGGTCGTTCCTCAGTCCCGCCTGCGTTGAAGCTTTGATTTCTTTCAACAAAAAACCCGCCTCGGCGGGTTTTTTGTTGTCTGTTCGCCTTTGTTCGTGGGCCCTGGCCTCAGTCTTGGGTGGCGTTGCGCTGCACGCAGGCGATGTAGGACTCACCGTCGGGCATGCGGCCCGAGCGCTGGCTTTCAAAAATCATGCGTCCGAGGCATTCCATGGCGCGATGGTGCGCGTCGTGCAGCGAGTTGAGCCGGTGCGTGAGCAGTTCCACCGCCTGGCGGATGCCTCGAGGTTGGTCGATGCTGCATTGCTCGCTGATGGACAGGTGCATTGAGAGGTGCAAAAACGGATTGGTCCGGTTGGGGTCGTCTTTGAGCATGCTGGCCAGCGCCGCATCGACATCGGCCAATTCGGCGTGGTACTCAGGGTGTTCGTCGATCCATCGGCTGACCAGCATTTCCATGGGTTCGAGTGTTGCAGTCGTGCGGGCTTTGGCGTAAACGCCGCAAAAAAAGCGCCGGACATCGGCTTGTGAGGGTTGAATCAGCATGGCTCAAAAAGTAGTAAAACCGACCGAGCGGTCGGCTAATGACATAAAATCAGAAAGTCAGCACAATACTGCATGTTAAACGCAGACACTTTCATCACTTTCTTGAGACAACCATGAAACAAGCCTTTATTTGCGACGCGATCCGTACCCCCTTTGGTCGTTACGGCGGCGCCCTGAGCAGTGTGCGCACCGACGACTTGGGTGCAGTCCCCCTGCGCGCCCTGATGGCCCGCAACCCCAACGTGGACTGGGCCGCTGTGACCGACGTGCTGTACGGCTGCGCCAACCAAGCCGGCGAAGACAACCGCAACGTGGCCCACATGGCCAGTTTGCTGGCCGGTTTGCCGATTGACGTGCCGGGTGCCACCATCAACCGCCTGTGCGGCTCGGGTCTGGACGCCATTGGTACCGCAGCGCGCGCCATCAAGGCCGGTGAGGCCGGTCTCATGATCGCAGGCGGCGTGGAAAGCATGAGCCGCGCGCCGTTTGTGATGCCCAAGGCCGAAAGCGCCTTCAGCCGCAACAACGCGGTGTACGACACCACCATTGGCTGGCGCTTCATCAACAAGTTGATGAAAGCCCAATACGGCGTGGACTCCATGCCCGAGACCGCTGAAAACGTGGCCACCGATTACAAGATCGAGCGCGAAGCGCAAGACCTGATGGCCTACAACAGCCAGTTGCGCGCCGTGGCCGCCATCAAGGCCGGTCACTTGGCGCGCGAAATTGTCGGCGTGAGCATCCCCCAAAAAAAGGGCGACGCTGTTCTGGTGGACACCGACGAGCACCCACGCGAAACCAGCCTTGAAGCGCTGGCCAAGCTCAAAGGTGTGGTGCGCCCTGACGGCACCGTGACCGCAGGCAATGCCTCGGGTGTGAACGACGGCGCTTGTGCCTTGCTGCTGGCCGATGAAGCCACTGCCGCCAAAAACGGCCTGACCCCCAAAGCCCGCATCGTGGGCATGGCCACGGCCGGTGTGGCGCCTCGTGTCATGGGCATTGGCCCGGCACCCGCCACACTCAAGGTGTTGGCGCAAACCGGCTTGACGATTGACCACATGGACGTGATCGAGTTGAACGAAGCCTTCGCCGCACAGGGCCTGGCCGTCATGCGCATGTTGGGCCTGAAAGACGACGACGCCCGCGTGAACGCCTGGGGCGGCGCGATTGCTTTGGGCCACCCGCTGGGTGCATCGGGTGCCCGCTTGGCCACCACGGCCATCAACCGCCTGCAACAAACGGCTGGCCGCTACGCCCTGTGCACCATGTGCATTGGCGTGGGCCAGGGCATTGCGCTGATCATCGAGCGCGTTTGACCCCTGCTGATCCGGCTCATTGAAGTCCTGCGCAACAGGCCAAGAATGGCTTTTGGGTAGGAGCCCACCCCGTGGGCGATGGGCGTGGCACACGCCCTGCGAGCCATCGCCCACGGGGTGGGCTCCTACAAAGACAAATAGCCGCGTGGCCGACAAAAACATGGGCTATTCAAGATCGGACCGGATCAACAAGTCGGTAGCCAGTGCGCTTGAGCTGGGTCAAATTCACATCCACAGGCCCTATCGCGGGTGATCGCCGCTCACTGGGCCTCGATCTTGCGCTCGGCCACGATCCGACTGAGTTGGCGGATTTCTCCCTCTACACGGGTGCGAAATTCCACGGGCGTGTTGGCCTGTGGGCGACCACCCCAGTCCATGAGGCGTTGTTTGACTGCAGGTTGATCAAGCACAACACGGAGTTCACGGTTGAGCCGATCGACGACCGCTTGCGGTGTGCCTTTGGTTCCCGCGATGCCCAGCCATGAGTCGAACACCACCCCCGGAAAACTGTCCGCCACAGAAGGCACGCCTGGCAGGGCGTTCTGCCCTGCGGGTGCGGTGGTGGCGAGCACGCGTACACGGTTTTCCTTGAACAGCGGCGCTGTGGTGGTCATGGTGTCGATCATCACGTCCACCCGACCGGCCAGCAACTCCATCATCGGCGCCGTGCCGCCTTTGAAGGGCACATGTGTGGCCACACCGCCGCTTTCGGCCATCAGCCATTCGCCAACCAGGTGCATCGCTGTGCCCACGCCCACCGAGGTGTAGGTGTAGCGGTTGGGTTCGCTTTTCACGCGCTGGATGAAATCATTGAACGAGGTGATGGGTGAGTTTGGCTTGACCGACAACGTCAACGGATAGGTGGTGACGGTGGAAACCCAGGCGAAGTCATTGACCGGATCGAAGGGCAGGTTCTTTTTCATGGCGGCATTGCTCGAATGCCCACTGGGCAGCAGCACCAGCGTGTAACCATCCGGTGCAGCTTTGGCTACAGCATCGGCGGCGATGTTGCCGCCCGCTCCTGCACGATTTTCCACCACCACCGGCTGACCGAGTCTCTCACCCAAGGGTGTGGCAATCAGTCTGGCCACCATGTCGCTGCTGCCACCGGGTGCAAAGCCCACCAGCAGTTTGATGGGCCGCGCGGGCCATGTGTCTTGCGCGTGTGCGATGCCCAAGCCGGCCATCAGGCCCAAGGCCAAAATCCATGAACGGCCAATCGTGTGACCAAGGGTGCGGACAGGCTGGTGAATCGTGGAACTGTTCATTGGGTGGTCTCCAGAAAATGGATGTGGGTCTGATGCGACAAGAACAAGTGACGTGTCATGGTAGCGAGGATCGTGGTTTTACAAAGGTGTAAAGACGATCCTAAAAGACCACAGGGCTCATGCGTCGTCGCGGATGCCGTTGCGCAGCGTGCCGATCGCGTCGACCACGATCTCGCACACGTCGCCGGGCTTCATGAATATTTGCGGGGTGCGTTTGTTGCCCACACCACCTGGGGTGCCTGTCACGATCACGTCGCCGGGCGACAGCGGGATGAAGGTCGAGATGTAAGCGATCTGGCGCGGAATGCTGTGGATCATCTTGTCGGTGGTAGTGTCTTGCAGCACCTGGCCGTTGAGCACGGTTTGCAGGCGCATCACTTGCGCAGGCGCAATCTCGTCGCTGGTGACCATCCACGGGCCAAAGCCGCCTGTCTTGTAGAAGTTCTTGCCGGGTGTCCACTGCGAGGTGGCCACTTGCCAGTCGCGCACCGAGCCGTCGTTGTAGCAGCTGTAGCCCGCAATGTGATCCCAGGCGTCTTCTTCTTGGATGCGGCGGCCACCTTTGCCAATGATCAAGGCGATTTCGGCTTCGTAGTCCAGGCGGTGCGACTCGGGCGGGCGCACGATGTCCTGGCCGTGCGCGACCTGCGAGTCGGCCAGGCGTATGAAGATCGTCGGTACTTCGGTCACTTCACGGCCGGTTTCGAGCACATGTTCGCCGTAGTTCAGGCCGATGCAAAAGATCTGACCCGGGTTGGGGATCACCGGCAGCAGCTGCAGTTGCGAGAACTTGAGTGTGGGCTTGTGCGCCTTGGCCGCATCGGCGGCTGCACCGAACAGGTTTTTGGCGATCAGGGTTTTCAGGTCGGGCGCTTGTGCGCCCAGGATGGGGCTCAGGTCGAGCACGTCGTCGCCGTTCACTACACCGTAGGAGGGCACGCCCTGGTTCAAAAAGCTGATGAGTTTCATGGAGGGTCTTTCAGTCAAAAGGAGAGGACAAACATCAGTGCAGCCGCGCAGAAATTTCGCGTGCGGCGCGCTGGATGAGGGGGGTGAGTTTGGTCTGGTCGATCACCGCCATGCGTTGCACAGTGGTCACCAGAGAGAGTGCGCCGATCACGGTGCCGTCGGTCTGCTGTAAGGGCACCGCGATCGCAGCCAAATTGGTTTCGAGTTCGCCGTTGGAGAAATAAAAACCGTCCTTGCGGATCTGGCTGTAGTAACGCCGAAAGTTGGGCCAGTCGGTGGGCAGCCCGGCTGCAGCCACCGCCATGCTGTGGGTGTCCAGCAGCTTGTGTAGCTGTGGCGTGGGCAGCCCTGCCAGAATCACCTTGGGAGCGCCGCCTTGAAACAGCGGGCGCGGGCGTCCACGGCCATAACTCAAATTGGCAGGCATGGTGCCGAATTCGCGGTGGGTGTCCAGCAACTGGTCACCATGCAGGCTGGAAACCACACAGTCAAAACCGGTCTGCGCCACCAGTTCTTTCATGAACGGCACGCCACACTGCAGCACCGGGTCGGCCTGGCGGATGTAGTGGTCCAGCACCACGATGCGCGGACCCAGCGCGAATTGGGCATCGCTGCCGCGCCGCAGCAAGCCCGCATCGCTGAGGGTCTTGAGGTAGCGGTAGCTGGTGGGCAAGGACACCCCCAGCGTTTCGCTGATGTCTTCGGCGCTCCAGTGCAGGCGTTGGTCGGAAAACAGATCGAGCACGCTCAGCATGCGGGCGAGGCTGGTGTCGGCTTTGTCTGCTTTATCGGTCATGGTGGGGTCTGTTCAAGATCAGAGGGCCAAGGCATCCGCAGTGGGCAGCACGGCGCTGATGCGATCGAGCTCGGCACTGCTTTGGGCCACGCCCAGAATGTAGCGGTCCGGACGCAGCAGCACGGCGCGCACGTTTTGCGTGTCCAACCAGGCTTTGACCTCGGGGTCGCGCGCAGGCACGGTGACCACGCCTTGCGCCAGCCAGCGTTCACGGGTGTCTTCGCTGACGTCGGCCAACACGGACTCCTCGCCCAAGACAGCAAAGTTCAAGCCCAGCAAGCTGTCCAGCAGATGGCCATTGGCCAGCGTGGGTTGCGGGAATACTTGGGCGACCGGTGCCTGCTCGCCTTGCCAGACGCCAGGGCCCAGGCGCGGCGTCGGAAACTGGAAGATCTCGGGCTGACCCGCTTTGAACTTGGCGTCGCGTTCGCGTGCCGCTTGAGGGTCGGTGGTCTGGATGATGTCGCCCAGCTTGACGGCCAGTTCGATGAAGGCCTGCACATGCGGCGAACGCTCGCTTTCGTAGGTGTCCAGCAGCGCATTGTCTGCACGGCCGCGCAGCACGGCTTCAAGCTTCCAAGCCAGGTTGGACACATCGCGGATGGCCGCACACATGCCCTGGCCCAGGAAGGGCGGCGTCTGGTGAGCCGCGTCACCGGCCAGCATCAAGCGGCCCTGGCGCCAGCCCTCGGCGATCACCGAGTGGAAGGTGTAGATCACGGCGCGTTCGATGTCGGCTTGGCTTGGCGTGACCCATTTGCTCACCAGTTTCCACAGTGTTTCGGGCTGGACCATTTGCTCAGGCTTATCACCTGGCATGAGCATGATTTCCCATCGGCGACGGTTGCCGGTCACGTTGCAATACGTCATGGGGCGTGCCGGGTCGCAGTGCTGCACCGTGTGGTCGGGCAAGCCGGGGACATTGGTTTTGAGTCGCACATCGAACACCAGCCAGGGCTGGTGCAGGCCCAGATCGCGCATGCGGGTGCCCAGCACTTTGCGCACCAGGGAGCGGGCACCGTCGCAGCCGACCACGTAGCGCGCCTGCACGGCATGGCGTTCTTGTGTTTGAAGGTCGGTGACTTGCAGTGTGGCGACGTCAGCACCGTCTTCGATGGCGGTGACTTCGTGGCGGGTGCACACTTGCACCTGCGGGTAGCGTTGTAAGCCTGACCGCAAAACGGCTTCGAGCTCGGGTTGGTGAAAGTAGTGGTTGGTGGCGCAGCCGTGCGGGCCACGTTCTTGGGTGCCGGCGCGGATCAGCAAGGTCTCGCCAGCGGCGTTGTTGAAGTACATGCCCTTGAGGCCCGGGCGCGAGATGCTCTCGACCTGTGGGCGCAAACCGGCGGTCTCGAACACGCGCATGGTTTCGCCGTCGAAATGGATGGCGCGGGGCAGGGGGTAGATTTCTGCCTCGCGCTCAAGCACCAGCACCGACAGGCCATATGGCCCCAGCAAGTTGGCCAGCGTGGCACCCGCCGGTCCATAGCCAATGATGGCGACGTCAAACACGGGCTTGTTCATGCCTTGTAGCCCATGAGTTGCTGCATTTCTTTCAACCACTCGGCGCGGCTGCGGAATTTGGGCCGGCTGCGGGCCAGCGCTTCAGCGGCGGCCATCACGGCTTCGTCGCTTTGGTCCAGGTCGATCGGCTCGCGCAGCGGCTGCTCGCAGTACCAGGGCATGTCCAGGAACACCTCCAGGCGGTTGCCCTCGGGATCGCGAAAGTAGATCGACACCGCATTGCCATGGCTGGTGCAGACCAAGTCGCTCACATCGGGATCGGCCTGGACGCGGTCTCGCACCGAGCGCAGCGAGGCCAGATCGGGCACGCGCAGCGAAATCTGGTTGATCACGCTGAACGACAGGTCCGCAGGGCGGCCTGTGGCCAGAACGATCTGGTGGTGTTCGGACGGGTCTCGACTGAGGAAGACCAGTTGCACAGGCCCCAGATCGCCGCGATCGGTTTCAAAGAAACACATCACGTCTTTGTAAAAGCGGGCCATGCGTTCTAGGTCGCGCACATAAATTCCCATGTGGCTGAAGACCAGCGAATTGGACTGGGCAAGTGGCTGGGCCATGATCACTCCTTTTGCAAAAATTGCATTCATTTTATTTTGAATCAGCGATAAAAAACTAATGGTTTATCCCATGGTGATAATTTAACTGATTTGAAAGAATGTTGGCAGACTGCAATGTCGTGACCATCCAACTCTAGGAGACACCTGATGAACCGCACCACCCGCCGCATGGGCCTGGCCACTTTGGCTTTGGCTTTGTTCAGTGCCTTGCCCACCATGGCCCAGGACTATCCCAACAAGCCGATCAAGATCATTGCCCCTTTCCCCGTGGGCACAGGCCCCGACGCCAACACCCGAGAAATTGCGCTGGAGTTGTCCAAGGCGCTGGGGCAGTCGGTGGTGGTGGAAAACCGTCCGGGAGCGTCCACCATGATCGGTATGGAAGCGGGTGCCAAGGCCACACCCGATGGCTATACCTTGGTGATGGGGTCGACCACCTCGATGTCGGTGTTGCCTTACACCTATGGTGCCAAAGTGCCCTACAAGGTGGAGCGTGACTTTGTGCCCATCAGCGTGGTCGGTCTGCTGAACACCGCTTTGACCGCCCACCCGAGCTTGCCCGAGAAAAATGCGAAGGAGCTGATCGAGCGTCTTAAAAAACAGCCCGGCTCCTTGACCTCGGCGACATCGGGTGTGGGCAGCTACTCCCATCTGGCCGGTGAGTGGTTTGCCTCGAACGCCGGGGTCAAGATCAATTTTGTGCCCTACAACACCTCGAGCCCTTATGCGGATTTGGTGGCAGGGCAGGTGAATGTGATTTTTGATGCCTTGCCCGCTGCCATTGGCAACGTCAAGGCTGGCAAGCTCAAAATTCTGGCACTGACGGGCAAGACGCGACACCCCAACTTCCCGGATGTGCCCACTTTTGCCGAGTCGGGTTTGCCTGACTTCAGCCCCACTGCCTGGATTGGCTTGTTTGCGCCTGCGGGCACACCGGCCGCTGTGGTGGCCAAACTGGGCGAGGCCATGCAAAAGGCCACAGCGCAAAACCCCGAACTGATCGCCAAATGGCGCTCCTATGGTGGTGATCTGAAGGCGCAGACCCCGGCCGAATTTGCAGCCTTTCTTAAACAAGACGACGCCCTGTGGGGCCCTGCCATTCGCAAGGCTGGCGTGAAACTAGACTGAACCATGAAGACCCGTCGGCAACTCATTCAAACGATCGGGGCGGCGAGTCTGGCGTCCCTGACCTCTGTCGGCCGCGCCCAGGCGTGGCCCGCCAAACCGGTGCGCATCGTGGTGGCATCGGCTGCCGGCAGCCCTTGGGACCCCATGGCCAGACATTTGGCAGACCGATTGTCCAAAGTTTTTGGACAGCCCTTCATTGTGGAAAACCGGTCCGGGGGCACCGGGCTCATTGGCATGGACCAGGTGGCCAAAAGCAGCGACGCCCACACCTTGGGCATCATGTTCATGCCGCACACAGTATTGCCCGCGCTGGTTGCCAAGATGCCTTACGACACCTTGAAAGACATCGTGCCCATCAGCCAGACGCAGTGGACCTTCAACGTGCTGGTGGTTCGCAGCAACATGCCAGTGCGGGATGTGAGCGGTTTGATGGCGTTGGCCCGCAAAAGCCCAGGCAAGCTGATTTACAGCTCCGGTGGCGCAGGCTCGCCCGCGCATTTGATGGGCGAGTATTTCAAGCAGCTGACCGGCACCTTCATCTTGCATGTGCCCTACCGGGGGCCCGTGGCGGCCTTGCAAGACCTGATGGGCGAGCAGGTGGACATGATGTTCGCTTCGCTGGCTGCGGCGCTGCCCCACATCAAGAGCGGTCGTTTGCGGGCTATCGCTGTCACGGCGGCAGAACCGCTGGAAGCGCTGCCCGGTGTGCCGACTTTTGCCCAAGCTGGATTCCCCCAGTTTGATGTCCGGGACTGGGCCGGGCTGGTGGGGCCTGCTGCATTGCCACCAGCGGTGGTCGAGCGGCTCAATGCCGAGGTGGGCAAAGCGCTCACTGAAGCGGGTCTTGAGCAAAGATTCTCCCAGATGGGGGTGTATCTGCAGACCAGCACGGTGGCCGGATTTGGCGAGTTGGTGAAAAAAGAAATCCCCAAATGGGCGGACGTGGTGCGCCGCTCGAACATCAAAATTGAATGAAAAACATGAGCGCATTGATCGCAGAAGAGCAACGCCGCCAAGCCATGCTGGGCGGGGACATCGCGGCACTCGAAGCCTTGCTGTCGGATGGGCTGGTCTACGTGCATTCCACGGGGGGGCGCGATACCAAGACCACCTATCTGGACAAAATGGCCAGCGGCAGCCTGAAGTACCTGACTTTGTCTTTTGAAGACTTGCAAGTGCATGCGGCAGGCCCGGGCGAAATGGTGACTGGACGCATGTCGGCCGAGGTGATCATCGGTGGGCAGTCCAAAGCGGTGCGCAGCTTGTTTCTGACGGTGTGGATGCCCGAGCTTGGCGCAGATGGGCAACAAGGCCTGCGCATGCTGGCGTACCAGGGGACATCTGGCCCCGCCTGAACGGCAGCTGCAAATGAGTAATTTCATCTTCATCGTCGCCGACGATCTGGGCTACGCTGACTTGGGTTGTTTTGGTGGACGCGAGGCCGATTTTGGGCCCGTGTCACCGGTGCTGGACCGTCTGGCGGCCCAGGGTCTGAAGTTTGTGAATGGGTATTCGAACTCGCCCGTGTGTTCACCCACACGCTTTGCATTGATGACCGGTCGCTACCAGTATTGGGTCCGGGGGGCCAGTGAAGAGCCCTTGTTGGGGTCCACGCGTGGCCATCCGGAAATGGGGCTTCACGCCAACTTGCCGACCTTGCCGTCCCTGCTCAAGGCGCAGGGGTACCACACGGCCTTGATTGGCAAGTGGCATCTTGGATTTCGGCCTCATTTTGGTCCTGAAAAATCAGGCTACATGCACCACTTTGGCCCCATGTCAGGTGGCGTGAGCTATTACGGTCACAACGTGCGTGGGGCTGGATCGGATCTGGAGCTCGACGGCCAGCCCTACGATGAGCCCGGTTACCTGACCGACCTGATCTCCAGACGGGCGGCGCAGTATGTGCGCGACCGTGCAGCCGATGACCAAAAATTCTTTCTGAGCTTGCATTACACCGCGCCCCATTGGCCTTGGGAGACACGCGCTCAGGGCCAGATCAACCCCGAGATCGTCAAAGACATCATGCACCTCGATGGTGGCAATGTGGAGACCTACCGCACGATGATCCGCGAAATGGACGAAGGCATCGGATGGGTGGTGGAGGCCTTGCGCGAGACCGGGCAGCTGGACGATACGCTGATCATTTTCACCAGCGACAACGGCGGCGAGCGCTTCTCGGACAACTGGCCCTTGGTGGGCGGCAAGATGGACTTGACGGAAGGGGGTATCCGTGTCCCCTACATCGTGCATTGGCCCAAGGGGATTGCCCAGCCTGGCAGCGTCTGCACACAACACTGCATGACCATGGACTGGACCGCCACCGTGCTGGACATCGCCCAAGCGCAGCCGCCTGCAGGCCATGTGCTGGATGGTGTGTCGATGAGGCCGACCTTGCAGGATGCTCAAAAGAACTTTGAGCGACCGATGTTCTGGCGCATGAAATACAAGCAACAGCGGGCGCACCGCGACGGTGATTGGAAATACCTCCAGGTCGACGACAACGAATACCTGTTCAACCTGTCAGAAGATGCCCGGGAGCGGGCCAATCAGGCACACCGTCAGCCGGACAAGTTCAAGGCCATGCGGGCGGCCTGGCTCGAATGGAATGCACAGGTCCCGCCTGTGCCAGAAGATGCCCGGGTGGATGTGGCCTATACCTTGCGCCACATGCCGGCCAGGTGACAAGCTATGAGGTGCTCGTCGATGGGGTGCCGTTTGGCCACCAGCCCCTTCGGGGGCTTTTTTGTGCCTCCGCCAATTCTTCGGCGTTGACCTCGATCTCCAAGCGCAACAGCGCTGCACCCATGGCTTTGCCCAGGTTGTCCAGGCGCAGGTTGCGTGCGCCGCCGCCTTGCAGCGCGCCGTGCAGCACGAACTTCAGGGCCAGGATGTTGGGCAGTGGCCAGGCGTCCACCTGCCCCGGCAGCCACGGCGCAAAGTGCGCTTGCACTTTGGCGGCGGTGACTTCGCGCGCGATGATGCGGTAGCCCGCTTCGTTCCAGGCAAACAGCCCAAAGTCCACCCAGTCGGCCTTGTCGCCGCTGCGGGCGTGGGCCAGTTGTACCAGCGGAATGCGCAGGGTTTTGCTCATGATTGCATCTCCAGCATCTCCAGGCGGGCTTGCACCCGGTCGCGCGGGATCAGTGTGGGCCAGATGCCCAACAATTCGCTGCTGTTGTTCAGGCCCTGAAAGCCGCAGGTGTAGGCCGGGCCGCTCAGCGCCATCCACGGGAAAAGCCGCCCAAAGCCATCGGCCACCGCTTTCACCGGGGTGCGCAGCACCATGCGTACCCAAATTTCGGCGCGTTTGTTGAGTTCGGCCACAGGTGGCAGCGGGGCCAGCGGTCCGTGCGCCGAATTCAGGCCGGGGTATTCCACAAACAACTCGTCAAACGGCATTTTTCGCTCTTGCAGTTGGCTGCGGATCATGGCCTCGGCCGCTTGCACTTTGTCCCAGGCATCGGGCCAGGAAAAGCCCCAAGTGATCTCGGCCTTGAAGCCATCCCGAAAGCCCGCCACCACCTTGAGCTGATCGGTCGGCGCGTGGCCTTGTGCGCCGGTCAAACGCACGCGGTGCTGGCCTTCGTCATGCAGTTGGATCTGTCCCATGTCGAGCACCACATCGGGCGAAAAATAGGCGTGCGGGTTGTGCACCTCGTACAGCAGTTGTTGGCGCACGGTGTCGAAGTTGACCAAACCCCCAGTGCCGGGCGCTTTGGTGATGAAGGCCGTGCCGTCTGCCAAGACCTCGGCGATCGGGTAACCAATGTGTGCCAAGTCAGGGATCTGCTGCCAATCGCCTTGGCTGCCGAAATTGCCGCCGCTGCCTTGGCCCGAGCACTCGAGCAAATGCCCCACTGTCAGGCCTTGGGCCAGTCGGTTGAAGTCTTCGGGCGTGGCCGCATCGCTGAGCTTCCAGCCCAGGCCATGCACCAGCGGCCCCAAAAAAAGCGCCGCGTCGGCCACGCGCCCAGTGATCACGATGTCGGCCCCTTGGACCAGCGCGTCCACGATGGGTTGTGCGCCCAAGTAAGCGTTGCCAAACACCAGACGATCGCGCACGGGGGTCACATCCGCGCCGTTCATCAGGTGCTCAAAGCGGCTGTCGGGTGTTTGCAGTTGCGCCAGCACATCGTCGCCGCTGACCACCGCGATGCGCGGGTGCCAGCCTTTGGCCGCGAGCGCGGTTTGCACCGCCTGCGCCGCGCCCAT
Organism: Comamonadaceae bacterium; assembly: GCA_027486555.1. GTDB lineage: Bacteria > Pseudomonadota > Gammaproteobacteria > Burkholderiales > Burkholderiaceae_C > Limnohabitans_A. The sequence goes on from JAIXOX010000086.1 coordinate 37,190, forward strand.
GGGGTTGAGCCCGCCCGCGTTGCAAACGAACTTGACCCCGCGCGGCTGCATCAGGGGCCACAGGCGCATCAGCATGGGCACCACATCGCGGGCATAACCGAGAGCAGGGTCGCGTTGCCGGTCTTTTTGCAAGATGGCCAAGGTGAGTTCGGCCAGGTGGTCGCTGGCGATGTATTGGACTTGGCCGCGCTCTATGCTGGCCACCACGGGCTCCCAGTTGTCGCCATAAAAGCCCAGCCCCGAACCGATGCGAATGGATTGCGTCATGGGTCGATATTGAAGCCTTGTGTATTGACCGTAATGCGGGACAACCCCTAGTAAAAGTCTCGCGTAAGACATCCATAATCGCACGGTCGTTCGCAAATGCTTTGCAGCTTGCTCAAACAGTGCCCCGCCAAGCGCAGCGAACTCGTCCAGACAGAACCAAGAGGAGATAGGCGTGCAATTGCTGCAACTGCTGATCAGCGGTGTGGCCCAGGGATGTATTTACGGACTCATTGCCCTGGGTTTCGTGCTGATTTACAAGGCCACCGAAACGGTGAGCTTTGCCCAGGGCGACCTGATGATGGTGGGGGCCTTTTCGGGTCTGGCCGCCATGACGCTGCTGGGTTTCCCTTTCTGGATTTCTGTGCCGGCGGCCATCGTGGCCATGGGCATTTTTGGCGTATTGCTTGAACGCCTCGTCATCCGCCCCATCCTGGGGCAACCGGCTTTTTCCATCGTCATGCTGACCATTGGCGTGGGCTATGTGCTGCGCGGCTTGATCACCATGATTCCTGATGTGGGCACCGACACCCACACCCTGCCCGTGCCTTACGCGGGTGAGGTGCTGCGCTTGGGCGGTCTGGTGATTGCAGCCGAGCAAATGGTGGTGATCGGCGCCACCGGCATTTTGTGCCTGGGCCTGTTTGCCATGTTCAAGTACAGCAAACTGGGCATTGCCATGCAGGCGGCCTCGCAAAACCAGCTGGCTGCCTATTACATGGGCATTCCGGTCAAGCAGATCAACGGCCTGGTCTGGGGCCTGGCCGCGGCCGTGGCGGCGGTGGCGGGCTTGCTCTTGGCGCCCATCACTTTTGTGCACGCCAACATGGGTTTCATTGGCCTGAAAGCCTTTCCCGCAGCGGTGGTGGGCGGCTTTGGCAGCTTGCCTGGCGCGATTGTGGGCGGTCTGGTGATCGGCATCGTCGAATCGCTTTCCGGCTTTTATTTGCCCGAAGGCTTCAAGGACATCGCGCCTTACATCGTGGTGTTGCTCATGCTGGTGCTCAAGCCCAATGGCTTGTTCGGCGAACAACTGCGCAAGAAAGTTTGAGGCCCCGGCATGCGTTTTATTTTTAAAACCGATTACAACCAGGACGTGAAGCTGGCCAAGCACGGCGGCCATGTGTTCTGGTACAGCCTGCTGGGCCTGTTTCTGGTGGCCGCCCCTTGGGTGGTGGCCGAGTACTGGCTGGCGCAGCTGACCTTTGTGCTGATTTATGCGGTGGTGGGCCTGGGCCTGATGCTGCTGGCAGGCTTCACCGGCTTGTTCTCTTTGGGCCACGCCGCGTTCTTGGGGGTGGGGGCTTACACGCAGGCCGTCATGGTCAATGCCGGGGTGCCGTTTCCGCTGGCGCTGGTGTGCGCGGGCTTGTTCTCGGCCATCGCAGGCGTCATCGTGGGTTTGCCCGCTTTGCGTGTCAAAGGCATTTACCTGGGCATGGCCACGCTGGCCTTTGGCTTCATTGTCGAAGAAGGCATGGCCCGCTGGGAGCATGTCACTGGCGGCAATGCGGGTCTGATGGTCAGCTACCCAAAACTGGGCAGCTGGACGCTGGACAGCACCGAAGAGTTTTACTTCCTGTGCCTGCTGGTCACCGTGGGGGCCACGCTGGCCATCGTGAACTTGTTGCGTTCCTCCACTGGGCGTGCCTTTGTTGCGATTCGCGATTCCGAAATCTCGGCGCAAAGCATGGGCATCCACTTGGCGCGCTACAAGACTTTGTCTTTCGCTTTGTCGGCCGCTTTGGCGGGCATTGGCGGCGCTTTGTACGCGCACAAAATCCAGTTCCTCTCGCCTGAGCAGTTCAGCATCATCCAGTCGATTGACTTGCTTTTGATGGTGGTGATCGGCGGTTTGGGTTCGATCCACGGGGCTTTCCTGGGCGCGATTTTCTTGATCGTCATGCCCCAGCTGATCTCTTTGGGCAAAGACTTTTTGCCCGCCGCCATTGGCGGTGCCGCTGGTTTGCAGGGCACGATTTACGGCATGGTGCTGATCGCCTTTGTGCTGTTTGAGCCCATGGGCTTGTATGGCCGCTGGCTCAAGGTGCGCACTTGGTTCCAGCTGTTCCCGTTTTACCGCCGTGGCCTGTTCAAGCGCCAAAAATCGTTCCAGAAGTCGGACCGCCTGAAATGAACGCAGACATCCTTTTATCCGCACAAGACCTGAGCGTGCGCTTTGGCGGCGTGCTGGCCGTCAACAAGGTCAGCTTCGACGTCAAGCGCGGCGAGGTCTTCACCCTGATCGGCCCCAACGGCGCTGGCAAGACCACCGTGTTCAACCTGATCAGCCGCATCTACACGCCCACCACGGGTGTGATCGATTTCGCCGGGCCGCAAGGCACGCTGCGCCTGACCGACCAGCCGCCGCACCAGATCGCCGGGCTGGGCATTGCCCGCACTTTTCAAAACATTGAATTGTTCGAGCACGCCACCGTGCTGCAAAACCTCTTGATTGGGCGTCATACGCACCGCAAGACAGGGCTGTGGAGCGAAATGTTTTTCACGGGTAAAACCCGCGCGGGTGAAATCGAAGCGCGTGAAAAAGTCGAGGAAGTGATTGACTTTCTGGACCTGCAACACCACCGCGACTCGATGGTGGCGGGCCTGCCTTATGGCGTGCGCAAAGTGGTCGAGCTGGCGCGCGCGCTGTGCACCGAGCCCAAGCTGCTGTTGCTGGACGAGCCCTCTTCGGGCCTGAACGTCGAGGAAACCGAAGACATGGCCTTCTGGATCTCGGACATCAAAAACGAGTTGGGCATCACCGTGCTCATGGTGGAGCACGACATGAGTTTGGTCTCCAAAGTGTCGGACCGCGTGTTGGCCATGAGCCAGGGCGAAGAAATCGCCACCGGCACGCCCAGCCAGGTGCAAAGCGACCCGGGCGTCATCGAGGCCTATCTGGGCTCGGTGGACGACGTGTCTGCTTTGCGCCGCGAAAATTATGTGCCCGGAGGTGCCGCATGAGCGCAGCCACCCAAACCCTGAACACGTCGGCAGAGGCGGCCGATGACAACGTGATGCTCAAGCTGCTCAACGTCGAGAGCGCCTACGGCCCGATCAAGGCGATTCGCGGCGTGAGCCTGCAGGTGCGGCGTGGCGAGATTGCCACCGTGCTCGGCTCCAATGGCGCGGGCAAGACCACCATCCTCAAAACCATCAGCGGCATCATCGACCCGCGCAAGGGCTCTATCGAATTCAAAGGCCAAAGCATCACCGCGCAAGACCCGGCGATCATTGTGCAGCGCGGCCTGATGCATGTGCCCGAAGGCCGCGAGGTGTTCCCGCTGCTGTCGATTCGCGACAACTTGCTGATGGGCGCCTACACCCGCAAGGACCGCGATGGCGTGGCGCGCGACATGGAAGCCGTGTACAACTACTTTCCCATCTTGCGCGAGCGGGCTGCGCAAGACGCGGGCTTGCTGTCCGGCGGCCAACAGCAAATGCTGGCGATCAGCCGGGCGCTGATGGCCAACCCCGACCTGATCTTGCTGGACGAACCCAGCTTGGGCCTTTCTCCGAAGTTGACCAAGGAAATCTTCGAGATCGTGGTGCGCATCAACCGTGAGCGCGGCACCACCATCTTGCTGGTCGAGCAAAACGCCAACATGGCGCTCAACGCCTCGGACTACGGTTATGTGCTGGAAAACGGCCGCATCGTGATGGAAGACACCTGCGCCCGCTTGCGTGAAAAAGAGGACATCAAG
>JAIXOX010000115.1 GCA_027486555.1 Comamonadaceae bacterium
CGCATGGTGGATGACAAAACCTATGGCAGCGTTGACGAGGCCTACCACGCGGTCTTTCTCAAACGTTGTCAAGACCTGCTTGAATCCTGATCCCTTTTTTCGAAAGCAATTCCATGGCGCAAATTCGCATCCACGGTTACACCGACCAACTCTCTGTCAAAGCTGGCCACAGCGTCACGGCACACATCAGCGCCGAAGGCTTGAACCAGGTTCAAGCCCAGTTGGTCAAACTCATCCATGGTGATGAAAACCCTGAAGGACCGGGCTTCATCGAGCAAGAAATCGATTCACCCATCAACCAGGCCTGGCCCGTGACGCGCCAGTACATTCAGTCCGGCAATTTTTTGCGTGTTGATGACCCGCAGGGCCGACTGAACTCAATGGGCGCCATGACCTTGCACGCCTTCGTCTATGCCACCATTCCCCAAGTGGGGCGTCAGGTGATCTTGGGCAATTGGGACATTGACCGTCAATCGGGTTTTGCCTTGGGCATCAACAACCAGGGGCGCTTGGAGTTCTGGTTGGGCGATGGCGCGCAAGTCGATGCGGTGGTGGCTGAGGTGCCCTTGATGGCCAAAATTTGGTATTTTGTGGCCGCCACTTACGACCCCGCCAGCGGACTGGCGACGGTGCACCAAGAAGCCGTGCTCAACCGATACAACTCGCTGTTGTCGAAAATCGTGCCGCTGGACTACCGCTCACATGTGCAAACGCGCATGCGGGTCAAACCCGCAGCCGGCACCGCATTTTTGATCGCAGGCGCACACGACCGCAACCCCAGCCGTGGCGATTTTGTCGTGCAGTGTTTCAACGGCAAGATCGACCGTCCCGGCATCATGATGGGGGTGGCCGATGAAGCGGTCATGGCCCAATTGCGCAGCGGTCAACCCTCGCACCACGATCAGACTTTGGCCTACTGGGACACCAGTGCCGGCTATACCGACCAAGGTATTGGCGACACCGTCTATGACCAAGGTCCCTATTTGCTGCACGCACAAGGGGTCAATTGCCCTGTGCGGGGGCAAACCGGCTGGAACTGGAATGGCCGCAATGACTGCTACCGCTTGGCTTTCCATGAATATGGTGGCATCGAGTTTCACGACGACGCCATGACCGACTGCCAATGGGCTCCGACCTTCAGCTTGAATGTGCCGGTCGATTTGAAAAGCGGCGTCTATGCCATTCGCTTGCGCCCCACCGCACAAGACCAACACCCTGAAGCGGGTGCCATGGCCGAGGAATACCTGCCGATTTTTGTCCGGGCGGCCCAGCCCAAAGCTGCGTTGGCGATGTTGATGCCCACGGCCAGTTACATGGCGTATGCCAATGCGCAGCTGACCTTCGAAATCCCGGTGGCGCAATCCATCACCGCCTGTGTGCCGATTTTTCAAGCCACCGACATCGACTATTACAAAAACGGTCTCCAATTCGGCCTGTCCACTTACGACGCCCACCGCAGCGGTCACGGTGTTTGCTACACCTCGCGCCGTCGCCCCATCATCAACATGCGGCCCAAGTGCCGCATGCCCGGCGTGGCCTGGCCCTGGCAGTTTCCGGCCGATTTGTCGGTCATTGCGTGGCTGGAAAAAATGGGCTACGAATACGAAATTGTGACCGACGAGGACCTGCACCATGAAGGCGCCGATGCGCTCAAGCCCTACAAAGCCGTGATCAATGGCACCCACGCCGAGTATTACTCCGAGCCCATGTTGGACGCGACAGAGGACTACTTGGCCGAAGGTGGGCGCATCCTGTATTTGTCGGGCAATGGCTACTACTGGGTCGTGGGCTTCAAAGCGGACATGCCTTGGGTGATGGAGGTGCGCAAACTCGAAGCCGGTTCGCGCGCTTGGCAGGCCAGACCCGGTGAGCATTACCTGGCCACCACGGGTGAGCGCAGCGGTTTGTGGCGTCACCGCAACCGCGCCCCTCAAAAACTGGTGGGAACGGGTTTTGCCTCCGAGGGGATGGACGAATCGGTGCCGTTTCGCCGCATGCCAGACAGTTACCACAAGAGCGTATCCTGGATTTTTGAGGGCGTCACCGAGGAAGTGTTTGGGGACTTTGGTCTGGCCGGCAACGGTGCAGCTGGGGTTGAAATCGACCGTTATGACCTGACTTTGGGCACGCCTCCCCACGCCCGCATCTTGGCCACCAGCGAGGGGTTTTCAGACAACTACCCACTGGTGCAAGAAGAGATCATGTACAACCACCCCGGCATGGGCGGAACGCAAAATCCAGGCGTGCGCAGTGACATCGTGTATTTCACCACCCCGAATAATGGGGCCGTGTTTTCACCCAGTTCCATCGCTTGGGGCCAGGCGCTGCCCTGCCGCGATTTTGACAACCCGGTGTCCACCATCATGAAAAACGTGGTGGATGCTTTTATCCAAGAGGGCGAACTGCCGGGAATGGCCTTTTGCGCAGAAGAAAAGCAATGGCGTTGATGTCGCCTTGGGGTAACCGACTGCCTGTGATTCGGAACTTCCCTGATAGACGAGAGGGCTTAAACCTTGTTCAATGAAGCGATTCGCACCTCCAATCGCTTGCCGATGAACACAGAAACCTTTGGGCAAACGCTGTTTGATTTGTACCAACTCTCTCGCCATGCGCCCATGCCAGACTTCCAACGTCTTGCTTTGGACACCATCAGCAACCGTTTTGACTTTGATTCCGCCTGGTGGGGCATGTCCTCTCAGCCGCCTGAAGGCGAGATGGAAGTTCACGTGTCCTTGCCTTACCGTTTGCCCAGCTTCTACCCGGGGCTGTGGGATGAAATCAAGCAAGAAGACACCATCGTGTCGGCTGTCATGGAAAAGCCGGGTGTTTGCGTGAACTTTGGGCGCAAGTCGCTCAACGCATCCCCCGGCTTGGCCTCCTTGATGGCCCGTTTTGGCATCACCAGTTGCTTGTGTGTGGTCACCTTGTTGCCCGAACTCAATCTCATGGCGTTTTTGTCCTTGTACCGGGTGGAGGGTAAACCGGCTTTTTCTGAGACTGAGCGTCGCTACACCCAACTGCTCATGCCGCATTTGACGGCCGCCTTGTCGTCCAATTGGCTGCTCCATTTGGAACGTGTGCGCGCCAACAACGCAACAGGCAGCGCTTCCTTGGGGGTGGTGGACAGTCGCGGCATGTTGTATGTGGCCGACCAAAACCTCATATCGATGATGCGCGTCGAATGGCCCCAATGGCAGGGCCCTTTGTTGCCCGATGCCATGGTCAAGCAGCTGCGCGCTGGCGCGCCCTTCCGGGGCAAGCGCCTGAGTATGCGCACGCACCCTGTGGGTGATTTGTGGCTGATCGACCTGCGTTTGGTCACCACTGGGGGCCACCTGTCTCCCCGTGAATTGGAAATCGCACAGATGTTTTCGACTGGCGCGAGTTACAAAGAAATCGCGCGTGATTTAGGGATTGCCCCCACCACCGCCCGCCACCATTTGCGAGAGATTTACCGAAAGCTCGGTGTGTCTGATAAAGCGGCTTTGGCGCACAAGTTAATGGCCCAAAACGACTCCGAAATCATTTTGGACGGGCACAGCCACTTTGAAGAATTACCAGGCGCATTGTCGGCCTTTGGTGATGTCAAACCGGTCTGACGGTCTGCGCAAGGCGGACAGGCGCAGTTTCCGCCTCAAAACAACCCGGCCCGTTTGCATGCGGGCTTTTTTCATCGTCTTCTTTTTTTGTTTCAACATCTCAGCTGTGTCAATGGGCTCGTTCATTTGTTCGGGGGTGAAAACCCCGGGTGGATTGATGCTCAAAGTTGATACTGGTGTGAGATCCTTTTGCTTAGCATGAGGCCATGCCTGAAAAAACCCAATTTACGCCGCGCTTGGCGGTTTTGCTGACCAACGACGACACGTCGGCATTTGCCATGGATTTTCCCAATGATGGGCAAAAAGTGGTTCAGCTGCTGCAACCCTTGCGTCCCCACTGGCAGTTTGACGTGGTTCCTGTCAAGGACGGTGTCTTTCCTTCGCAAGCCTATGACGGCTATGTCATGACCGGAAGCCCGGCTTCGGTCAATGATGCCAGCTTGCCTTGGATGGTCCCCTTGCTGGATTTCATTCGCCAGTTGGACGCCGAACAGAAACCCCTGATCGGCTTGTGCTTTGGCCACCAGGCGGTGGCCAAAGCCTTGGGCGGCGAGGTGGCGCGTCACAGCGCGGGCTGGGGCTTGGGCACTGCGCCCACGCACTGGAGCACCACGGCAGAGTGGATGCAACCCAGCCAAGCCACCACCACCTTGATGGCTGCGCACAATGAGCAAGTCACCCGCATGCCTGAAGGCGCGGTGTGTCTGGGTGGCAGTGACTTTTGCCCCATCGGCTCGATGCACATCGGCCAGCACATCTGGACCACCCAGTTTCACCCCGAAATGCCTTTGGTGTTCATGCAAGCCGTCTTGGCGCATTTGGCCGACAAACTTGATGCGCCGACCATGGAGAAAGCCCACGCCAGTTTGGCCAATCGCGCCGATGCGCCCTTGTTTGGGCAATGGATGGTGCAGTTTTTTGAAGCCTGTTTTGAAAGAAAGTTATGACGGTTTGGAACCCTAGCGACGACGGCCATGCCGACCTGTCGGACCACGACAGCTATGTGAACGGCACGCCGCACAACACGTTCAAGCGCTTGCGCGATGAAGACCCCATGGCCTGGTGCGATTGGGCCGATGGCAAAGGTTTTTGGTCGGTCACG
>JAIXOX010000052.1 GCA_027486555.1 Comamonadaceae bacterium
GCCATTGGCACCTTCAAGGGCGCGGTCAACCCGAACCTCAAAAACTTTGTGCAACTGCCCGCGTGGCTGGACGCGCAGGAAAACCTGCAAGGCGAAGCCGCCAAAAAGACCAAAGTGGCCATGTTTTGCACCGGTGGCATCCGCTGCGAAAAATCCACCGCGCTTATGAAAATGCGCGGCTTTGAGGAGGTTTACCACCTCGAAGGCGGAATCCTCAAGTACCTCGAAGAAATCCCGCCCGAGCAAAGCACCTGGGAAGGTGACTGCTTTGTGTTTGACGAGCGCGTGAGCGTGGGCCACGGCTTGGGACTGGGCCACCACGAGCTGTGCCGCTCTTGCCGCTGGCCTTTGAGTGCGCAAGACAAACTGTCACCGCTTTTCGTGTTGGGCGTGAGCTGCGCTTACTGCCACGACCAGCGCACGCCTGAGCAAAAAGAAAAACTGGCCGAGCGTCAGCGCCAAGTCGAGCTGGCCGAAGCTCGGGGTGAGTTGCATGTAGGGGCCAAGATGCCCGAACACAGCCACTTGCACCCAGGTGACTGACCTCGCCCTGACCTTGGGGCACATTGAGCCTTGTCAATTCAACCTCAAGGATTCCTCATGAACTGGACGCGTCACATCGTTCGCCCCGCTGCGCTTTTGCTGATCGCCCTGGGCCTGGCCGCTTGCGGCACCACCGGCCAGGCACCCGCCGCCCCAGAGGCCAAAAAAGCCGCCGCACCGGGCCCCATCCGGAGCATGCTGTGGGTGGGCAACAGCTTCTTTTATTACAACAACTCGATGCACGGCCACCTGGGCCAGTTGATGGCCGGAGCGGCTGACAACGGCAAGCGCAGCGCCCGCAATGTGTCGGCCACCATCAGCGGCTCGGGCATCAACTGGCACGACCTGGAGGCGTATTTCAAGCCCGGTGGCGTGTCGAGCTATTCCTTTGTGGGCGACAACGAGGTGCGCTTCAACACCTTCGACAAGCCCTTTGACGCGGTGATGATGATGGACTGCAGCCAGTGCCCCATCCACCCCAAGCTGCAATCGGTTTTTCATGAATTTGCCAAGAAGCACAGCGACACCGTGCGCAAGCATGGGGCCGAACCTGTCCTGTTCATGTCCTGGGCCTATTCCGACAAGCCCGACATGACCACGCCGTTGGCTGCCGAGTACACCAAGGTCGGCAAGGCCAACAATGCCCTGGTGGTGCCTGCCGGTTTGGCCTTTGCCAATTCGGTTGCCAAACGCCCCGACATCCCGCTCATCGTCGGTGACAAGCGCCACCCGACTTTGCAGGGCACCTATCTGGGGGCCTGCACGGTGTTGGCTTCGGTCTTCAAAATCAACCCGATCGGCAGCAAGTACACCGCAGGCCTGCCCGCTGACGTGGCGGCCCATCTGCAAGCCGTGGCTTGGGAAACCGCCCAAAAGTACCACGCAGAAAACGGCCGGGGCAGCCTTTGAGTGAGTTCATCGGGTTCCTGCAGGAACTCCTTGAAAAGTGGGGAGAGGTCACGGCCCGCCGGATGTTTGGCGGCCATGGCCTGTACCACGAAGGCCTGATGTTCGCCATCGTCATGAACCAGCATCTTTACCTCAAGGCGGACGGGCAAAACCGCCCTGAGTTTGAAGCGCTGGGCCTCACGCCCTTCACCTTCCCCATGAAGGGCAGGCCAGTGGCCTTGTCTTACTGGTCTGCGCCCGATGCGATCTTTGACGAGCCAGCTGAGGCGGTGCGCTGGGCACGGTCGGCGTGGGATGCTGCTTTGCGTGGGCATTTGGCGAAGGCGCAGGCACGCGAGAAAGCCAAAGCCCGTATGAAGAAGCGTCTTGCGCACACCCGCGCAATGGGCTGACATTCGCTCACAGGGGTGAGCTCCTACAAAAACCAGCTTTTCGCTGAGCTTTACAGACTGGTCAGCAGCATGTCCCGGTATTCGTCTGCCGAGGCGATGCGCGGGTTGGTTTTGTGGCAGTGGTCGGCCAGTGCGCCGGTGATCACGGCATCAAACAGGCTTTCGGTCACACCCATCGCGCCCAGCCCGGTGGGCAGCCCTAAGCGGGCGCACATGTCCCGGATGGCGTCTGGGATGTCCGAGCCGCTTTGCAAGCCCATGGCCTGGGCCATGCGGTTCAGGCGGTTTTCTTTTTGCACGCTTTCGGCGGCCGCATTGAAGCGCACCACGGCGGGCAAAAACATGGCGTTCAAAGTGCCGTGGTGCAGGCGCGGGTTGACGCCGCCCAGGCTGTGGCTGAGCGAGTGCACGCAGCCCAAGCCCTTTTGAAAGGCCATCGCGCCTTGCATGCTGGCGCTCATCATGTTCAGGCGCGCTTCGCGGTCTTGTCCGTTGCTGGTGGCGCGCTCGATGTGCGCCCAGGCGCGTTGCAGGCCGTCGAGCGCAATGCCATCGGCAGGCGGGTTGAAGGGCGCGGCCATGAAGGTTTCCATGCAGTGCGCCACCGCATCCATGCCGGTGGCGGCCGTGAGCATGGGCGGCAGGCCAAAAGTCAGTTCGGGGTCACAAATGGCGGCTTTGGGCACGATGAACCAGCTGTGAAAGCCCAGTTTGCGTCCGTCGTCAAGGATCAGGATGGCACCCCGGGCCACTTCGGAGCCCGTGCCGGCCGTGGTGGGCACGGCAATCAAGGGGGCCACCCGGTCGGTGATCTTGAGCGAGCCGCCTTCGATGGTGGCGTAGGTCTTGAGCGGGCCTTCGTGGGTGGCGGCAATGGCCACGCCTTTGGCGCAATCGATGGACGAGCCGCCGCCCAAGGCGATCAGGCCATCGCAGTTGTTTTGCTTGTAGACGGCGGCAGCGGCGCGAACAGCGGCCTCGGTTGGGTTGGACGGTGTCTGGTCGAACACGCTGACTTGCAAGCCGGGCAGGGCGGCCAGGGCCTTGTCGAGAATGCCCACCGCCTTGACGCCCGCATCGGTCACGATCAAGGGGCGGGTGATGCCCACGCGTTCGCATTCGGCCTTGAGCAAGCCGATGGCACCAAAGTCGATTTGGATTTGGGTGACGTAGTTGATGAACGACATGCAAAGATCTCCGGGTGTTTGCGGTGGGGGTGACAGGCACATGGCCCTGCGCGTTGTAGGATGCCATTTATTTTGATTCAGGAAGCCTCTAATCACCAAGCCCAACGGCCCACCGCCGTCACGTTGGCGATAGGCCCCCACCTTGCATGAGCAGCCACCACCACAACCCCCGATCCTTGCTGAACGCGGCGACACGCACCCTGATTGACCGCGTTCAGCGCGCTGGCCGCCCCCCCATGCACGCCATGACGGCGCCCCAAGCCCGCGTGTTTTACGACATTGGCGGTCCGATCTTGGACCTGCAACCCGCACCCCATGTGGACCGGGTGCAGGACATCACCATCCCGGCCCGCGATGGCCACGCCATGCCTGCTCGGCTGTATGCGCCGCACAGCAACACCGCCTTGCCGGTGTTGCTCTACCTGCACGGCGGCGGTTTCACCGTGGGCAGCCTCACCACACACGACGTGCTGTGTCGGCAACTCAGCCGCCAAGGCCACTGCGCCGTGGTGTCGCTGGACTACCGGCTCGCGCCCGAGCACCGATTTCCCACGGCCGTGAACGACGCTTGGGACGCTCTGAACTGGCTGCACCAGCAAGGCCAAACTCTGGGCCTGGACACCACGCGCCTGGCTGTGGGCGGCGACAGTGCGGGCGGCACGCTGAGTGCGGTTTGCGCCTTGATGGCCCGTGATGCGGGGCTCAAACTCGCCTTGCAGCTGTTGTTTTACCCGGGCTGCGGCTCCAAACAGGACACCGCTTCGCACCACAGCTTTGGCGAAGGCTTCATGCTCGACAAAGACACCATCGCCTGGTTTTTTGACGGCTACATCGACAAATCCGACCGGGAGGACTGGCGCTTTGCCCCCGGCAACGCGCCCGACCACTGCGGCCTGGCCCCATGCTGGATGGGCTTGGCCGAATGCGACCCGCTGGTAGACGAGGGCGTGCGCTATGCCGACACCTTGCGCATGGCCGGCGTGCCGGTCAATCTGGAGATTTACAAAGGTGTGATCCATGGCTTCATCACCATGGGCCGCGCCATTCCCGATGCCCTGCAAGCGCATGCCGATGCTGGACAGGCTTTGAAACACGCTTTTTTGTAGGAGCCGCGCCCTCGCGGCGATCTCCTCTTTCAAATCACCATCGGGGCGAGGGCACCGCTCCCACAAGTCATTGAACTTTGTTGCTCAAGCCAATCAAAAGGAACACCATGAAACGCCAGGACTTCCGTTTTTCTCACCGCATGCGCGTGCGCTGGGTCGAGGTGGACATGCAAAAGATCGTCTTCAACGGTCACTACCTCATGTACTTCGACACGGCCGTCACCGACTATTGGCGGAATTTGGCCATGCCCTACGCCGACACCATGCACCAGCTGGGCGGTGATTTGTTTGTCAAAAAGGCCAGCGTTGAGTACCACGCCAGCGCTGAAATGGACGATTTTCTGGACGTGTGCATGCGCTGTGAGCGCGTGGGCAACTCGTCCATGACCTTTGCAGGGGCGATTTTTCGGGGTGATGAATTGCTGATCACCAGCGAGTTGGTCTATGTGTATGCCGACCCGGTGGCCAAAAAGAGCCAGCCCATCCCTGCGCCCTTGCGCGACATGCTCGAAGGCTTTGAGCGCGGCGAAGACATGGTGCAGGTGCATGTGGGTTCGTGGCAGGACTTTCACAAACAGACCAGCCCGCTGCGCCACGAGGTGTTTGTGGATGAACAAAAAGTGCCCGTCGAGATGGAGTTGGACCATGAGGACGACACCGCCTTGCACGCGGTCGCACTGAACCGCATGGGCATGCCCGTGGCCACGGGCCGCCTGATCCAACACGCCCCGGGCGTGGCCCGCATTGGCCGCATGGCCGTCAAAAAGCAGATGCGCGGCAGCGATCTGGGTCGCCGCGTGCTGCACGCACTGATGGACGCCGCCAGGCACCGGGGCGACACCCAGGTGATCCTGCACGCCCAATGCAGTGCCGAGGGTTTTTACAAGCGCTCAGGCTTTGAGGCGCATGGTGCGATTTTTGAAGATGCAGGGATTGCACACATCGAGATGGTGCGTCATCTGTAACGGCGACGCCCCCGCCGAGATGGCGCACTCGCAGACCACAGACATTCGCCCCGAGGGCGGGGCTCCCACAAAAACCCAAATGGCACAACAGCCCGGCCACGCGCTGCATATCTGTAGGAGCGGCGCCCCCGCCGCGATGGAACGCTCGCAGACCGCAGACATTCGCCCCGAGGGCGGGGCTCCCACAAAAACCCCAATGGCACAACAGCCCGGCCACGCGCTGCACATCTGTAGGAGCGGCGCCCCCGCCGCGATGGAACGCTCGCAGACCACAGACATTCGCACGAGTGCGGGGCTCCCACAAAAACCCCAATGGCACAACAGCCCAGCCACGCGCTGCATATCTGTAGGAGCGGCGCCCCCGCCGCGATGGAACGCTCGAAGACCGCAGACATTCGCCCCGAGGGCGGGGCTCCCACGAAAAAACCAATGGCACCAAATCTCGTCCAAGCGCTGTATACCTGTAGGAGCGGCGCCCCCGCCGCGATGGAACGTTCGCAGACCGCAGACATTCGCCCCGAGGGCGGGGCTCCAACAAAAACCCCAATAGCAAAACAGCTTGGTCATGCGCTGGATATCTGTAGACATGATGGATGACCTGCCCACCTGACAAACGTGGGTTAAGTTAATGGGTGTGAAACCTTTATCAACCCAGTGCCACAACTCAGGAGGCAGGTCATGAAACAGTTTAACGAA
>JAIXOX010000050.1 GCA_027486555.1 Comamonadaceae bacterium
CTCTGTCCCAATCTGAATGACTTTGCGGGACAGATCTTTAGCTCTGTCCCAATCTGAATGACTTTGCGGGACAGATCTTTAGCTCTGTCCCAATCTGAATGACTTTGCGGGACAGATCTTTAGCTCTGTCCCCAACTGCTTAAGAAACAAAATGACCGCCCAACTGCTCAGCACCAGCGAAGGCCGGACCCTGGTCCTGACCCTCAGCAACCCGGAGTTTCGCAACGCCCTTGGCCCCGAGATGTACGCAGCCGGGGTCGAAGCCCTGAGCGTGGCCGAATCGAACCCCGATGTGCGCAGCGTGGTGATCACCGGGGCTAACAGCATCTTCAGCGCAGGCGGCAATTTGCAGCGCTTGCAAAACAATCGGCAGCTGCCTCCCGAACACCAGGCGCAAAGCATCGAAGGCCTGCACAACTGGATCGAGGCCATCCGCACCTTTCCCAAGCCCGTGGTGGCGGCCGTCGAAGGCCCGGCGGCTGGTGCCGGTTTTTCGTTGGCGCTGGCCTGCGACATGATCGTGGCCGCGCGCAACAGCGTGTTCGTGATGGCCTACAGCTCCATTGCTTTGTCGCCCGATGGTGGCGGCAGCTGGAGCCTGTCGCGCGCCGTGCCGCGTCAGCTGGCCACCGAACTCCTGATGTGCGGTGAACGCATCGGTGCCGAGCGCCTGCAGCAGCTGGGCGTGGTCAACCGTTTGGCCGATGCGGGTCATGCATTGCAGCAAGCCTTGCAACTGTGCGAACAGGTCAACGCGCGTGCCCCCAACGCGCTGACCAGCATCAAGGAGCTGATCAGCGACGCGGATGGCAGCAGCTTGAACGCGCAACTGGCGCGAGAGCGCGACCACTTTGTCAAAAACCTGCACCACTCCAACGCAGGTATTGGCATTGCTGCGTTTTTGAACAAGCAAAACCCCGAATACGAATAAAGCGACTGGTCCCCCAGGCGACAAAAACCCGATCATCAGTCACTCAAAGGACAGAGCATGGACGAACCGATTCTGACAATGGAGGAAAGAGAGGCGATCAACAATGGTCGCTGGTTCTCAAGTCTCTCACCTTCACTACGACACGACATACTTCGATGCGCTTACGTCAAACGACACAAAGATGGCGACATGCTCGCGGCACGGGGCGACCCGCCGGAGCAGTGGATCGCCTGTGCCAAGGGCGCGGTGCGCGTGAGCTCGACCTCGGTGTCGGGCAAGCAAATCACTTTGACCTATGTGGAGCCGGGTATCTGGTTTGGCGATGTGTCGATCTTCGACGGGGATCGGCGCACGCACGACTGCTATGCACACGGCGACACCACCACGCTGAACGTGGCCAAGGCCGACTTCAAGAAAATCCTGACGCAGCACGTCGAGTTTTACGACGCGATGCTGCGCCTGCATGCCAGGCGCATTCGCCAGCTTTACGGCTTGGTGGAAGACCTCAACACCCTGCCACTGCGTGCGCGCTTGGCCAAGCAACTCAACCATTTGCTGCGCAGCTATGGCGTGCCCAGTTTGTCGGACGCCAAAGCGATCCGCATCAGCTTGCAACTGGCACAGGAAGAACTGGCGCAATTGCTGGGCGCATCACGCCAACGCGTGAACCAGGAACTCAAGCAAATGGAGCGCGAGCAAATCATCCGCATCGAGCCGGGCGGCTTGGTGGTGCTGGACCGCGATGCGCTTTTGTTGATCGTGAACGCGGACCACTGACGCGTTCGAACTTGTCTCTTCCGTCGGCCGCTTGGTGCGGCCGACCCACAGCCCGGGTTAACCCATGAGTGCATTTGACCATTTCGTGGGGACCCGGCCTGTCACCGGCACCCACGCTTTCGACATCCCAGCCCTGGAAGCTTGGCTCAGCGCCAAACTCCCCGGATTTGCAGGCCCCTTGAGCGTGGAAATGTTCAAAGGCGGCCAGTCCAACCCCACCTACAAACTCATCACGCCCACACGCCAATACGTGATGCGGGCCAAGCCCGGCCCCGTGGCCAAACTGCTGCCTTCGGCCCACGCCATCGAGCGAGAATTTGCGGTCATGAAAGGCCTGCACGGCACCGATGTGCCCGTGGCCCAAATGCATGTGCTGTGCGACGACGAAGCCGTGATTGGCCGCGCGTTTTACGTCATGGAGTTTGTCCAAGGCCGCGTGCTGTGGGACCAATCCTTGCCCGGCATGTCACAGGCCGAGCGCGGCGCGATTTACGACGAAATGAACCGTGTGCTGGCCGCGCTGCACAAGGTCGATGTGGCCAAGCAAGGCCTGTCCAGCTATGGCAAACCTGGCAACTACATTGAACGCCAGATTGGCCGCTGGAGCAAACAGTACGCGGCGTCTGTTACCCAGCCCATCCCCGAGATGGACCAGCTGATCGAGTGGCTGCCCAAAAACATTCCGGACAGCGCCAAAGACGAGTCCCTGGTCGGCATCGTGCATGGCGACTACCGCCTAGACAACCTGATGTTCCACCCCACCGAGGCACGCGTGCTGGCGGTACTCGACTGGGAGCTGTCCACGTTGGGTCACCCGTTGGCCGACTTCAGCTACCACTGCATGGCCTGGCACATCAAGCCGGGCACCTTCCGGGGCATTGGCGGACTTGATTTCGCAGCTCTCGGCATACCGTCTGAGGCCGAATACATCCGCCGCTATTGCGAGCGTACCGGTTTCACCACACCCGAGGTTTTGGCCAAAGACTGGAACTTTTATCTGGCCTACAACATGTTCCGGATTGCCGCGATTTTGCAAGGCATTGCCAAACGCGTCGAAGACGGCACAGCGTCCAGCGAGCAAGCCAAAACCTCCGGCGCCGGTGCGCGCCCGATGGCCGAGTTGGCCTGGCAGTTCGCCTGCAAAGCCTGACCCCCCTTTTTACGACCCATCACTTCAAGGAGATAGACCATGGATTTTGAATACACCCCCAAGGTCAAAGATATGCAGGCCCGTTTGTTGGCCTTCATGGACGAGCACATTTACCCCAACGAGGCAAGATTCTTCGAAGAGATCGCCGAAAACCGCGCCAAAGGCAATGCCTGGGTGCCCACCAAAATCGTCGAGGAACTCAAGCCCAAGGCGCTGGCCGCCGGTTTGTGGAACCTGTTTTTGCCCAAGTCGACCCGCGCGCCCCAAGGCTTGTCCAACCTCGAATACGCGCCGCTGTGCGAGATCATGGGCCGCGTGCCCTTTGCGGCTGAAATTTTCAACTGCTCGGCGCCCGACACCGGCAACATGGAAACGCTGGAGCGTTACGCCAGCGAAGAGTTGAAGGACATCTGGCTCGAGCCCTTGCTGCGCGGTGAAATCCGTTCGGCCTTCTTGATGACCGAACCCGATGTGGCCTCGTCTGACGCGACCAACATCGAATGTGAGATTCGCCGCGACGGCGACGAATACGTCATCAACGGCCGCAAGTGGTGGTCATCCGGCGCGGGTGACCCACGTTGCGCGGTCTACATCGTGATGGGGAAGACCAACCCCGATGCCGGTCGCCACGAACAACAATCCATGATTGTGGTACCTGCCAACTCGCCCGGCATCACCGTGGTGCGCGCCCTGTCGGTGTTTGGTTACGACGACGCACCGCACGGCCACATGGAAGTGGTGCTCAAAAACGTGCGTGTGCCAGCCGAGAACATTTTGCTGGGCGAAGGCCGTGGCTTTGAAATCGCCCAAGGCCGCCTCGGACCTGGCCGCATCCACCACTGCATGCGCACCATCGGTATTGCCGAGCGCGCCCTCGAGTTGATGTGCAAACGCCTGAACGAGCGCGTGGCCTTTGGCCGCGAAGTGGCTCGCCAAACCGTGTGGCAAGAGCGCATTGCCGAATCGCGCTGCATGATCGAGCAAGCCCGCTTGCTGACCCTCAAAGCCGCGCACATGATGGACACCGTGGGCAACAAGGTCGCCAAGGCCGAAATCGCCATGATCAAAATCGTGGCCCCCAACATGGCTTGTCAGATCATCGACTGGGCCATTCAGGCGCACGGTGGTGGCGGTGTGTCGCAAGACTTCCCTCTGGCCTATGCCTACGCCCACCAGCGCACCTTGCGCCTGGCCGATGGTCCGGACGAAGTGCACCGCAACTCGCTGGCCAAACTGGAACTGGCCAAGCAATTGGCTTTGCCCGGTGACCTCGGCATGCCCATCACGCGCGGCAGTTGAACTGACACCGCACCTTGACAAAAGGCCTGCTTTTGCAGGCCTTTTTCTTGGCCAAACAAGCAAGTCATGATCGAAGCGCCTTCAGCTTCTGTACTTGAGTCTTCGGACGGATGAACATTCACCATGACTTTTTCAACCATCACGCCCAAAAGTGGTGGTTTGAGCGTTAGAATAAGCGCAGTCGGAGCGTAGCGCAGCCTGGTAGCGCATCTGCTTTGGGAGCAGAGGGTCGCGAGTTCGAATCCCGCCGCTCCGACCAATTTCTTAAACTCAAAATTAAGAAATTGTTTTTTAAAAGTCTTTTTCAAGACACTCAGAACCCAAAGGCCCGTGAGGGCCTTTTCTGTTTCATTCTTCTGTAGTTTCTGCCCGTAGCTCAGTTGGATAGAGCAACAGCCTTCTAAGCTGTGGGTCACAGGTTCGATCCCTGTCGGGCAGACCATTTTGACGGTCAATTCCGAAACTTGAAGCTCACCTGACGTCCCATTCGAGGGCTTTTGATCAACCGGCTTGTCTTCATTCAGTGACAACACCACTTGAAATGAACCCACTTAAATCAGGCGCAGTTTGAACTGAGTACCCTCGGGTTTACTCCTATGGGCGCCTGCAATCCAAGTCCCAATAAAGTCTCATAATGGATTGCTCAAAGAAGCGACAAACCTGTTTGTTGCGTACCCAAAACAGTTTCTTACTTGGAAAACCCATGTCCCTCTCTTCTTCACGTCGGCAAATATTGACCCAGGGCGCAAGTCTGTTGGGCGCATCGACTACAGGTTTGATGCTGTCCCAAAATGCCTTGGCCCAAGTTGGCAAGATCCGCGTCGGCCTCATGTTGCCTTACACCGGCACCTTTGCTCAGTTGGGCGTCGCCATTGAAAACGGTGTGCGCATGGCCATCAACGAACAAGGCGGCAAGCTCGGTGGCCGCGAGATCGAATGGTTCAAAGTAGACGACGAGTCAGAGCCTTCCAAAGCGATTGAGAACGCCAACAAACTGGTGCAGCGCGACAAAGTCGATGTGTTGATCGGCACCGTCCATTCGGGCGTGCAAATGGGCATCCACCGCGTGGCCCGCGAAAGCGGCGTGATCAGCCTGATCCCCAACGCAGGTGTGCACATTGCTACCCGAGCTCAATGTGCTCCGAACGTTTTCCGCACCAGCTTTTCCAACAGTCAGCCCACCATGGCGTTGGGAGAAGCCATGGTCAAGCGCGGCCACAAAAAGGCCGTGTGGATCACCTGGAAGTACGCCGCTGGTGACGAAGCCTTCGAAGGCTTCAAAGAGAGCTACACCAAAGCGGGTGGCACCATCATCAAGGAATTGGGCCTTCCTTTTCCCAACGTCGAATTCCAGGCCTTGCTGACTGAAATGGCCGCGCTCAAGCCCGACGCTGTGGCCTGCTTCTTTGCCGGTGGCGGCGCAGCCAAATTCTTGCGTGACTACGCCGCTGCGGGCCTCAAGGGCAAGATTCCGCTTTATGGCTCGGGCTTCCTGACCGAAGGCGTGCTGGATGCAGCGGGCCCCGCCGCTGACGGCGTGCTGACAGCCCTGCACTACGGCGATGGCATTGAGACCGAACGCAACAAAACGTTCCGATTGAACTACGCCAAGACCTTCAAGATGCAACCCGACGTGTACGCTGTCCAAGGTTACGACACGGGTTTGCTGCTGGTGCAAGGCGTCAATGCCGTCAAGGGTGATGTGAGCCAAAAGGCTGCCATGATCAAAGCCATGGAAGTGGCTGTGATTGACAGCCCCCGCGGCAAATGGACCATGAGCAAGTCGCACAACCCTGTGCAAGACATTTACCTGCGAGAAGTTTCCAACAAGGAAAACAAGGTCATTGGCATTGCCGCCAAGGCATTGGCCGACTCGGGCGCAGGCTGCCGCATGTGATGTCCCAACAACCGTTCCGGCCACCCCGGGGCGGTTGTTGTCTAAAGACCTCCGACACGCAATGACCTATTAAACAGGTCAATCTCTGCAGGACGACTCACCCGGCGGTTACCGGTTTCTTATTCGGGCACATGGCCATCGCCAAAAAGACCAAGCTGTTTGTCGTCTGCAAGCTCGATCTCAAATCCAATTTGATCTCCAGTGGCACGAATAAAAAGGCCAATCGCGCGCTCATTGGGTGGACGACAAATTGCTGTTGATCACCCCTCACCTTCAAACAGGAGGGCTACTCACAGGCTTAAAGTAAAGTGTTACCGCTGAAACGGTTAAAAGGTTTTTAATGAACCAGAGCACAGACGGCATTTGATGAGCAACTCGAGCATCAAACAAATAAAAAACTCGACAACCAAAGAAAAAATGCCATTAACAGCATTAGTCCAAAACCAAATCAATGCGATTGAAAAACAGCCCCATGAAGAGGCTGCTCTTTGAACAAACACATTCAATTCATGGTCATCGAATTCGGCTTGACCTGACCCAACAAACTGGGCAAAGACTTCCAAGCATCAGCGATGTCTTTGATCAGGCTTTGCACTTCTTCAAGTGCAGTCAAGTCGTTGTAGGCATTGACATGAAACAGACGCCGAGTCACATAGGCATACAACTCGTTCAGATTTTGCGCCAACTCGCCGCCACGCTCGAAATCCAAAGCGCCTTGCAAACCCACCACAATGCGGCCTGCACGTGAAATGGACTTTGACTTTTCCTCAATCGAGTTGTTCATGATGTGGCCTTTGGCCGATGCGAGACTTTCTGTCAAGCCATCAAATAACATCTGAATCAGCTGAACATTGTCCGCCATCGCCACGCCGGTGACCACTTGCACCGAACCGTAACTTTGAGCCGCTCTTGAATAGGCACGCATGTTAAAAACCCTTTATCAAATGCTTGTATTAAGGGTATCGACCAAGCGAGGAAAAACTTGAGCCCTTGAATGCGGGCCAGCAGGTTTATTGGGCGGCAGTTGGAACTGCGGCCGTGTCGGGTGCATCCACGACTGCCTGAGGCATCAAAGTCGATGATGGAGGTTCCCGCAAAGTCAACAGGGCCATGGCGTAAAGGGTTTGAGCAGCTTCATCAAGGGCATTGCGCAAGCCATCCCATTGGGTTGAAGGCGACTCTTGGCTGTCCAAACCACATTTGTAAATGGTGTTGACTTGGGCCGATGGCAACCAGGATTCGATCGTGCCGTGCAACGAGGCAATCAGCTTGGTGTTTTTGGGATCCCCGGACATGCCACGCTGCCCGTCCTTGACGCCCTCTTGAAAAATCGCCTCAATGTGCTTTTGTAAAACTGGCTCGTAACGCTCGCGCACCTCAGCCACCACGGAAGGATCCATGCCCTCAGGAATACGCCCGGTCATGGCATCCCACAGTTTTTTGGATGTAAAACCCGCAAAAGGCCCCAGCGCTCGAGCCTCTTGAGGACCCTTCAAGGAGCGGGAAAATTGACGTGTTTCTTTTTCAATGGCATTCACCCGGTCCACCAGGTAAATGATAAAAACCAGTATCACCAGTAAACCAATGGCAATAAAAGCCAAAATAAAGGGTTCCATGAGGCTCTCCTAAGATCAAGTTGACAAGGAGCTCAAGACAAGTCAGCAGTGCTTGAACTGTCCGATGATTGACCTAATTCATCCCGCAGGAACTGCAAAACCTGGAAAGGCTCCGACAGACTCAATTCGTATAAACACAATTGGTTGGCCAGACCCTGCATCGACTCAATGGCCTTTAAAGCAGGGATTTCGGCGCGTTGGTAACGTGAGCCCAGAAGATAAGCCTCGTGTGCGTACTCTTCCGGCAGGTAAACATACACGTCGTTTTCACCTGCCTTGATTTTTTGAAAAACTGAAGGTTCGGGCTGTGACGGTATTTTTTTTCCGTTGGCGATGGCCTTTTCGGCCAGCTCCTGCCATTGCGCCGTTTGTTCTGCACCCTCAACAAAAGATTTGTCCAAATGGGCCTTGCAAAGCAGTGACATGCGCAAGCGCAGGTTTCTCACTTCTCGAGAATCTGAATTGGAAGAGGTCAATTTTTCAAAAAGCGCTTGCGCTTTTTGCATCTCATCATCAGGCGTTTTAGAAGAAAAAATTGAGAACATATCTCACAATTTTATCAAGTTATGTACCCACCCGGAGTGTCAGCCGTAACTTTTTGACGACCGTTGAAAGGATCTGACTGACCCGGGATTCACTCACACCCAGCACCTCTCCAATCTCCTTGAGGTTCAACTCTTCGACGTAGTACAGGTTCATGACCAATTTTTCCCGTTCGGGCAAGTCGTCTATGGCCTGTACAACCGCATCCATGAACTCAGCCTCCTCGACCATCACCTCCGGCTGCATGGCGCGGTCCCCGGGCATGCTCATGACTTCGTCGTTGACCACTTCCATGGAGAAGGTTTCAAATCGTTTGGCCAAGCCGCGTTCTTTTTGAAAATCTTCAATGTCTTTGCCCATGAACAAGGCCAGCTCCGACTGGTTGGGCGCACGACCTAACTCAGCGGCCAACACATGTACCGCCTCGTTTTCACTTCTGTTGAAGGCGACAGCCGACCTTGGCAAAAAGGACTGTCTGCGCACCTCGTCCAAAATGGCTCCACGCACCCGGCTCAGTGCGAAATTCTCGAACTCGAACCCCTTGGTCGGATCAAAAGAGCGCGCAGCCTCGATCAGCCCGACCATACCGACCTGAATCAACTCATCAAGCTCCATAAAAGGCGGCACACGAGCTTTCAAGTGAATCGCCACCCGCTTGACCATCGGCATGTGCGCGATGATCAGCGATTCGTGGCGGTTGTCCACTTGCTCATACAGTGAAATGGTGCTGACCACGCCGATTACCCGGGACAAGACGCGCGCAACATGCGTTCAGAAAAAAACTGCATCCGACCTGATGAGCCCTCAACGGGCGGCAGTATGTCAATTGCTTCAGCCAGCCACCGGAAATCACGCGCAGCTGCGCTGCCTTGTGCAAACTCAAGAACTGACTGGTATTTGCGCAGGGACTGCAAGACCAAATCATCGGCCTCGATGGACTGCAACAACTTCACGGAAATCCCCAGGAACCGATTGCACACATCGTTCAAGCGGCGGTGCAACTGCCGACCATCATGGGCGCTGCTGACCATATTGGGAATCAGGTAGATCTCGTTCAGCGACTGCTCGGTGGCCATGACCTTGATCAGCCCATAAGCATCTGCAATGGACGAAGGCTGGTCACACACCACCACAAAACGGCGCTGACAAGCGGCCATGAAATCAAGGACAGCCGGGGCGATGCCAGCGGCGACATCGACCACCAAGTAATCCACCGGCTCCGTCAGGGCGTCAAAAGCCCGCACGATGCTGGCAATTTGCTGGATGTCCAGCGCCGCAATGTCACGAATACCAGAAGCGCCAGGCACCAGACGAACGCCCTGCTTGGTGGTCACCATGACCTCCTCCAGCGTCTTTTCACCGCTGAGCACATGGCTGATGTTGAATGGCGCATGAACGCCCAAAGTGATTTGCGCATTGGCCATGCCCAAGTCGGCATCAAACAACATGACCTTGTGGCCGCGCAGCGTCAACGCCACTGCGAGGTTGACGGAAACCGTGGTTTTGCCGGCGCCGCCTTTGCCACTGGCCACACCAATCACCTGAGGAAAAGGTTTCTTATCCATTTGAGATTTTCTTTCTAGATGAAATAGTAGGCGCTTTTTCCCGAACAGCAGTCGCATTCTCCAGATAACCCTTCAAAGTGGGAATCTCAATGGCGTCAGAGACATTCATTTTATTGATCTTGGGTGACGACAAATTCCTTTCTTCGGAATCGACTTCAACAGAACGGACCAGCTTGGGCTTGAACGCAGATTGCCCGCTTGTTCGTGATGTGCTTGGCGCACTTGCCATGCTTTGTCCGGCGTCAACGGCCCCGGACACATGGCTCAGCAAAGGGTCCAATGCCAAATGAACCAAACGGGCAGGGTCAAATGGCTCGGCAGGCTGATCAATTCGGTCGCTTCCTGCAGCGCAAGAGACCGGGCAGCACTGCTCTGACAAACCTGTGATCAAAGGCCAAGGGTATGCGGCCTCGTCCACCTTGGTCAGCATCAGGGATGACCAATTCAAGGACGAATTTTGAATGGTTTTTTGCACACTGGTGACCGTGGCATCAAGCGGCAAAACGGCATGCCGCTGAACCTGTGGGTGTTGCGTCATCAGCAATTGGGCCTGCGCAAGGTAATCGGTTCCGCTGGTATCGATCCACACGGTCTTGCCTTCCATCTCTTGCAGCAAAGTGCGCAGCGTTTCACAGTTGGTGGCGCGGAAACAAGCCACACCCGACTGCGCGGCCAGCAACTGCATCTGAGCCCAAGCCCCTGGGCGATGGTCAGCAAAGCTCACCATCACTTGACTTTCAACCCCGTGTGCCAGTGCGCCAGCAAAGGCCAATCGGCCCACCATCAAGGTTTTGCCTGAGCCCGATGGACCGCACAGTGCGTGAACCCCGACTTCGGGCGCCGTCATGAAGGAGCGGCTCAAAGCATTGATCAGCAAGTTTTGCATCACGGGCAAGGCCTGCTCGAAGCTGTCAAGTTCCTGAATGCTGTCGGTCAACAAAGCACGCAAACCGACTGGCATGCCCACTTCAACCATGGCCATTGACACTTGCTGGATGGCTGGCGACAAACGCAAACCATCTTGCCAAGGCATCATCAGACGCGACAAGCTGAATTCCTTGCGCATGGCCGCAACTTCCATCCGCAGCAACTCCACGATTTCCTGACTGCGCTGGCTTTCGTGGCGCAATTGCTGGGCGTTGGCTTGACCCGCCTGATCAGAGCCAGCCTGTTGATGGGATCTGTTCGCATTTTGGGGCAAAGCCACCAAGGGAACAGTTCTGTGATCAGCCTCAGGTCGCTGCTCATGGGACCCCAGGGGCGCAAAGGCGCTCGCATCATGAAACAGCTTGGCAAAAGGTACAAAATCGTCAGGGGCGTCTTCGCGCATTGGGCCAGGCACCCGGGACGACTCGGCTGGCACGGCAGGGGCTGCGGCAGTCGCTTCGAGGTCCACCGCCACGATCAACTCAATCTGGTTGTCCAGGCGCTGGCTTGAAATGATCAGCACATCTTTGCCATACAACTGAATGGCCTTTTCATTGGCAGCGCGGCTGTCGCGGGCGAGAATTCGTTTGATTTCCATGATATTCAGACCTTGGTAACGGAAGAGTTGTTGTTGCGAGGCTCGGCTTGCACGGTGTTGATCACCTTGACAGGCTGATCATCTGGAATTTCGCTGTAGGACATCACGGTCAATTCGCTCACGCGAAAGCGAACAGCCTTTGACATCCATGGGCGAATGGCGGGAGACACGACCAACACAGCTGGAAAACCTTGCTCTTCGGTGCTGCGCGCACTTTCGCGCAAAGCACTGAAAAGGCTTTCGGCCAGACTCGGCTCCAGCACCATGCCAGACAAGCCATTGTTTTGTTGCAGCACGTTGTGCAGCAACTGCTCCAAATGAGGATCCAGAGTCAACACCATCAAGGTGTCGCGGTTGTCCAGCAAACCCTGAACAATCATGCGACCCAGCTTGGGGCGAACCAGCTGCGCCAATTGGTCGGGGTCTTGTGTACGGCTGCTGACCTCGGTCAAAGCTTCAACCACCGTGCGCATGTCTCGAATCGGCACAGACTCTTGCAGCAAATTTTGCAGCGTGCGGGTCACCGCGCCCAAAGACAATTTGCCAGGCACCAGCTCTTCGACCAGTTTGGGTGACTTGGCACCCAGCTTGTCCAGCAATTTCTGGACTTCATCATGGCTCAACAGCTCGTGCGCGCTTTCCCGCAAAACCTTGTTCATGTGGGTTGCAATGGCTGTGCTGGGGTCAACCACGGTGTAGCCCAAGGCACGGGCCTGATCACGCCAGGCCGGCTCAATCCAGACAGCATCCAGACCAAAAGCCGGCTCCTTGGTCGCTTGGCCTTCCACAGTGCCATACACCTTGCCGGGATTGATGGCCAACTCCCGGCCCACCTTGACCTCGCCTCGGCCGCGCACCACGCCATTGAGGACAATGTGGTAAGCGTCTGGCTCCAGATTCAGGGCGTCGCGAATGCGCACGGGTTGAACCAAAAACCCCAATTCGGCCGACAATTTCTTGCGCACCCCTTTGACACGCGCCATCAACTGACCGCCCGATTCCTGATTCACAAGCGGAATCAGGCCATAACCAATTTCCAGGCCAATCAAATCCACCTGCTCCACATCGTCCCAGTCCAGCTCTTTGGGTCCTTCATTGACCGGCAAAGCTGGCGTGGTCAAACTTTGTTCCATTTGCAACTGTTTGCGCATGACCATAAAGGCCATACCGGCTGTGGCGGCAGCCAGGGTCAGGAACACCATGTGGGGCATGCCTGGCACCAATCCCATGATGGTCAAAATACCAGCAGAAATGAACAAAGCGGGGACATTTGAAAATTGGCTCGAGGCCTGCTCGGTCATGGACTCGGAGGTCGTCACCCGGGTCACGATGATGGCGGTGGCCAGCGACAGGAAAAGAGAAGGAATCTGTGCCACCAGGCCATCACCGATGGTCAACAGCACATACAACTTGGTCGCCTCGCCCACGGGCAAGCTGTGCTGGCCAATGCCGATGGCCAAGCCCCCAACGATGCTGATGATCAAAATCAGCAGACCTGCAATCGCATCGCCACTCACGAATTTGGAGGCACCGTCCATGGAGCCAAAGAAATCAGACTCCTGCGCCAATTCTTCCCGGCGTTTTTTGGCGGTTTCCTGATCGATCACGCCGGCGTTCAAATCGGCATCGATCGACATCTGCTTGCCGGGCATCGCATCCAGGGTAAATCGGGCATTCACCTCGGAAACGCGACCCGCGCCCTTGGTCACCACAAAAAAGTTCACGATCATCAAGATCACGAAGATGATGAAACCCACCACATAGTTGCCGCCGATGACGAACTCGCCAAACGCCGCAATCACTTTACCGGCCGATTCAGGCCCTTCATGGCCATGGACCAGCACCACACGGGTGGAGGCCACGTTCAAAGCCAGTCGCAACATCGTGGCAAACAGCAAAACCGAAGGAAAAGACGAAAAATCCAACGGTTTACGGGTGCCGATCGCGATCATGACCACCACCAAGCTGACCATGATGTTGAAAGTGAACAAGATGTCCAGCAACAAGGGGGGCAGTGGCACCACCAACATCGCCATGATCAACAAAACCAGAACAGGCAAGCCCAAACCCGCCAGGTCGTAGCGTGACAAGCTCTGTCGGATCGTTGACAGGGTCAAGGTGTTCATGGTCAAAAAAGCGATGTTTAAAGGAAAAAAGTCAGTGTTTAACGGAATCTCTACACCGTGAAGCAAGCTGCGTGCCAACAAACCTGACAGCCAGACTCCAAACCAAGACGAGATCGTGAACGACACAAGCTGGTGCGTAACTTGCTCAAGATACAAACAAGCAAGACGAGCGGCAAAGATTGGCCGCCAGCGTTTCAGGAACAAAGACCTTTGGAGAAACTCAATCCATGACCATCAACCTCAGTGACAACCTCAGTCAGACCAATGTTCATCCGATTAAGAATTCTTTTGAACTCAAATCTGACATCAATTCAACACCTGATGGCAAAAGTTTTGGTCATCTCATGTCCGACTTTTTCCAATCTCAAACGGCAAGCCCAACGGAGATGGATCTCAAGGAAAAGTCTCTGGCCGAAAAGCCCGGGCAGGAAATTGCCGATCCATTCAAGATGGCGGGACAAAAAGGTGTGTTCTATGCACAAGCCATGCCTTTGCAAGCAGTGGCTCTTAAAGCCGTGACCCTGGGGCCTCACATGAGTGTCATCACGCCTGAAACCGCGCCTCCGGACTCACAAAGCCTGAAGGCATTTGCGCGCGCACAAGGCTTGGATGAAAACGCCATCAACTGGCTGTTTGGCAACCATGCGGGCACAGTGAATGCCACCATGATCTCCAAGCCAGACGCCCATGTTGTGACCGTGGGCAGTGCCATCGGTGCACCCGAAACAATGGCCAACGTCCATCTCAGCCCCCCGCAAGCCCCGCTGGCCATTCAGATCAGCGCCGCTCAAACGCCAACCACCGCAACAGCCCATTGGCAAACCATGGGCCTGGCCACTTCAACATTCGGCCATGCGGTGACAACAACGCAATCCACCGCAACAGCACATGGGCAAACCATGGGCTTGGCCGCTCACAACCTTGGCCATGCGGCGACCACAGCGCAATCCAGCGCAGCAGCCGATTGGCCAACCATGGGCTTGGCCGCTCACAACCTTGGTCACTCGGTGGCCACAGCGCAAACCACCGCATCAGCCGATTGGCCAACCACAGGCTTGGCCGCTCCTGCAGTTGGCCATGCGGTGACCACAGCGCAAACCACCGCAACAGCCAACGGGCAAACCACAGGCTTGACCACGCCTTTGGTGGGTCTTGCGATGACCACAGCGCAAGCGCTCTGGGCCATGGCTGAAGCCCCTGATCGAACCCCAAAACCCACCGTGACGCCCAGCACGGACGAAGTACCGCCACTCCAGCTGATGCGCATGGCACCCCCAGCAGCCGTCTGGATGCAACGCAACGTCAACCCCAGCGCGCTGCAACACAACGAGCGCGCGCCCAAAGAAGCCCCCATCAGCCTCAGCGAGCTGGATCTGGGCTCGGACTGGGGTGGCGAAACCCTCGAGCAACTGCTGAGTTCCGCAGGCGCAGCCCAGAGCACAGGCACCCAGGGCACGGCTTACGCCAACTTTGCCTCCCGCTGGGACGCACCGGCCAACCACCGCAACGACCCACCCAACCCCAGCGGCCCTTCACCTGACCTGCCCGACTTCAACGCCCGCAGCGAAAACATCCAAAACCTGGCCGACAAAATGGGTCAAGCCGTGGGGCAACGCATCCTGTCCGAGATGGAAAGAGGGCAATGGCATCTCAAACTTTCTTTGCGCCCGGCCACCTTGGGACACATCGAAGTCGAAATGAAAATGCGCAGCGGTGAATTTGACGCCGTGTTCACCGCGCCCAATGCCGTCACGCGAGAGCTGCTTCAAGAAGGACTGGGCAAACTCAAGGAGACACTCAACCAAATGGGCATGAATTTTGCTCACATCGATGTAGGGGATGGCAAATCTGGAAAAAATGGTGAAAACCCGACACCTGGTTCATTCCGGGGCCAATCTGCTTCGACCGATGCAGGCCGTTCAGAAGTCACCCTTGAAAAAATAAGCCGCGCACCCAGCGTCAATGACTCCGCCGAGGGTCTGGATATCTTGGTCTAACACTTGAACAAAGAGAGCACAACATGGCAGATGAAGACACCGAAGTTGAAGGCAAAAAGAAATCACCCATCGTCAAGATCATCTTGATCGCTGTCGTGGGGCTCTTGCTGCTGGCAGGAACCGTCGCAGGCACTCTGTTTGTCACGGGTTTTTTCGACAAAAAAGACACCTCTGCAGCTGAAGCCCAGCTGAAAGCGCTGGAGCAACAAGCCTCTGCGCCCAAAAATCCAGCCAGCGATCCGACTCCTCAAAAGGTCACCAAAGACTCACCCGAGCTGACCCGATTCGAAAACCACTACATGGAGCTCGAAAAAGACATGGTTGCCAACCTCACCAACTCACGAAAAGTGATTCAGGTGAGACTGGCCATCATGACCCACTATGACGAGCGCGTCTTCAAAAACGTGAAGAAACATGAGTTTGCGCTGCGCGCCGCCGCACTGGACGTGATACGCCTGACCACGGATACCGATTTGAACCAAGCTGATTTCCGGAAAAAAATGGCCGAAAGAATACGCACTGAATTCAATGATGTCCTTGAAAAATACGAAGATTTTGGTGGCATCGAAGAAGTTTTTTTCACCAGCTTTGTGGTTCAGTAAGACCCTTTGAACTGATTGACCATGGCTGACTCACAACCCCTTTTGTACACCGAGGAATTGGCCGCCCTGTCGGCCAACCTCGTTGATGACAACCTGGACTCTCAATCCGGATACAACATGGACGTTCAGGTCCGCAAGCACGACCTGGCCGCCGAAGACAGCACGCTGGGTGTGAACCTTGCCTCGTTGGACATGATCAACGAACGCTTCATTCGCCTGTTCCGCTTGGGCATGTTGGAAGTGCTGCGCACCAGCCCTCGCATGAACCCCACACGCACGCAGATCGTGCGTTTTGGTGACTACCTCAAAGATCTCAAACCGCCCCTTTCAGTCAACATCGTTCGCATGAGCCCCCTGCGTGGCTATGCCATGGTGGTCATTGAGCCCACGGTGGTCTTCAGTTCACTTGACAGTTTTTTTGGCGGCTTTGGCCGTGGTGTAGGCCAGTTGCCACCCGGGCGGTTGTTCACACCCACCGAAACCCGCATCATCAAAATCATCCTGCAAGTCTTCTTTCGCTCTCTGAAAGAAGCCTGGTCCCCGTTGACACACGTTGATTTAGAGCACATCAGCTCGGAAATCAATCCCCAATTCGCCCAGATCGTGGATGAAAACGACCTGGTGATCCTCTGCCGCTTCGAATCTGAGGCCACCTCACAGGGCTCGGGCTTCCTCGACATGGTCATCCCCTACGTGGCCCTCAAACCCGTGCGCGATCTGCTGCGAAACCGCGTGCAAACCGGTGACGGCAACGAAGACTCCGACAAAATTTGGCGTGCCCAGCTCAGCCACGCGGTGCACGACGCCGAACTGGAAATGCAAGTCCTGCTGGGCAAACTCAATTTGTCCCTGCAAGAGCTGAAAAGCATGCAAATAGGCGATGTGCTGCCTTTCAAAAAGGCCGACTTTGCCCGCGTCATGGTGCAAGACATGCCCGTCTATGACGTTGAAGTTGGCTCCATGGGCGGCCAGGTGGCGATCAAGATCGTCAACGCCGTCAGTCCCAACGCCCCACACTGATCACCCCACAAGGAACGCCATGAGCGAACAATCCACCCCCAACGCCATGCCCAGCGACACCACGGACAAGGGCCAAATCCACACGGACGTCCTGCAAAACATCCCGGTCACCCTGTCGATTGAAGTGGGCCGCGCCCAGATCAAAATCCGCGACCTGATGCGCCTGACCCAAGGCAGCGTGGTCGAACTCGATCGCATCGCAGGCGAGCCACTGGACCTTTTGGTCAACAACACCGTGGTGGCACAAGGTGAAGTGGTGTTGGTCAACGACCGCTACGGCATCCGACTGACCCGTGTGGTGCCCGCTTCCGAACGCCTCGACAACTTGTAAAGCCCAGACATGAACGCCGGATGGTCTTTCTTGAACTGGCTGCAATATGTGTTGAGCTTCGCACTCGTCATTGCCTTGCTGCTGGTCTTGCTTTGGGGCCTGCGAAAAATGCAAAACGGTGCCAGCTTCATGCGCAAAAACACACCCAGGCTTCAAATCATCGAAAGCATTTCCATGGGCACCCGACAAAAAATCGTCCTCGTCCAGATGGATGGCCAGGAAGTGCTTTTGGGTGTCACTGCGCACCATATAACCGCCCTGACCCCCTGGCCCTTGCAAACGCCTGCGTCTGCCCAACCCACAGAAACCCTTACGCCATGAAGCGCCATTTCAGCCTAGGGCTGTTCTTGATCCTGGTCCTCAGCCTCTTGCCCCTGTTGGCGCAAGCGGCCCCTGACATGCCCGCCATCACCGCCACCAACACTGGCAAGGGCACTCAGTACAGCCTGACCCTGCAACTGCTGGCGCTGATGACGATTTTGTCGGTGCTGCCGTCGCTCTTGCTCATGATGACCGCTTTTGTGCGCATCGTGATCGTCATGTCACTGCTGCGCCAGGCCCTGGGCACAGGGCAGACCCCGCCCAACATGGTCATCATCGGGCTGTCCTTGTTCCTGACTTTGTTTGTCATGTCCCCGGTACTCACCGAGGTCTACCAAAACGCCTTGCTGCCCTACATGAACCAGGGCATGGCTTTTGACAAAGCCCTGGTGGCCGCCGAAAAACCCATCCGCGCCTTCATGCTGCTGCAAACCCGCGAAGACGACATCGCCATGTTCATGCAAATCGCGCGCAACACCAACTTCACCAGCCCGCAAGACGTGCCCTTCACCACCTTGGTGCCTGCATTCCTCACCTCCGAGCTCAAAAGCGCTTTCACCATCGGTTTTCTGATTTACATCCCGTTTGTGGTGATCGACCTCATCGTCGCCAGTGTGCTCATGTCCATGGGCATGATGATGCTCTCGCCCATGATGATCTCGATGCCCTTCAAACTCATGCTGTTTGTGCTGGTTGACGGCTGGAGCCTGATCATGGGCTCTTTGGCTGGCAGCTTTGCCATGCCCTGAAGGAAAGCCCCAATGGACACCGCCACCGTCATCGATCTGGGACGACAGGCCTTATGGACCATCGCCCTCGTCAGCGCCCCACTGCTGCTCGTGGCCTTGGCCGTGGGCCTGCTCATCGGCATCATCCAGGCCGCCACCTCGATCAACGAGATGACCCTCAGCTTCATCCCCAAACTCATTGCCATGGCCCTGGCCTTGTTGCTGTTTGGCAGCTGGATGCTGGTCACCTTGGTCGATTTCACGCGCAGCATCTTCGAGCGCATCCCGACCCTGTTCGTCTGAGCCGCTTGCAGGACACCCCATGAACTTCTTGGCCGCCGATGTTGTTGAAAGGTTTTACACCTTTCTATGGCCCATGCTGCGCATCTCGGCCCTCATGATCACCGCGCCCATCTTCTCGCTCAGCGCCTTCAACACCCGCATGCGCATCCTGGTGGCGCTGGTGCTGGCCTGGCTGGTCTACCCCCTGTACACCTGGCCCGTGATCGACCCCACCAGCGCCCAAGGCCTGGTCGAAGTCTTCAACCAAATCATGATCGGTGCCACCATGGGCCTGATCCTGCAAATCGTGGTCGCGGCCGTGGTGGTGGCCGGCCAAAGCATTGCTGCTGCCATGGGCCTGTCCATGGCCAACATGATCGACCCCAATATGGGCAACGTGCCCGTCATCTCGCAGCTGCTCATCGTCATGTCCACCCTCATCTTTGTGGGCTTTGGGGGCCATGCCATCTTGCTGGGTCTGATCCTTGAATCCTTCAACAGCCTGCCCATTGGCACCAACATCCTCAACCAGGCCGTTTACGGCCGGGTGCTGCAATGGAGCTCCATGATGTTTCTGGGCGCTGTGCTCATGGCATTGCCCGTCATGGTCTCGCTGCTCTTCATCAACGTGGGCCTGGGCATCGTGACCCGCGCTGCGCCCAGCCTCAATATTTTTGCTGTCGGCTTTCCCGCCATGATCATGGCGGGCTTCATCATTTTGATCATCTCGATGGAAAGCATCGGCGGTCGCATCGAATGGCTGTGGGGACAAGGCTTTTCAGTCCTGCGGGACGTGATTGGAGTACCTCGTGTCTGAAAGTGCAGAAGACAAAACCGAAGAACCAACGGCGCAAAAACTCAAAAAAGCGCGCGAAGACGGCCAAGTTGCACGCTCCACTGAGTTGCCTGCCGCCGTCATCGTCATTGGCGCCTTTGTGATGCTGATGCTCACCGGTGGTTGGCTGATCACCCGCCTTTCTGCCACGTTTGCACAAGGGTTTGTTTTCGATCGCCAACTGATCGAAAAGCCCCTGCTTTTGCCCGCCCACTTTGGGGAACACCTGCTGGCCGGATTTGTGCTGGTCATGCCCATCATCATCTTCACCATGATTGCTGCGGTCGTGGCATCGGGCATCACCGGTGGCTACCTGTTGTCCTTCAGTGCCGTCATGCCCAAGGGCTCCAAACTCGATCCCATCAGTGGGCTCAAGCGCATCTTTGGCACACACGCCTTGGTCGAATTGGCCAAAGCCATACTCAAATTCGTCCTGGTGGCAACCGTGTTGTGGTGGTCCCTGATCTCCAACATGGACGCCCTCGTCCAAATCGGCCAAATGAGTCTGGAGCCGGCCCTCAACGCGGCTGGCCGGATGGTCATCGAATCGGGACTGTGGGTCGCGCTGAGCCTGGCCGTCATCGCCTTGATCGACGTTCCCTGGCAAAAATACTCGTTCAACAAACGCATGCGCATGAGCAAGCAAGAAGTCAAAGACGAATACAAACAAATGGAAGGCAGCCCCGAAATCAAGGCGCAAATTCGCAGACGTCAACGCGAAATGGCCAACTCCCGGATGATGAGCCGCGTCAAAGACGCTGACGTTGTGATCACCAACCCCGAACACTTCGCAGTGGCCCTCGAATACGACCCCACCAAAGACGGCGCACCCATCATGGTCGCCAAAGGCTCCGATCACATGGCGGCTCTGATCCGCGAAGAAGCCAAAGCCCACGGCATCCACCTGTTCGAAGCGGCCCCATTGGCGCGAGCCATTTACTTCACCACCGAAGTCGAAAAACAAGTGCCCGAAGACCTCTACCACGCTGTTGCCCAAGTCATCGCCTACGTCTTCAGCCTTGAAGCGGCCTCCCCCATGAATTCACCTCGACCCAAACCCCAAGTCAAAGTCCCCTTCAGCATGCAATTCAGTCCTGATGGCAAAAAAGCCAGCGACCAAGGAGTCCGTGCATGAATGCCAACCTTGGCGCCACCCCCACAGACTTCGTGTTCCGAGCAGCCGACCGCATGCGCATCGCAGGCTGCACCAATGCCATTGCCCGCGAAGGCATGAGCTTGTCGCTGCAATGTCAACACGAAGCCCTCCTCGACCACTACTTGGGCATACTGCTCAACAGCTTGCGCCAGGAATCTCCCGAAAACACCATCGAGGTCTACTTTCCCAGCAACACCGACTCCCTGCTGAACCGCTTCAACGAAGCGCTCTCAAGTCAAACGGTGGACCAAGCCATCCGCGCGCCGTCCGACACCCGCCGGGCCCAAATCTGGATCGTGCAAGACGCCCAAGACTTGCCCGAAGCCGAAATACAACTTTTGGCCCGCCTCATCCAGAACTTTCCAGGTGCCAACATCCGGGCCATCTTGCTCACGATCGGGACCAATGCCAGCCACAACCTGAGCGCCTTTGGACGCAAAATCCTGCGCTGGGAAATCGAAGCCCCCAACGCTGAACAGGCCCAAGCCGCGCTCGACCTCGCCCGCACCGAAGGGTATCTGGTGCCCGTGACACAACTGCTCAAACGCATCCAACACCCAAGCCAGAACAAAGACCGCGACATCAACCCTCTTGATGCTGCCATTTTTGCTGACCCGTCGCCAGGCGAGCCCAATGCCAATGCCAATGCCCGCACCCAACAAGTCAAACAACAGGTTCAAGCCTTTCATGACAAGGGCCAGCAAGCCATCACCCAAAGCACACAAATGGTGGGCAAATGGCGCAAAAACAACACGCTCTTGGGCATGGCCATCGGCGCAGCATTGGGCTTGTCAACCCTGTCCATGTTGTGGATCCAACCCGAAGCATTTGGCATCCATGTTGGCGCCAAGATCAAAGCCCACATGCCCCTGCCCATTGAATGGCCAGAACCCAAAAACGCCCCAGCAACAAGCAATACCCCAGCCTCAGTGGAGAGCGTTCCTCTCGCCGCCCCCACTGAACCCGATCAGCCGCGCTAAGCCGAAAAGGAACACACCATGCCACCCAACACCCTCTTTCGCAGAGACACCAAACAAGCCGTCAACATTTCGGTGGCCTCCGACGAGGCCAAGCCTCAGACCAAGCAGGAACTCAGCGAACCGGACGCCCAACCCAAGGCTCCGGCCAACATCCAGAAAATTCCAGTCTCCGCCCCTGCCAGACGCAAAACAGCCAGCCTCTTTCCAGGCAAAAGCTTGCGCGCCAAAGTCACCGTCACGGCGCCTGCCAAGCCTGCGGTGCAGGCGTCAGCCCCCACCCCATCCCCCAACCTGACCGTCTGGGGTGAAGACAGCGCACTCAAAAACCGCATCGAACAACTGAAAATCCGCAACGCCCAGTTGGCAGAGCAACTGCAGCGACTTGCGTCATCGGCCAAAGCCTAAGGAAAAAGACCATGAGCGACAAAGAATTTACCCCTACAGAACCCATCCTGGTGGATGCACCCGTCACCGACACGCCAGACGCGCCGACTGAAGACAAGCCCATTGCCACAGAGGCTGAGGCCCCCACCATGGCCCCCACAGCCCCAACCGTGGCCCCCACCATGGCCCCCACGGAGCCAAAGCCACCCATGGCCGCGCCCGTCGACGACTTGGCCTACCAGCAATACCAGGCACTGGCCAACGCCGTGCTCGACTCTGCCGACATCGCCAGCAAGTCCGCCGAGGCCGCCGCCTCTGCCAGCCGGAACATGCACAAAGCCACCAGCGAATTCAAAACCCTGACCGAAGTCGGCCACAAAAAAGCCCTCTTGCTTCTCGGAGCCACCGGCGGCCTGCTCATCATCTGCCTGGTCTTCTTTTTGGTCATGGGCGTTCGCATGAACAGCCGCATCAACCAACTCGACACCATGATGTTGGCTGTGGGCAAGCGCGTCATCGACCTCAACAGCGGACTTGAATCCCTCGACGTCATCAACCGCAGCATCGAAAGCGTCAATGCCCTTCAAGTTGAGCAAGGTAAATCCCAAGCCCTCATTGAACAGCGCATCAACGAAGCCATGAAAAAATCTGACTCCGTGGTCCAAGGTGTGCCCAGCGAAACCGCCAGACAAGTCGCCGCCAGCAGCGACAACTTGCTCAGGCAAGTCCAGGCCATGAACGGCCGATTGCAAACCCAGGCCAACGCGGTGCAAGCCTTGGGCAACGAGGTCAAAGCCCTCAAGGGTGCCGTTGGCACCTCTGACAAACTCAACCGCGACGTCGAGGCCCTGGTCACCCTGCAAAAAGAGCGCTACCTCGAAAACCTTCAGAAAAACAACGTGGTCAGCAACCGCGACAAAGCGGTCCAATTCCCAAGGGTCACACCTGCCAAAGCCCCAGGCGACGCCACGCCCCAGCTCGCTGCACCCAAATAAATCACCAGCAGCGCTGCTCTTCTTATTCGATGCACACCGCGATGTAGGTGAGCACAAAAACACCGTTCGGCGGTATTTTTCGCCAATAGCCCATCTCTTTGACGTCGGCGATTTTTTCGCCCGTCATCATGGGGCCGGCGTAGCTGGTCATCTGGCCTAAACGGTGCATTTTGTGGGTGCAGTCGTATTCGTTCAGGTAGCGTCTGGAGCGCACACCTTCAGCGTCCGGCGTTTTCAGGTCCTGCATTTCCCAAACCCTGCGTTTGCTGTCTTCCCGCTCGATGGCATTGCGGTTCACGTACAGCGCCACATCCTGGGTTTCACCGATGCGGGTCCAAGCCTGCGCGGCCAAGGGCATCCAGCCGCTGAGCAAGCCTGCGCAGCACAGCACCCACCGACCTGCGGCACGCCGTGAAAAAACTTCAATCGTCATGTTTGTTCTCAAAAATAAGTTCCCGCCAAGGTCACAGCCCGTCCGCCTGCGCCCAATTTGAAGCGTGAGATGCCAGGCAAATCGTGGGTGTTGACGCCCCCCAGATCAAGCACCTCAACGCCTTTGTCCTTGAGGTGAGCCATGGCCTGCCAGAGCAAAGCATTGTGGGCATTGAGCCCTCGACCCTCTTCATCCGACCAGCCCATATGGTAACTGGCAACGCGGCCGTGAATCAGAAAGAGCATGCCGCCCACGGTGTTCTTGCCCAATTCGGCATAGGCCACCACAAAGGCCTGACGGTGGTCGGCAGCACTGGCGATATAAGCCTTCACAAAATCGGTGGGCAGTCCATGAAAATTTTTGGCTTCGCGCTGGGCGAGCTCCTGACCCAGCAGCCAATCACAACGCTTGAGGCTCGCTTGCACATGGATCTGCAGCTTCTCATGGGCCAACACCTTGTTCAGGCGGTTGCGCCACTTGCCCTCAAGCTGGGCTTTCAAAGTGGGCAGCGGCTGGGTCAAATCCAGCAGCACAGTGGCGTAGCCCGTCATCACCCGCGACATGCCCCGGGTTTCCACCGGATCGAGTTCTTCGCTTGTGCGGTCGGGCGAAAACAAGGGAACTCTCAGGTGCGGCAATGGCATGGATTGGCGCAAGCGCTTGTAGATGCTTGCCCGTTCAGCGGGGCTGAGATCGGGATGGAAGATCGGGCCCCGCGTGCAAGAGGCCATTGAGATGTAGCCCAACACCCGTTTGCACATGAATTGTGCAATCGCGACCAATTGGCCATCTTGCCAAACCATGGCACGCGACATGCTTACCCCCAATGAGGTCAAGGCCTCACCGTAAGTCCATGCCTGCTGCAAAGCGCCGCGCTGGGTCGAATGAAATTCTTCCCAATGGGCCTGCGACAGAGACCCCCATTTCACATCCATATCGTCGATCTTGCCAAATTTATCAAATTCGCCTCAAGATAACCCATTTGAGTCCGATAAATAGAGGTATCCATGGAAAAAAAGAGTTCGTCATCCCCTCAAGAACATGCCGTTCTGGGTCATGACATCCCCAAAGCCCGCTTGACGATGTCAGGCTGGACTTGGATAGGCCTGTACTTGGGTCTGCCTGTCATTTTGCTGGGCAATTTGATGGACTTCTTTTTTCAATGGACGCTGGGTTGGTGCATCGGTATCTGGTGCATTGTCTAGATTTAAAGGGCCACCATGTTTTTCTTTGTCGGTTTAGCGGTTGTTTTTGGCGCGGTGTTTGGAGGGTACGTTCTGGCCGGCGGCAAGATGGCCCCCATCATCAAGGCTGCACCTTTCGAATTCCTGATCATCGGGGGTTCGGCCATTGGTGCTTCTTTGGTGGCCAACAGTTTTCCAGTCTTCAAGGCCGCGATGGGCGGTATTGGTCAGTGCATCAAGGGACCCAAGTGGCACCAAGCGGATTATCTGGCGCTGATGCTTTTGATCGGAAAACTGCAAAACGTGATGAAAAAAGAAGGTGTTGTGGCCTTGGAGTCGCATGTCGAAAACCCCGACTCCAGCCCGATTTTTGGTGAATTTCCAAAACTGGCCAAAGACCATTCCATCGTTCAGATGATTTGCGATCCCCTGCGTTTGATGGTGATCTCGCAGGGCAACCTGGACGCCGATGCCCTGGACGACTTGATGAAAAAGGCCATCAAAGTGCACCACCATGAAGCCTTATTGGCACCCGCTGCCTTGGCGAACATTGCGGGAGGTTTGCCCGCACTGGGCATCGTGGCCTGCGTGTTGGGTGTGGTCAAGACCATGGGTGCGATTGACCAGCCCCCACCTGTGCTCGGTGCGCTGATTGGCGCTGCGCTGGTGGGTACCTTGATGGGCGTGTTTTTGGCCTACGGCATGTTTGAGCCCTTTGCCGGGCGACTGACCCAAATCATCAACGAAGACGCGCAGGTGTTTGACGTGATCCGAGAGATGATTGTGGCCAACCTCAAAGGCCATCCACAACCCTTGGTGATCGAGTCAGCCCGGGCCTGCATAGCGCACCATTGTCAGCCGAGCTTCTCCGAAGTCTTTGACGGCATGCGAGGCGCCTGATGGCCACGGCAGGCAACGCAGCTCCAGCTGCCACCGAACCAGCGGCCGCTCCTGCACCGGTCGTGCGGCCGATCATTCGCAAAATCATTGTCGAAGAGGGTCACGCAGGGGCCCACGGTGGTGCCTGGAAAATCGCCCTGGCCGACATGATGACGGCGATGATGGCTTTCTTCTTGTTGATGTGGCTTTTGGGTGCCAGCAATGAAGACAAGCGCAAAAGCGTGGCCGAATATTTCAGGCCCTCCTCCCACAGCCAGATCGTGTTTGGCGAATTGGCTGGCTCCAATGGCTTGTTCGGCGGCAAGTCCATCATCGACCCCGAAGGTTTCCCATTCTCCGCCAAGCAAACGGCGATGCTGGAGCGTTTGACACCCAAAGCCCAAGGTGGCCCTGGCGAAAACTTTGGCTCGTCCCAAGAAGAAAACAACAAAGACGGCCCTTCCGAGCAAGACCCCGGCAATGAAAGCGGCACCGGCACACCCAAGCAGAAACAGGACAAGGAAAATTTCGACAAGATCGAAAAAGAGATCAAGCAGAAATTGTCTGAAGGTCAGCAGTTCGAAAAGATCAAGGAACAAGTCAGCATCACGCGAGAAAAGGACGGCTTGCGCATTGAAGTCGTTGACAAGTCGGACTTCGCCATGTTTGCCTCTGGCGGCGCAGTGATGAGCAACAAAGCCGCCGCCCTGATGGCCCAGGTGACCCAATCAATCAAACCACTGCCCAACAAATTGTCGATTCGTGGGCACACCGACAGCATGGGTTTTGCACCTGACAGCATGCGCAACAATTGGAGCTTGTCGACAGAGCGGGCTGATGCGACACGGCAATTCATGCAATCTCAGGGCATCAGTGCCAATCGGTTCTCTCGCATCGAAGGCGTTGCTGACACCAACCCCAATGTGCCCAGCAATCCTGCAGACCCGCGAAACCGACGCGTCAGCATCACGGTGCTCAACCAGTGATACGGTGTGACAAGGCTTGTCTGCTTGCTGAAATGACAGGTCCGGCTGCATTGCTCAGAACCCAAACGACTCAAAGGTTTTTCCATGTTTAAAAATATTGCCATCGGCGTCGCCATAGGTCTCTTGGTCATGGGCGGCATCTGGGGCATGGTTCACCTCATCGGCGAAAGTCGTCCTGAGCCCGAATTGACCGCCCAAACCATGCCTGGCGACAGCAAAGGGGTGATGGATCTGATTTGTGAACTGGAACTGGACCTAGACGGTCAACTGGCTTTGGGCATCAAGGAAAACGAGCCCTCCAGAATCACCATGGCTCAGATTGATTTTGAGAAAAAATCAGGCTGGTACCAAGGCAAGATCAGCATCTCTGAAAGCCGTGCGGGCACGCTGCAGCTGATGGGCACACGACTGAAGGTTTACCGTCCTGCCATGTTCCAGCGCTTTGGCGTCATGATCAGCGGCGAAGAGTTTGTGTTGGACCGCAAAACCGGCAGTTTTGCTCAATATCTGAGCATCAATGACGGTCGCAAAATCAAACTCATCAAAGGCACTTGCGCCAAAGTCATCAAACCGCCGTTCTGAATTGCGCCCCATCTGCAAATTAGGGAATCACCCTGCAAGACAAGCATCAAGACAGATCTGACATGTCCAAGCACTTGGCAAGCGCTATCAAAGTGAGCTCAGGCAGAGCCACGCAGTTCGTACTTGTTGATTTTTTCAATCAGGGTGGTTCTTTGCAGCTGCAAAAGCTTGGCCGTTTGCGACACATTGCCCTGTGTGCGGCTAAGGGCTTGCTCAATCAAGGTGCGCTCAATGTCGATCAGGTGCTGCTTGATCGAGATGCCATCGGGCGGCAGCATCTGAATGCCTTGGGCCATCAAGATGACTTCTTCAACCGTGCTCATCTCATCGTTGGAAGCCGACAAAGCCATCGGGGGCATCGCGGGAATTTCTGGGGTGCTGCGCACCTCATCGCCGCCTTCCAGGAAACGGACCAAAGGATCGCTCTCCATCGAGGCACTGCCCAATGCTGCACTGGAAGTTGCCAAGCCGGATTCAAGCGAGGGAATCGCTTGACCGGGGTTGTCGCTGGTCCGAGCATCGATCGGGGCGATGAAGGGGGTGGCCTGCAAAGGCTGAGTTGCAGGCATCTGGCTCAGCCGCTGTGCCTGCAAGGCCGCCAGGCCAGAGGGCATCATGCAGGCGGGCACCGTGCGCACCTGCAGGGTTTGCGATGGAAACAAGGTCGAAAAACGGTCCACCAAATTGGACAGTTCACGCACATTGCCAGGCCAAGCGTAGGCTTGGAGCAAGGTCATCATGTCGGGCGAAAACTTCAATGGACGATGACCTGGCAAGGCATGTTTGGTGGCATAAAAATCCAGCAAACAAGCGATGTCATCGGGCCGCTCGCGCAGCGGTGTGGTGCTCATGGGCAGCACGTTGATGCGGTAGTAAAGGTCTTCACGAAAGCGGCCATCGGCCACTTCGACTTCCAAATTTCTGTGTGTGGCGGCCACCACGCGCACGTCGATGGGCACCTCGCGCGAGGACCCCACAGGCAAGATGCAGCGTTCTTGCAAAACGCGAAGCAGCTTGACTTGCATGTCCATGGGCAGGTCGCCGATTTCGTCCAAAAACAAGGTGCCGCCGTTGGCCAGCTCAAAGCGTCCCAAACGGTCAGTCACAGCCCCGGTGAAAGCGCCTTTTCGGTGACCGAAGAGTTCACTTTCAATCAGTTCACGAGGAATGGCACCGCAATTGATGGGGACAAAAGGGCCTGCGCTGCGTGGCCCTTGTGCATGCAAGGCCTGAGCCACCAGCTCTTTGCCGGTGCCACTTTCGCCAGTGATCAACGCTGTCGATGAAGAAGCCGACAAAGTTCTGATCATTTCTTTCAGAAACTCTATGGCTCGACTTTGTCCAATGATTTGGGTTTTGGCACTGGGTTTCATGGCAATGAGGTCAGGTTTTGA
Organism: Comamonadaceae bacterium; assembly: GCA_027486555.1. Classification (GTDB taxonomy): domain Bacteria; phylum Pseudomonadota; class Gammaproteobacteria; order Burkholderiales; family Burkholderiaceae_C; genus Limnohabitans_A. Next base: position 28,519 of record JAIXOX010000050.1, read on the forward strand.
ATGATCATGCGAACATGATTTCTTAATATTGACCGAATGGTATATGCAAATAGGAAAAACTCCATTAATTTTCAATAGGGTTGAATTTAAAATTATTAGTTAAAATTAATTCATTTAAAGGTTTAAATTGGATTTTAAATATATATAAAAATAAATTTCTGATTTAAAAATTCTAAAAAAAACTACATCAAAAAACTCGCCCGACTCGCTCAAGATGGGGGTTTTGATGCCGATGTTCACCCTAAGTCACACCATTTCTTAGCGCCACTCTGTGGGGTGCAGGTGTTTTTTCATGGAGAAGGACAATGACCTCTAGCCGATCACTGACAGCTGTTTTGCTGACCACCTTAGCCTTGGCGGGATGCCATGCCATGTTGCCCGTGAACACCGCGAGCCAAGACGCCACGGTCATGCCAACACCGCCGACCTCGATGATCACGCCCTTGATTGAAAAGCGTGAAACCCTGGTGGCCACCGGCTACGCCGTCATCAGCGTGCAAAACCACAAAAATCCAGCCCAGCAACGCCTCTTGGCCATCCGGGCGTCCAAACTGGACGCTTACCGCTCCTTGACTGAGCAGGTTTATGGCCAACAACTCGACGCCAGCACCACCGTGGCCGACATGACCGTGATGAGCGACACCTTCCGAACCAAGGTCGAGGGCGTGATTTATGGGGCCACCATGGTCAGCATCACCCCAGTGGGTGAAGACACTTACGAAACCACCATGTCCTTGGACCAGAACGTGGTGCGTGACCTGCGCACACTGTACCTGGGCCAGATGGCGACGACCCGCCGACGCTGATCCCTGTGCCGCTCTAATAAAGCCAACCCAAATCAAACGCCCCCATGCTCAGCCCTCAAAAAATGGCCTGCCCTGCCCTGCCGATCTTGGCCTGTCGGTCCAAGACCTGGCTGCGCAGCAGCGCTGTGATGTTGACGGCTTGTCTGGGGACATGGGCAGCAGCCCAAAGCCTCAGCAAAGCGGAGTTGGCAGCCAAATCCGTGGCAACGGCCCCTGTGCGCACTTTGCCTCAGCCCCTTGCCACTGCAGGTCAAGCGGCAAAGCCGCCTCAGATCAAAGAACACGAAGCGCAGCTGGCGGCCATCCGTCAAGCCATTTTGGACGCCACTATGGACCGCCCAACCCGGGTGATCAGCTCGGCTTGGGTGGACGACAAAGGGGCGCTGCACGAGGCAGCCCACTTCCATTCCGAAGCCAAGGTGCGCGGTGTTCGCGTGCTGTCTTATGTGCAAGGCGATGAACCCCAAACCCAGGTCAGCGCCGAAGTCTTGCCTTGGGGATTGAAGCCTGCAGCGGCCGATCAAAGTTGCCAAACACCGCCCAGGCCTTGGCGTTTGCCCATGGGCATTCAGGCGCTTGACCTGAACGGTTTCAGTGGCCCCCAACAATTTGCCAGCCAGACCGTGCTGGACATGGCCCAGCTGGCTTGGGCGAATCAGCTGCAAAGCTCGCAGCGTTGGCACGCCACAACGCTGGCCTCTGCGCCAGCCTCTGATGAAGCCAATCCCTACATGCGCGCCTTGTTGGCAAGTCAAAACGCTGAGCGCAGCGGCTGGGTGGCCGAGTTTTCCCTGCAGCCGCATGCCCCCGCAACAACCGAGCCCCAAGCGTCGGCTGAGCGCTCACAAGCGGGCGACCTTCCCGCCGACTGGCGTTGGACACTGCACTTGAAACTGGGACAAAAAAACAATGCAGGTTCAGGCCAGCAAGCACCATGGCAAATGACGCACGCCATTTCGGTGGCACCGCTGGACTTGGCGAAAAGCCCAACACTTTGGGTTCAAAGTCTGCAAGCTCAGTTGCAACACCACATGCGCCAGTGGGTGGCCTTGTTGGACAAACTCACCGAATGCGAGCCGGTTCAGTTTCATGTGCGACGCAATTCAAGCCTTGCGCTGGAGTTGCAAGCGGGCTTGGACAGTGGCCTTCGGCCTGGTGACCGCGTCTTGCTGATCAGCCCCAACCATGTGCCCAGCCGCATCCTTGAGCCCAGTGTGGCACAACACCTGGCTTTGGCCCAAGTGGTCAAAGTCGGCAGGAACCGCACCGAGCTGCAGCAATTGGCAGGCCCTGCCCTGGCCTCCAATGGCGCCTGGATGGCTCTTCCCTTGTGAATTCGTTCACCTTGTTTCGAAAATAACACCATGACACACGCCGCTTTTTCCCCCGTTCGGCAAGCCACTTGCTTGGTTCTGGCAAGCGCTTTGGCCACCCTGTCCACCCCCAGCTGGTCTGCCGACACGACAGCGGCCCTGGCCTTGCAAGCGCTGCTGGGCCCTCAGGCGCTCCAGCAACAAGGCGGCTCGGGCACAGCCTCGACGGGCATGTCGGCACAAACCAGCGCCGCGGGCGGCACGGTCACGGTGCAACGCGGAGAAACCCTGGACCGCGTGATCCGTCGGGCTCTGCCCGATGTCCCCTTGCACCCCGACTTTTTGCGCAAAGCCTTCATCAGCCTGAACCCGCAGGTCTTTCCGTCCGGCTCGTCCCACCAGATGCGCACGGGAACCATTTTGCAGGTGCCCAGCATGACCGCTTTGCGCCAAATGCTGCTCGCTCAGCACCCTGCCTCGGTGGCTTTGCTCACCAGCGGTGAAAGCCAAAGTGCAGAGCGGTCTGGCAACCCACAAGACGGCAAGGAACCCAAGCGTTGGGTGCGTTTTCCCTGATCACAGCCCGGTAAGTTGCATGATCACCGGGGCTGAAACCGCCCACCTCAACCCCAGAATACCGACGATCTTGTTGGAAGGGCGGCTGCCCTTGGTGGTCGAGCGCGTCGCTTCTGAACTCGGTTTGCGTGATGGCCAGGTCATTCAGGCGGTCATCGAGATGCGCCAAGACCGCATGCGCTTGGTGCTGCAAGACCCGGCGCAAGCAGGACGCTTCATCGACTTGCCCAAAGACTTGCCGGCTGGGCTGCGCTTGGCCGCTGGCGACACGGTGCTGTTTCGTGTGCAGGTGCAAGCCGACGGGTCGATTTGGCTGCGTCCAATGCAAGCCCAAGGCACCAACCGCTCAGTTGCGACCTTGGGCGCAGCAAGCATCCCGCCCGACCCGCAAGTGCCAAGCCGCATGCAACAACTGAGCTTTCGCCCTCCGGACATGGCTGCGCTGGCACAGCTGCTGCGCTCGGGTGGACTGGACAGTTTGCTACAAGGCCTAGACCCCGCGGCCCCCGAATTGGCGGCTTTGCAGCAATGGCAAGCCATGCGCCCCCAAATGGCCCAGCTGACACCAGAAAAGCTCAAGCAACTCATGCAGCGCAGTGGCCTGTCCACCGAAGCCCTGCTCGCTCAAGGGCAGGCCCATGGTCTGGTGGACCTGAAAACGGGCCTGCGCCAACTGCTGAGCCTGCTGCAAAGCACCCAAAGCGATGCCATGGGGCGGGTCCAGGATGCGCTGGACGACATCGAATCGCGCCAACTCACAGCCGCCGAAACCCTGACGGGCCGCGAATGGGTGCTGTCCATGATGCTGCCCTTTGCGGATGCCGAACCGGTCGCCTTGCGCTTTGTCCGCAGCCGCCGCCGACCAGGCGAAGACAAGCCGCCCTTGGTCATCCACCTGCACACACGCAACCGGGACTTGGGCGAGATCTGGCTGCAAACCCGCATCCACAAACAAAACGAGGTAGACATGGTGATGTGGGCCTTGCGCGAAGATGTGGTGCAACGCGCCCGGCAACTCACGCCCAATCTGCAAGAGGAACTGGACAGTGCCGGTTTGAACATGACGCAGCTGCTGGTCATTCATGGACAGGGCCCCACCGAACCCGTGACCTGGAAACCTCCAGCAACGGGCAGTTTGTTGGACATCAGGACATGAAAGCGCCGCTCAAGCAAGCCATTGCTCTGGAATACGGCCTGCGCAAAACCCCGGTTGTCACCGCCAAGGGCGACGAAGATCTGGCCCAAAAAATCATCGAGGAAGCCCTGCGTCACGGTGTTTATGTGGCCGAAGACCCCCAATTGCTGGCCCTGCTCAGCCGAATCGACTTGGACAAAGAAGTCCCCCCCGAGCTCTACACCGCAGTGGCCGTGATCCTGTCTTGGGTTTATTGGCTCAAAGGCATGCGGCCTGGCGACGAAAAAAAACCACACCTTGGACCCTATTGATCCGACCCGAGAAGTTTGAAGTGAAGATGCCCTGCATACAGGGGATGCCCTGCATTTTGTAGGAGCCCCGCCCTCGGGGCGATGGGTCGTGGTCTGCGAGGCTCGATCGCGGCGGGGGCGCCGCTCCTACAAGGGGATGTCCTGCATACAAGGGGAGGCCCTGCATTTTGTGGGAGCCCTCCCTCGGGGCGATGGGTCGTGGTCTGCGAGGCTCAATCGCGGCGGGGGCGCCGCTCCTACAAGGGGATGCCCTGCATACAAGGGGTGTCCTGCATACAAGGGGATGCCCTGCATTTTGTGGGAGCCCCGCCCTCGGGGCGATGGGTCGAGGTCTGCGAGGCTCTATCGCGGCGGGGGCGCCGCTCCTACAAGGGGAGGACCTGCACACAAGGGGATGCCCTGCATACAAGGGGTGCCCTGCATTTTGTGGGAGCCCCGCCCTCGGGGCGATGGGTCGTGGTCTGCGAGGCTCAATCGCGGCGGGGGCGCCGCTCCCACAAGGGGATGTCCTGCATACAAGGGGATGCCCTGCATTTTGTAGGAGCCCCGCCCTCGGGGCGATGTGTTCAAACGTCCAGGAATGGACCGGAAACGGGGCCGGGGATCACTTTGCCCATGCGGTCATAAAGGTCAACCGTGGCGCTGGTTTCGCCTTGGAGGGCTTGCAAGGCACCCTTGACGGCCAAAAGTTGACGCTGCAACAGCTGGATGTTGCGCAAATGGTCTTGCTTGCATTGTTGCAAGCCAGGCTGAAGGTCTTGCCACAGCTGTGGCACGGGTGTTTGGGCTGTGGCCCATTCGGCCACCAAAGCCAAGCGCTCAAGCAGCGCGATTCTTTCTTCTTGCAGGGCTTCAAATCCATCGATGTTTCGTGATTTGAGCAGCTCAAACTCTTGGGCCAACAACTCGCTCAGGCGCGCAACGTCCAAGGGCGCGGTCGTGCTGACACGGGACAAAGGGGTGTCCATCAACTCTTGCGCTGGCAGTTGAGTGCTCATGCCGAGGTCATTCATTGATCATTTTTTCCAAAGCCAAGAAGCTTTCGGCAATGCGGCGCGTGTCCATGTGGTACTGGCCTTGCTGAATGGCCAGTTTGATGGCCTCCACCTTGGCGCGGTCAAATTCGGGCTCTTGCATGGCTTTTTGCGCAAGGGCGCTCAGTTGAACTTCGTCAGACTGAGGCAAAACGGGTGCAACGCGTGCTTCGGCCAAGGCTTCAACAGCGCTTTCCTGGCCCTTCGCAGACGCTTGGCGAGTGGACGAGTCCATTTGGGAAACCCGGCGAAAACTGGAGATGGGGTCCGTCATTTAGGTTCTCTTTTCTGATCTGTGGTCAATGAGTTGATACATCGCTCTACATTGGATTCGGCTGTAAATTTTAAATCTTGAGCTCAAAAGGCGTATTTCGACAATTAAACAATCAAACACATCAAAGACCTTGGACCAAATTGGGGCCTTTGACCAATCCAGTCAGTATTCGCCCTGAATCGTTGTTTTTAAGTTTGATCTGTTCGCCATAACGGCCGTCTTGCTGGGCTTCGACCCGGGCAGATATTTGAAAACCCGGTGCTTGCCCGATCGACAGCAGCACCATCTGGCCTCTTTTGACCAAAATGATGGGGCGGATGTCTTGGCTGCGCAAGGGGGTATCAGGGGGCACATCGCGCAACAATTCGACGTACATCACTTGGGACACTTGCTCCAGCACCTTGACGGGCAGCCCTTGCGCATCCATTTCGGCCAGCCGCACATGTTCAGCGTTCAAGGTCATGCCGCGACGCAGCGGCATGCTGGCCACCAGCACTTGGCGTTTTTCTGGGGGCTTGGGGGCGGCCTGAGTCGGAGGCTTGGGGGCAGCCTGAGTCGGGGGCGGTACGGGCGCACGAGCGGGCAGACTCACCCGCACATACACCTGCCATTCGGGCTGGGGGCAGCGAACGCGGACAGTTTCGGGGCGTGAAAAAGGCAAGTCCATGTTCAAGGGCACGCTGCAGGCGCGCACTTGCAGCCGAGGGTCCAGCGGTGCCAGCACCACCTTGTCTGGATCGACCGACTGGCTTTGTGCAACCCATTCGACCACGGCTTTTTGCATTGCTTCGGCAGGGGCGTCTGGCTGTGCACGGGTGTTGGCCACAGCAAAGAAGCTGGAAAAACACAACAAAGCCCCGAACCACAGACCTCGAATGGCGACTGGGTCCCAAAGTCGGCACAGCATTTGCTTGTTGGACTTGGTGTGTGTGGAAGTTTTGACGTTGCTCATCATGTCCACATCCTAAGCAAAAAGAGACCAGGCTCCAAAACTCTACAGAAAATGACCTTCTGATATGACACCCATGCTGCCCCCATTCACCAGCCAGCCCGGGCTGAACCCTGCCGACCTGACCGGCAGAAACGACATTTTGTCCACTTTGGGACGCACGCCAGCATTTGGTCAGATGATGGCCCAGGTGACCCAGCGACCGGGCTTGGTGCAAGTCCAAGCGGGGGACACCTTGATTGGTTTGGTCAAAGCCCAATACGCGCAGAACCAACTGCCGATTTCAGAAGGCCAGGCCATGCGTCTGGCGCACCAAGTGGCCGCTCACAATGGCATCGGCAACCCCAACATGATCCAGACCGGCCAAAAAGTCGATTTTTCAGGCTTGCCGATGTCCGACCTGCTGCGTGCCGGTTACTCGGGGCCCTTGGACTTGAATGTACGCAGCACCCAGGCACTGAGCAAACTGAGTCCATCCATCGCGTCGGCACCCCCAACTTCGACCATGAAGGCCTTGGCTGCCCGACCCGTTACCCAGGCCAAAGCATCTTCCAGCAGCGTTGGCCATCCGATTTTGGACCGCACCTTGGAGCGGGCCGTGGCCAAGGGCTTTGTTGCAGCCGCCGAGGTGCCCGCGGTGCGCAACAAGGTGCTGACCCTGGCACAGCGCTACAACTTCAAACCCGATGACTTTGCACGCCTGACCCTGATGGAAAGTGGCGGCATGAACCCGCAAGCGAGCAATGGCAACTGCCACGGCATCATCCAGTTTTGCAATGGCCCCAACCGGGGCGCGGCCTCGGTGGGTTTCAAAGACAACCCACGCGACATTTTGAACATGGGTTTGCTGCAACAGCTGGACCTGGTGGACCGCTATTTCTCGCAAGCCGGTCTGCGCGGCCAGGGCCCTGCATTGGGTTTGGATGATTTGTATCTGGCGGTGCTGACCCCCGCCGCGCGCCAGGAAACCCGCCCTGATGCCCCCTTGCCCATTGCCGGGCCACAAGCGCGTTACCTGCATGTGGACCAAAACACGCAAGCCCCGATCACACGCAACTCGATCCTGGCTGGGCTGCACAGCTTGACCCAGAGCCTGCTGCCCATGACCGCCAAGCCGCCTGCTGGCGCTGCGCTGGGTGTGCCGGGCAAGAACCAGGTGGCACGTCTGTACAACGAGGTGGGCAGCAACCCGCCCACCAGCTTGCGCTGAGCAGCGGCAAATGATGGCCGCAGGACTTTGCCGATGACAACAAATTGCCGCTGGCCTGTGCTTTCGCCTCGAAACATGCAGGCAAAGTCCACCAAACAAGGTTGGCATCAAATTTGCTGATATCGAAGTCAAGCGGCTCATCTTGAGCCAATCGGGTCAAAAGTTTGGCCCACCACGAACCTCGAACCGTCTCATCAGGAGTTCAGATGAATTTGCTCAACCAAGCACTGGGCGTGCACGAACAAGCTTTGAAGGTCAAAAGTCAACGCCTTGAAGTGTTGGCACAGAACATCGCCAACGCCGACACCCCCAACTACAAATCGCGGGACATCGACTTCAAGGCCGTGATGAAAGAGACCCAGCAGCACGACACGGCCATGCATGCCACGAGCAAAGGCCACTTTGCCTCGGGCCAAGGCCTGAACGACGAAGGCATGCTCTACCGCGTCCCCTTCAACACCGCCATTGACGGCAACACCGTCGAGATGAGCGTGGAGCAAGCCCATTACGGTAAGGCCGCAGCTGACTACCAAGCCACGCTGAATTTTCTGGAAAACCGCATCAGCGGCATTCGCAAAGCCTTAAGAGGAGACTGAGCATGAGCATGGACAATATTTTTGGCATTGCAGGCACAGCGCTGAACGCGCAGTTGACCCGCATGAACTCCACCGCCTCCAACCTCGCCAACGTCGGCACGGTGTCGTCCAGCGAACAAGACGCTTTTCGCGGCAAGCGCCCGGTCTTCAAAGCCCTGATGAACTCGGAGATGACCAACAGCGGTGCGCAATATGTCGGCGGTGTCAAGGTCGCGCGCATGGTCGACGATGCCGCCCCCCCCCGGCGCGTCTCCGACCCCAAAAACCCCATGGCCGATGCAGACGGCTACGTCTACCAATCGAACGTGAACGAAGTGACCGAAATGGTCGAAATGATGGCCGCAGCTCGGTCTTACCAAAACAACGTCGAAGTGATCAACACAGCGCGTCAACTCATGATGCGCACCCTGGACATCAGCAAGGTCTGAACAGAAAGCACGCCATGGCCATCAACACCACTAACACCACCTCATCGAGCTTGCTCAAAAACGTTTCGCGTTACGAAGACGTCAAAGACCAAGCCAAAAAAACCAACGAAGAAATGGGCAAGCAGGAATTCCTGACCCTGTTCACAGCCCAGTTGCAAAACCAAAACCCACTGGAGCCCGTCAAGAACGAAGCTTTTGTGGCCCAACTGGCACAGTTCTCCCAACTTGAAGCATTGACCAACATGCAGACCTCGTTGGACAGTTTTGTCACCTCCATGTCCAACGAGCGCATGCTGGGCAGCGCTGCCTTGATTGGCAAAAAAGTGGCCATCACCGACACCCCCACACAGCTCACCGCTGGCGCAACGATGGATGCCACTTTGGACCTGCCCACGGGTGCCAGCGGCGTGCAGATCAGTGTGCAAGACAAGCAAGGCCGCGTGGTGAAAAACCTGGTCGAAGGACCCCAACTGCCCGGCGCTGTGACCATTCAGTGGAATGGAAAAGACTCGGCTGAAAACCCTGTGCCCACAGGCCTTTACAGCTTGAGCGCCACCGCGGTCGTGAACGGTCAAACCGTCAAAGTCCCGGTCAGCACCTTGTCTACTGTGCGCGCCATCTCCACCAACCCGGCCGACGGCAGCGTCAGCGTCGAAGTCGATGGCGGCAAAACCATGCTGCTGAGCGACGTCAAGCGCGTGGGCAGTTGAGATCGCAAGCCCCCTAAAAATTCACACCCACCGCATTTCAGGAGCCCTTCACCATGTCTTTTTACACCTCACTCACCGGTCTGAATTCGGCCGCATCGCAACTGTCGGTCACTTCCAACAACATTGCCAACGTCGGCACCTCGGGCTTCAAGCGCTCAAGGGCTGATTTTGGTGACATTTTTGCCACCTCCCCGCTGCAAAAGTCGTCCAGCAACGTGGGCCAGGGCGTCTTGCTCAAGCAAGTGACCCAAGAATTCACACAAGGCAACATCTCGACATCGGGCAACTCGCTGGACCTGGCCATCACGGGCGACGGCTTCTTCACCCTGAAAACGCCTGAAGGTCTGCAAGACGTCTACACCCGCAACGGCAGCTTCACTCTGAATGACCAAAACAACGTGGTCAACGCCACAGGCCAGCGCTTGATGGCCGCATCGGTGGACTCGTCCGGCAAAGCCGATCTGACCAACCTGAATGTGCTGACCATCCCGCCCAAAACCATCGGCGAAGCGGTGGAAACCACCAAAATCCAGTTAGGCCTGAACCTGCCCGCCGACTCAGAGGTGATCACCGCTGACTTTGACCGCACCAAGCCCAACACCTACAACAAAAGCACCGCACTGACGGTGTACGACAGTGGCGGCAATGGCTACTTGGCATCGGCTTATTACGTCAAGACCGAAAGTCCCTCGAACGAAAGCCCATTTGCCAAGTGGCAAACCTACTTTTTTGTGGGTGACACCCAAGTCAAACCGGCGCTCCAGCAAGCCACCGATGTGCTGGGAAGCCAATTGTTTGTCAACAAATACGGCGACGTCTTGCCCAAGGGTGATCCGCGTGTGGTGCCCAGCTCCGGCACCACCGAGATGTATTCGCTGGACCAACTGACCGACACCCGCGCCTCTGCGCCAGCCACGGCCGTGGGCAGTCCTTTGACCGCCGCCAACTTCACGGCCGGCGCATTGCAAAACGTCACTGGCGCATTGACCTTTGACATCAACGTCGACGGTGACGCTCAAGCGCGAACCGTCACCCTGAATTTGCAAGCCAGCGACTCAGACCCTCTGGCATTGGCAAGCCGCCTTGAAACCGCCATCAACAACCTGCTCGGTGCATCGGCCGATACGCCCGACGTCGCCGCAACCCTCGACGTCAACGAGTTCAAGAAAAATGCGCGCTATGGCGTCACGGTCAACTTTGACCCTACCACCTCCAGCTTCTCCATCGCCTCTGGCACCACCGGTGACACGTCCAGCATCGCCATCACGAATGCCAACGGCAAAGCCATCGACCTGATGGGTCTGGCCGCCTCGGACAAGCTGACCGTGGCCGCCTCCACCTCAGAAGCGCTGCGCGGCAAGCCCAGCGAGCCCGCTGTCTTGCGTGGCGACGTCATGACCATCAACACCAGCAAAAGCTTGTTGATCACCTCTGCCAACAAAGACTTCAGGGTCTCAGTGGATGGCGTGGCCTCCACCATCGAGCTGCCCTTCCCCACCACCTACACCAACATTGACGCCTTCACCACGGACTTGCAGACCAGGATCAATGCGATCGTGGACCCCGTTACCGGCCAAAAGGTTTCTGGCGTCACCGTGGGTTTTGACGCCCAAACCAAACAACTGAGCTTCAGCACAGCCACCACCGGCGACAACGCGGCCATTCAGGTCAGTGGTTCGGCCGAATGGGGTTTGGCGAACACAGAAATGCAGTTCGGCTCGACCACCGAATGGAAGAAACTGACCCAGTTCACACAAAACGGCGCGCCTCAGTATGTCAAAAACGGCCTGCAAACCGAGGATGCCGCGGGTTTGTCAGACACCACCGAATGGTGGCCCGTGTACCTGGACCGTGGTGAGCTGACTTTTGACCTGGCCGGCAGAGCGGTCTCGCCATTGACTTCACTGCCTTTTGAAACCACTTTCTTGCAAGGCGGCAAGGGTGCCCTGACCTTGTCGATCGACTTGACCAAGTCCACCCAGTACTCCAGCGCTTTTGCCGTCCTGTCACAAAGCCAAAATGGCGCACCCGAGGGTGAGCTAATGGGCTTGAAAATTGGTCCTGATGGCTTGGTCAACGCCACCTATTCCAACGGATCGCAAGCCTCTTTGGGCAAGATCGTGCTGTCCAACTTCTCCAGCCCTTCCGGCCTGCGCCAAGTGGGTGATGCGAGCTATTTGGCCGATGCCGCTTCAGGGGCGGCCAAGATCGGCGAAGCAGGCTCGGCCGGTTTCGGCTCCATCCGGGCCGGTGCCACCGAACGTGCCAACGTGGACCTGACCCAAGAGTTGGTGGACCTGATCACTGCCCAGCGCAACTTCCAGGCCAACGCCAAAGCCATTGAAACCAGCTCCACCATGACCAGCGCCATCATCAACATCCGTTCTTGAAGCCCTGAATCGCCCCTGACTGAAACCTCGAGAACACCACCATGGACCGCCTTGTCTTTACCTCCAATGCCACCATCAAAGAGCAGGCCACAGCACGCCAGGTGCTGGTCAACGACTTGGCCAACGTGTCCACGGTGGGCTTCAAAAGCAGCTACGACGTGGCCTTGCAATCGGTCAAGGTCGAGGGCCCGGGCTTTGAGTCGCGCTTCGTGGTTCAAAGCATTGCCCGCGACCTTCTGCGCATGGATCCCGGCCCTGTTATGGCCACGGGCCGCCCTTTGGATGTGGCCATGGCAGGCACCACCGTCCTCTCAGTCCAGGCCCCCAATGGGGATTTGACTTTCACGCGCCGGGGAGACCTGAGGGTGAACATCCAGGGTCAACTCGAAAATGGCTCCGGTCACATGGTCTTGGGAGATGCCGGGCCCATCACCATACCGCCAGGCTTTTTGGTCAACATCACGCCTGACGGCAACGTTTTTGCCAAGGACCCGGCCCAAGTCGAGCCAGTCCCCGACCTCCTGATTGACCGTTTGCGTCTGCGGGACACCACCGGCGTCAGCCTGGCCCGCCGCGAGGATGGTTTGTTCAAGATATCCGAACAACCCGATGGCACAGACCTGGAAGTCACCGACCGATTGCCACAACTGATTCCGCGCGCTTTGGAAGGCAGCAATGTCAGTGCCATCGAGGCCATGACCCGCTTGATCGACCAGTCGCGCAGTTTTGAAACCCAAGTACGCGTCATCAAGGAAATGAAAGGACTCGACGAGTCCGGCACTTCCATGATGACAACCGCTTAAACCGAACAGGAGAACACCATGGATGCATCAATGTGGATTGCCAAGACCGGCCTCGACGCGCAACAGACGCGCATGTCGGTCATTTCGAACAACCTGGCCAACGTGAACACCACGGGCTACAAGCGCGACCGCGCCAACTTCGAGGACATGCTCTACCAAAATTTGCGTCAACCCGGCGCGCAGGTCACGGCCGATACACAAGCCCCCACAGGCCTCATGATGGGCACGGGTGTGCGCATTGTGGCCACCGAAAAGACCCACACCCAGGGCAGCTTTGTCACCACCAAAAACGCACTCGACTTGGCGGTGCAAGGTGACGGCTTTTTTCAGATCAACCAGCCTGACGGCACAGTGGCTTACACGCGTGACGGCAACTTCAAAATGTCGTCCACGGGTGTGCTGGTCACCTCCAATGGCGCACCGCTGGGACAAGAGCCCATCACCATTCCGCCCAACGTGGCCAGCATCTCGATCGGCCAGGATGGCGCGGTCTCGGCAGTCCCCGCTGCCGGTGGGGCCCCTGTGGTGCTGGGCCAAATTAATTTGGCCCGTTTTGCCAACCCAGCTGGCCTGCAAGCCATGGGCCAAAACTTGTACAAAGAAACCACTGCCAGTGGTGCACCCATCGTGACCCCCGCCGGCTTGGAGGGTGCAGGCAAGCTGATGCAAGGCGCGCTCGAGGCTTCAAACGTCAACGTGGTCGAGGAAATGGTCAACATGATCGAGACCCAACGCGCCTACGAAATCAACTCCAAAGCCATCTCGGCCGTGGACGGCATGCTGCGCTTCTTGAACAACAACATGTGATTGCGCCATGAAAAACGCCCTGCCCCTGATGCTCAAAGTCGCCGCCCTGGCGGTCACAGCCCTGTCTCTGGGCGCTTGCACCACGCCCGCGCCCATGGCCCATTCACCCGAGTTTTCGCCCGTGATGCCCGCCGTGGTCGAAAAACCCCGAATGGCCACGGGTGGCATTTACAACGGCCGCATGAGCGACAACTTTTTTGGCCGCACACGCAATTACCGGGTGGGCGATGTGATCACCGTGGACCTCAATGAATCCACCCAAGCCGGTCGGCAACAAATCAACAACCTCAGCCGCGAGGCCGCCAACGATGTGGTGCCCTCGGGTCTGACCAACCGGCTCGCTGGCGCGGCCCTGCCCACCAAAATCTTGGGCACCCGACTCGAAGGGGCTCTGGGTGGCCTGAACCTCAACAGCGCCACCATCGAAAGCTCCGGCAAAGGCACCGCCGACCAACGCGCCAGCCTGAGCGGCTCGGTCACCGTCACGGTCACCGAAGTGCTGCCCAACGGCAACCTCATGGTGCGCGGCGAAAAACAACTGGCCCTGACCGAGGGGGCCGAGGTCATCCAGGTCAGCGGCATCATCCGCCCCGACGATGTCTCGCCCAACAACGTGGTGCAGTCTCGCCGCCTGGCCAACGCCCAAATCGCCTACCGGGGTTCGGGTGACATGGCCAACGCCACCAAAGCTGGCTGGGGCACCCGTGCATTGTTCAGCCTTTGGCCCTTTTAACGCACCGACAACCCCAAGGACTGGCCATGAAAACCACCCTCATTTCCCTGATCTTGCTCATGGCCACCTCGGGTACTGCCTGGGCTGACCGCATCAAAGACCTGGCCAGCGTGGCGGCGGGCCGCACCAACCAACTCATTGGCTACGGCCTGGTGGTGGGCTTGCAAGGCACGGGCGATGGCGCCGATGTGTCCTTCACCGCGCAAAGCATGAAATCCATGCTCAGCCGCATGGGCGTTAGCCTGGACGGACCGCTGTCGGACTTTGAGCAAAGCGCCAGCGCCGGCAAGATCGACATCAAGAACGTGGCCGCCGTCATGGTCACTGCCGAATTGCCCCCCTTTGCCAAGCCGGGTCAAAAAATTGACATCAACGTCTCTGCCATCGGCAAGGCCAGCAATTTGCGCGGCGGCAATCTGCTGCTGACCAGCCTGCGCGGCGTGGATGGCGAGGTCTATGGCCTGGCCCAAGGCGCATTGAACGCCACCGGCATCACCGGCGGTGCCGCGGGCTCCAAGGTCTCCATTGGCGTGCCCACCTCTTCGCGCATTCCCAACGGGGCCACCGTCGAGCGCATGGTCGAAACGCCTTTTGAAACCGCCGAACAGGTTGTCCTGAACGTGCGTGAATCTGACTTCACCACCACCATTGCCATCGTCAACGCGGTCAACAAGAATTTTGGCGAAGGCACAGCCCGCGCCCTCGACGGCATGTCCCTGGCCATCCGGGCACCCGCCGACATGTCGCAGCGTGTGGCCTTCATGAGCCTGATCGAAAACCTCGACGTGATCCCCGGCGAGCCGCCCGCTCGCGTGGTGGTCAACTCGCGCACCGGCACCGTGGTCATCAGCCGCAATGTGCGCGTCACGGCCGCTGCCGTGGCACACGGCACGATTTCGGTCGCCATTGCCGCCACCAACGAAGTCTCGCAACCCAACCCCTTGGGCCAGGGCCAGACCACCCCGGTGCAAAACGCCGAGATTTCGGTGAACGAACCCAACAAGCCCATGTTCCTGTTCCAGCCGGGCGTGGACTTGCGCCAAGTGGTCGATGCCGTCAACCAAGTCGGGGCCACCCCGTCGGCGCTGATCGCCATTCTTGAAGCCCTCAAAACCTCCGGCAGCTTGCGCGCCGAGTTGATCATCATCTAACGCCCAACCCCTTTTCAGACCCCCACCATGAGCGACATAGCCAACATCTCTTCCAGCACGTACCTGGACTTCAACGCCCTGGCGCAATTGAAGGGCGATGCCGCACGCGACCCGAGCAAGGCAGTGCGCAAAACCGCCGAACAGTTCGAGGCCTACTTCATTCAGCAAATGATGAAGGCCATGCGCGACTCCATCGAAAAAAGCGACCTGGTCGAGGGCGGCAGCATCGACATGTACCAAGACCTCATGGACAAAGAAATCGCCTTGAGCATGGCCAAACGCGGCGGCATGGGACTGGCCGACATGTTGGAGCGCCAAATGAACCAAACCCAAGCACTGAGCACAGAAGACGCACTGCGCGCCCGTCAGCCAGACAACAACGGCGCGGCACCCGCCCTGCCCCTGAACCCTGTACGTGACCCCATGTCACTCAAACCTTCCGCCATTGAGGCCTATCGATTGGAGCGCAACACCGGCTTCAAACTTGGAGATCAACCATGAGCGACCTGCTTAGCATTGCCAGTTCGGGCGTCACCGCTTACCAGCGGGCACTGGCCACCGTGTCCAACAACATCGCCAACGTCAACACCGACGGCTACACCCGCCAAGATGTGACGCTCACAGCCAACCAGCCGCGTCAATTCGGCACCGGCTATTTGGGCACCGGCACACGCTTTGAAGCGGTCCAACGCCAATACGACGCCTTCATTGAAGCCAACCTGCGCAAAAGCAGCAGCGACCTGGAAAGCCAAAAACCGCTGCTGTCCTATGTGAACCGCCTGATCGACGTGATGGGCGACCAAAGCATCGGCCTGACCACGGCCATGAACCGCTTTTTTGAATCGGCACGCGACCTGTCCAGCGACCCGGCTTCGGTGGTGTCGCGCAGCATTTTTGTGCGCGATGCCGACGGCCTGGCGGCCCGGTTTCGCCAACTGGCAGCTCAGTTTGAATCGCTCGACAACGAAACCCGCCAATCGGTGGAAACCGATGTCGGGCAAATCAATGCCCTGACCAGCCAACTGGCCTCGATGAACAAACAGTTGACCCGGCACACCACGGTGGCCGATCAACCCTCTGAACTGCTCGATCAGCGCGACTTGTTGCTGCGCAAACTCTCGGGCCTGGTCGAGGTCAAGACCGACTTTGAAACCAACGGTGCCGTGGTCGTCAGCCTGGACCAAAGCATTTTGGTCAACAAAAACACCGCCCGCGCCATCAGCGTCCAAGCCTCTGGCATCGAGCCCGGCAAGCTCGAATTCGTCGTCGACGCCTATGGCAACCCGGAGCCCCTGACGGGCATCACCAACGGCAAGATCGGTGGCACGATGACCTTTCGTGACCAGGTGCTCAAAACAGTTCAGTCCTCTTTGGATGAACTTGCCGCGACCATGGCCGAAGAAATCAACACCGTTCACCGCAGTGGCGTCGACGCCGAAGGCCAACTGGGCGGCGACTTGTTTGGCTTCACAGCAGGCCAGTCGGGCCAAGCGGCCGGCATGAACCTGCTCATCCAAGACGCCAACCGCATCGCCGCTGCGGGCCAGTTTCGTGTCATCGATGCACCGCTGAACACCGGCACTGCGCAAGCCCGCATCGCCTACAAGCCCCCCTCTTTTGAGGGACCGACCGCCTTGCTGGGCGACCTGGCATTGGCCCAAACGCCCCAAACCACCACGGTGGGGGTGAACATGAGCGTCAACCAACCCTTTGCCAGCCTGGGTTTGATTGCTTTTGGCACCCAAGACCTGTCGCTGACCCTGAACAATCCGGGCGAAGGACAATCTTTCCAAGTCCTCACGCGCGATGGCCGTCACTTGCTGGGCACCACCCTCACCGCCCAAGAACAAGCTTTCTTGGTCCAAGCCAGCAACGGCATGGAAGCCGGTGCCACTTACAGCGCCACCGGGCTCAACGCCACTTACAGCCAAGCCAACAGCCCCACATACCTCGACATGGACATCTTCATGGGTGCCAAAGCCGAGGTGCGGCTCGAACAACAATTCAACCTCGACACCGGTGAAGTGCTGGCCCCTCAAAAGCGCTCAGCCGTGCTCACCGGCTCTGACTTTGCGAGTTTTTCAGGCCCCATTGCAGCCAACACCTTCACGCTCAATGGCCAGGCCTTGGCCGAGCTGAGCACCACCGGCCCACTGCAACTGGGTGACATCGTCGACTGGCTCAATACCCAAAGCACCCAGACCGGCGTCAACGCCAGCGCCGTGGCCGGCCAATTGGTCTTGAGCCGCCCGAGCACCAACACCACAGACGACATCCGCTTGGGCTTGGGCAGCACAGGCACGCCGCAAGACCTGAAAAAGCTGGGCTTTGACACCCGCATCTCCATCACCGGCAGCGCGCCAGACGACCTGCTGGTCTTTGTGACCGACCGCAGCAGCGCGCCCGGCACCGCCTTGGTGAACGCACAATTTGCAGGCATTGCGGGGGAAGCCAAACAGGCCCTTCGCCAAAGCCCCTTGACCGTCAAGTTCAGCACCAACAGCACCTACCAAATTGTGGACAACGCCAGCCAAACCGTGTTGGCTGAACGCGAATTGACGCTGGACCCCACCACACTCAGCCTGGGCCTGAGCTTCCGTGGCCTGAATCTGGTGTTTTCTAACGCGCCCAAAGCGGGCGATCAATTCACCATCGACAGCAACAAAGACGGCATCGGCAACAACGAAACCCTCTTGCAACTCGTGGCACTCGAAGACCAACGCATCATGCCCGGTGGCCTGACCCTCACCGAGGCCTATATCGAGCGCGTCAACCAAGTCGGCAACGTGGCCCGCCAAGCCGCCATTTCGGAGCAAGCCCTCGAGGTGGTGCACCAACAAGCGCAAGACGACCGAGACAACATTTCAGGCGTCAGCCTGGACGAAGAAGCCTCGGCCCTCGTGCGTTTTCAACAGGCCTACCAGGCCAACGCCAAGGTCATGCAAACCGCCATGTCCATGTTCGACGCCATTTTGCAAATCCGCTGATTGAGACCGCACCATGAAAATTTCTACCTCCATGATGTTTGAGCGCGGCACCGAGCGCATGAGCACCATCCAAAACAAGCTCAACACCACCCAAGCCCAAATGGCCCTGGGCAAACAAATCCTCACGCCCAGCGACGCACCCGACCAGGCCGCTGCCATCCAGCGCCTCAAGGGTGAAGTGCAGCGCCAAGAAAGCCACATGCGCACCATGGACGTGTCCATGCGCCGCTACACCGTCGAAGAAACAGCGCTGTCTGCCTCCAACGACGTGTTGATTCGCCTCAAAGAGCTGGCCATTCAGGCCGCCACTGACACCCTGGCACCCAACGACCGCAAGGCCCTTGGGGTGGAAATGAAGGCCCTGCGCGACCAAATGCTGAGTCTGGGCAACACGCGCGACGACAGCGGGAACTTTTTGTTTTCGGGCACCCGGGTCAACACACCGGCTTTTGCCGAAGACGCCACCGGTGCAGTGAGCTACCAGGGCGATCAAACACAAACGCGCATTCCTGCAGGCATGGGGCGCACCGTGCAATTCACCCGCGCGGGCACCGATGTGTTCAACCGCGTGGTGCGCGACGACGGCCAGCCGCTTGGCTTTTTTGATGCCTTGGACCAAATGATCGAGGGCGTCAACACCAGCCAGACCCCACAAATTCAACAAGGCATTGCCGACCTGACCCAAATGCACAACGCCCTGACGCTGTCGCAAGCCCAAAACGGCTCAGACCAGGTGGTGCTGCAGTCCCAGCGCGATGTCCTCGACGAAACCGCGCTGCGCCTGAAAACCACCCTGTCTGACATCGAAGACCTGGACTACGCCGAGGCCATCACCCGCATGAACCAGGAAATGTTGTCCCTCGAAGCGGCCATGGGCAGCTTTGCCAAGATATCCGGCTCCAGCCTGTTTGACTACATCCGGAGCTGAAGGGCTCTAAAGCTCAAGCTTCTCTGTGCCAAGCCGATTCAGATTCACTGTCATTCTTTCAACACCATAGAAACCCCAAGCCATGGCCACCAGCAGCATTGTCAACACCCTCGGCGCGGGCTCCGGCATCGACGTGAAGAGCCTGGCCCAAAGCCTGGTGGACGCCGAAAAAACACCCAAAAAAGAGCGCATTGACGCCAAGATCGCCAAATCCGAAGCCCGCATCTCCGGTTACAGCGCCATCAAATACGCCCTGTCCGATCTCAAAAACGCCTTTGCCAAACTCAACGACGCCAGCGACTTCAGCTCGATCAAAACCGCCAACACGCAGCCTGCCGCGTTTGGCGTCACAACCAGCAGCACGGCTGAAACCGGTCAATACAGCATCGAAGTGCTGCAAACCGCACTGGCCCAGCGTACCGCCAGCAGCAAGTTTGACGACCGCACCGACATCCTTAACGGCGGGGCCGCATTCACCCTCGACCTGAGTGTGGACGGCGTCAGCAAAGGGAGCATCGACGTCGTCACTGACACGCCCGCCGGTCTGGTCAGCGCCATCAATGGTGCTAGCTTGGGCGTGACCGCGCAACTCATCGACACCAGCAACGGCTACTACGTGGTGGTGACGGGCGAAACTGGCGAAGCGCAAAACTTTAGCCTGACCAGCAATGACGGCACGGGGACCGCCGTGAGCGGCGTGAGCTTTGCCACACCCTTGCAAACGGCCACCGACGCCAGCTTCAAGATCAACGGCCTCGAAGTCACCCGCACCAGCAACACCATCACCGACGTGATCGATGGTGTCACGCTCGACCTGTATGCCAACAGCACGGGCGCCGCTCGCCTGGACCTCAACAGAGACACCTCGAGCATCAAAGACAACATCAAAGGCTTGGTCACGGCCTACAACGACTTTGAAGCAGCCATGAACATTTTGGGCGACCGCGACAGCGACGTCGAAGAATTTGGCGGCGCACTGGCCGGTGAAAGCCTGCTGCAAACGGTGCGCACCCAGGTGCGCAATATGGTGACCAATACCTCCACCACACCCGGCACCACCATCCAAGCGGCGCGTGACGTGGGCCTGAGCATTGACCGGAATGGCAAACTCACGCTCGACGAAACCAAGCTCGACACCGCCTTGCAAGACAACTTTGACGAAGTGTCCACCATGTTCAGTGCAGGCACTAACAACCAAAGCATTTACAGCACCGCCTCAGCGGGCCTGGCGGGTGATGCCATCAACAGCATTGAAAAAATGCTGCTCTCCACCGGCCTGATCGATACCCGAAGCAAGAGCGTCACCACGCAAATTGCCAAATACAAAGAAGAACTGACCGAGCTGGAAAGCCGCATGGACAAGCTCTTGGCCCGCTACATGAGCCAGTTCAGCATCATGGAAAGCATGGTGGGCAACAGCAACAGCATGCGCGAAGGCCTCAAAAGCAGCTTCGCCGGCATGATGAAGGCCTACGAATAAGCCATTGATCCAGCCCACTGAAGTCACAATGCCCCCTCCTCTGTAGGAGCGGCGCCCCCGCCGCGATAAACCTGGCACGCCCCTCCCCTGTAGGAGCGGCGCCCCCGCCGCGATAAACCTGGCACGCCCCTCCCCTGTAGGAGCAGCGCCCCCGCCGCGATAAACCTGGCACGCCCCTCCCCTGTAGGAGCGGCGCCCCCGCCGCGATGCCCCCCGCAGACCCCAAACCAAGCAGTTTCACCACCAACTGCACAAACCCAGCCCCCTCACCCACCGGCAACTTTTTGCCGCTTTTGGGTCCAAAGCTCTCAAGTTCCTCTCAAAACGGCCGAATCAACATGACGTTGTCCCTGAATTGGTCATCCACCTGTGACCAATCGCCAGCAGTGTTTGCGGGGCCTCGACCAAGGAGAAAGCCATGAGCAACGACATCCCACCCGGCGCTTCGCGCCCCCCCACCCCACCTGCGGTGCAAGCATCACGCGTGGCCGAAGCCCAAAGCCGCCCGCACCCTGCGGCAGAGGCAAAAGCTACGGTCGAAAAAAAGTACGACCCACAAGAAGTCCGCCGCACCCTGGAAGAAACCAGCGAACACCTGAACCAGCAAATGGCACGCAACAAGCGTGACCTCAGCTTCAGTGTGGACGATATGACCAACACGGTGGTGCTCACCGTGAAAAACCGCGAAGGCGAAGTGGTGCGTCAGATACCGAGCGAAACGGCTCTGCGCGTGGCCCACAACATTGAAAACATGAAGGGTCTGATGCAAGACCAGAAATCTTGAGTTTTCAAAAAAAATAAATAAACCTCAAGCTTTTTTTTCAACTTCCGAATCATCACTTAACAGAGATTCACTTCCGATTTTCTGTCCCCAACAGGCAGGTGCTGCTCCCCTCGGGTCCCTGCCAACCTTTTGAAATAAACCTCTTCAAGGAGTTTGACCATGTCAGTCATCAACACCAACGTGAAATCCATCGTTGCCCAGAACGCCCTGGCGTTGAACAACCGCAGCCTGAATAAGGCCATGGAGCAATTGTCCACAGGCAACCGCATCAACTCAGCAGCAGATGACGCAGCTGGCTTGGCCATCAGCAACAAAATGACAGCTCAAGTGCGCGGCTTGAACCAAGCTGTCCGCAATGCCAACGACGGCATCTCCATGATCCAGACAGCCGAAGGTGCGACCAAAGAAATCACCAACATGCTGCAACGCATGCGTGAACTTTCAGTTCAGTCGGCCAACGACACCAACGCCAGTGCTGACCGCACGGCCATCCAAGACGAAGTGGACGAATTGGTTCTGGAAATTGATCGAATTGCAGCTAACACCGAGTGGAACGGCATGGCCCTGCTTGATGGCACAATCGGTAACGGTTCCGGTACTGCAAGTTTTCAAGTGGGTGCTAATGGCACGACTGGTTCAGTTATTACAGTTACCTTTGCAAAAATGGACACTGCTACCCTCTCAGTTGGTACTCTGAGTGTTGCCGATATTACAGACTCACAGACTTCAATTGCTGCAATTGATGCTGCAATAGCACTGGTAGATGACTCAAGATCGAACTACGGTGCAAAAATCAACCGTTTAAATTCTGCAGCGGACAATTTGACCAATGTTTCCATGAACACGGCAGCTTCTCGCAGCCGAATTCAAGACACGGACTATGCGGCAACCACTACAGAACTTGCCCGCTCACAGATCATCGCTCAAGCTGCAACGGCCATGCTGGCCCAAGCCAACCAAGCGCCTCAGACGGTTTTGTCGCTCCTGCGTTAAGCGCTTATTGAACTCAAGTCTGGTCCTGAATAGGCCAGCCCCATCAAGAAACTCAGTCAATCCTGCACTGATCGGTTCTTGAACAAAAGCTTGGCCCCTTATGGGCCAAGCTTTTTTTATTGGTGTGGGAGCCCCGCCCTCGAGGCGATGGCCAGTGGTCTGCAAAGAGCCAATGCGCAGGTGCGGGTAATCTTCCCTTCCCAAAAATTGCTGGCCCACCGTCATTGGCTGAAATGAGTGGGTACGGTCATGCTTTTTCAAGCAAATCAGCAGCCTTACTAGGCTTAAGAGAATCTCAATTGATTCAGATTCGTCCTGATTTCATTCAAACTACCAGCTAACAAGTTCTCTATATACCAACGCGTAAACACTCCGTTGATTTTTACCAAGATGAAGATTGTTATCAAGTGCGCTGAAAACAAGTCCAGATGTATTCTTGAATTCGATGAGTTGACCAGCGAGAATTTGTCCAAATTCGGCTGTAAGTTGATTTGTTAAGTCAATACCCACTTGCCTGCTTTTGGTGTTGTGAAAAATAGTATCTAAGTCAGATACTTTGACAGATTCAACTTGTATCCAACGACTTACATTACCAAGAAGTATGCCTACACCTGACGCAGTTGCGGGCAAAGGAACCAGCAATAACTGAAAACCATCATGTGTTGAATAAGATGCCAGATCAAGAGTGGTAAAATCATGCCCATCGGAAATAATAACTTTTATTTTATTTTTTGCTTTATTCTGAAAATCAGAAATTTTAATATCCAATCCAAAACGGTTTGTAGCAAGGTTAAAAAGTGGTAGGTCAATTGATCCGGCAACGACCAATTCGTGAGCAGGAGCACTGCGGTCAGTGCCATTCAGATACATCAGCCCCCGACGACGCAAATCGGTTTTGGTTTGATCGCGATCAACCATGATTTCGACCACACTCGTACCAAGGTTGACATCATGTGAAAAATCTGCCAATAACTGAGCTTCGGGCTCCGTAGGTAACATCAAGAGTCTCCCTAGCAAAGCCAGAGTGTCCCGCTTTGCTGCGATGTCTGCCGCGAGTGATAAGACTGTATCTTGATGGGATATTTCACCAAATTTAAGCGCACTTTCCTGAATCTTGGCTCTGACATCTTTTTGTTTTTGACTGATCGTGGACGACTTGTAGACTGGCGTACCATCTTCTTTATAGCCTACTGTACTTGGGTTGCTGTTACAGCATAGCTGCTCAAGTGTTTTAATGTGAGAGAGTAAAGTTTCTAGAGTCCGTATATCGATATGCGGGGATGAGAGAAATCCCTCGATACCTCTCGGTGGTTTCGCAATATCTTGTAGCAACAAGTACTTGCCAAGTACGGTGACATCAAAGGTTTTCTCAATCAAGACACCAAGTAAATTTTGTATGGTACCAGCGTACCCAAGATCAATAAACACCAAAGTTTCACCCTTTTTGGGTTGAACTTGTTTTTCAAAGTAGCGAAGAAAACGCTTACGATAATCACTGCTGCGTTGTGTAATGTTGCGTATTGAAGATAATGATGTCATCTCACGGCAAAAAACTTGCCAATCAGCTTCTGAATTGCCATAACGGGCAGCAATTTTCTCAATTTCTATTGTGTTAAAAAGTAGTTGATTAAGTGCGACCTTTGGATTGTTGGTTGATGCACCAGAACGGAAATAATCTTGAATTTTATCTCGCCCAGTGAATGAGCAAGCTGTAGCAACGAATCTTGAAAGATCAGCCATGACGGCAGGCACATTAGATAAGTCTGGATGGCCATCAGAAAGAACCTTAAAAAATTCATAGGGCAAAAAACCGTCACGCATGAGAAAGACTAAACGTGGACTTTGTCCTTTTTTGATCAATTCTTTAACATGATCGTTGACCCAACGCGTGTAATTAACCATCACTGGTCCTAAAGAACACCATCCCACAATCTCTTCAGGTTTGACAGGGCCAGACAGTGCAGCCCAAGTGTGATGGTGCAGCGAAGGAGTAGGTGACTTTCGACCTAAATCAGGTTCAAGCAATTTTGCCACCGAAGAAGCCATTCGATTTAAATTTGTAACCTGATCGCTGTGACGAATGAGGTGAATACCTTGAACACCGTCGCGGCGTGCCCCGTAAAAATCGGCACCTTTGTTATCACCAACGTGAAAAATTTCACCAGGTTTAACGTCAAGCAAATTAGAGACTTTTCGTAATAACCCATCAGACTTCGATTTACCAAAATCTGAAGATGTGAAGACCTTGTCGATCGGATTATTTTGACCTGTTACTTTAATTGTGCTGTAAAGCAAGCGCGTCAGTTGGCTTGACGACAAATAAGAATCACTCACAATAATGGTTTTTAATCCGAGAAATTTTGCTTGAGTCAACAAATCAAACGCAGGTCTAAAAATAAAGCATGCACGCGCTTCCTCTGACAACTCCAAATCAACCAACTCCTGTATCACATGATCATCAGCTTCGGGCAGAGCGTAACGGTAGATCTCATCAATTGTGACTTCAGATGAATTTCGACTGATCAGATTGAGTTTTCGACATGCGCTTTCAGCTCGTTCACGTATGCGGGCGTTGAGTTTATGCGCCAGATACAGTGGACTTTCTTGTAAGCTCAAGAAGACATCAGTTGGTTTTGAAACAGAGCGCCAAAGCAATGTATCAAAACAATCAAGAGATAAAACTTTGATCCCAACTTGCGTCTGCAACAAACTTTTTAGCTCGTTACAGGTTATGGAGAATCTATCGGGCTCAAATGTTAAAATTTCTGAATTCATATATCACCAATTACAATTTTTGTATAAAATAAAATTAATAACTTCCAAGCTAGTTCTTGAAAGCAAACCATGTTGGATACAATGAATTCCATTTTTCTTCATGGCAATTTATCACATGTATATCAAGCTGATAGTCTTTAGCAAAAGTATTTACTGCCTCCACAACCAATGGCCAGTCAGGTGAATAATCGTCGCCAGATATTATTCCACCTCTCCGTAATTTTGGAAACCAATCCCTAAAAGTTTGACCATTTAGTTCACCATCATGGGCGTAACCATCAACATAAATGAAATCCAAAGATTCATCATTAAAAAGTGGCAATGCTTCATCAAATCGCATGCGAAAAATGGTACTTCGATTGGAATATTGATCTAAACGAATTATTGCTTCACGATATTGATCAACTCCGTGTCCCCTGTCGCCAGCCCACATGTCGATACTGAACAAATGAGCGACATGATCTTGCTTGAGAATTCTTTCAGAAAAATCACCAGCAGCGACACCTAGTTCTGCGCCAACTGCATTTTTCTTAAATAACTTAACAACATCTTCTCTACGGTTAAAATTTTTTAAAATATCAACCAAATATTTATTTTCCTTATTTTTATTTTCAATAGAAAATGCACCATCAATATCAAAATTTGATTTATCAATCATTTTTCACCCTTTTTCAAAAAATCAGAACTGCAGTTAAATTGAAATTATAATTCATGACCACATATATTTATTATTAGATTACAAAGATATTCAGCTGATTCATCAAATGCAGAATTTTCGAGATCCAATAGTTGAAACTCATAAAAGTATGCTATACGTTTTTTTATTTGTTTATTTCTTTCTAGCCATCGGACATTATTTAAACAATCATCTACAAATGATTCTGGAGAGTCATAATTATCATACTGTGGTGCAAGAGATGTCCCTGATAAAAAACTCTTGCACAGCACACCGAAAGGCTTACTCTTCATGGCCCAATCAAATTGAAGAGTGCTAAGAGTGAACAATCCAACATCTGCTTCTGCAATTAGTTCATCTAGATCTCCGCTATGTGAATACACATTACTCAATCCATCCAAAACAAGAGATCGGCCATTGGTTTTGTTAAAAGGATGTTCTCGAACTATTATTACAGCACCTACCCTTTGCAAACACTCAGCCAAAAGGACGAATTTTTGCTGCATTTTCTCCGAATCTGAATTATGAGCATTTTTTAAAACTGAACTTAGAGCATGAATATGTGGCTCTCCATGCGTAAAAAGAGCCCATATTGGCGTTTGGTTAGATAAATTTAATTTTTCTCGCAGGGATTTACCAGATGAAAATTCTAAATTTTCAGAAGCATTTGAATATCGAGCAGCTGAATACTCACCATTGAATCTATCATCCAGTTCACGCAATATAATTTCCGAAGGTTCGTAGCGTTCAATTGAACGATTAATTACCAAACTTCTATTTACTTCAGATAAAATATTATTTTCACAAATATCAAGCATCAGAGTGCTTTTAATCCAGCCCCTTTCAGCAACCCACCATTGAATATCATATTTAACACAAACCTCTCTAACCATACGACTCAAAGGGTGAGCACTCTGCCAGGAAATAACTACTGATGGATTAATCGTATCGATTAATCGAAAAATATATGCATTAACATTAGAATGCATAAGGATCGATTGCTCTCGGGATACATTGTACCAATCTTGCAAAATTTGCACCATTGGATGTGATTCTGAAAGAAAACAGTCAACTAATTTTTCATGGTTAAAATCCATCAACAGGTAAGGAATTTTTACGTATGGTAATTCGGGATCTTTTATTGAAGTTGTAGTTATCAACAATAGCTCCTTTCCGCTTCTTTTTAAATGTATACGCAATGCACTCCAGAATCGCTCAATAGATTCATCCACCTCCCAAGGAACGCAGTGAAATGCCATTACTGTATTCATTTTTTTCCTATAAATTAATTTTGCATTAAATAATTTTCATTAGTTCAAAATTGAATTAATAAATTATTTATGTTTTCATTAATATTAATTTTTTAAAAATTTATATTAATGATTTAAAAATTGGTTAACTATCCTGAAAATAGCAATTATCGTGCCAGATGTTCATCATGGAAATTTCTGAATACAAATATTCTTATAAATGGATTGGCACCGGTAGTCGTTAAAAAAAACGTAAGACCAATCAATTGCACGTTGATACATATTATTGTTTTTTATAAATACTTATAATTAAATTTATAATAAATATGTTTATTAAGTAATATTTTTAAATCTAGCACCATCAAAGAGCTCATCCTCACCAAGATCCGGCAATCCATTGCCGATCTAGTGAGTCAACACTTTATTGCTGATGGCAAGTTGTTGACGCAAAAAGTACTGCAACGCTTTCCGCAAAGCGAAGACAATTTGATCATCCGTACTTTAGTGACCCAAGTGGGCCAAGACTGATATGACGCAAGCACAGTTCTTGAAAAGTTGATTAGCCTGCAGGGCCAAGCCACTCAGGCTGTGACCTGGGGCCAATGGCTACGCGGGATGAGTTGCCAAATGGTGGATGTCCGGGTCATGACCGTCACCACCCAAGGTCTGGCCGATCACCCACAAGAACCGCAGTTGCTGGCCGAGTTCAACGCACTGCAACATATTGGCGTTAAGCCGGCTCACATGGATGCCTGAATTGACTGCGTGACGGTGGCACTATCTTGATCGTTCTGGAACAAGTGGGTTCCTGAATGTGTAGTGATATGAATGACAGCCGATTGCCAATCTGACAGGCTTTCCCAGCCTGCTGAGTATCTCTACCAAAGAATTGATCGTGAGCTTGGCCTTTTTCTTGTTCACCACATCGAACACTCGCGGGCGCAACAGCATCAGGCTCCAGGCCCGCTTGAACCTTGCTCAATTAAAACCGACAGCCCGCCACAACTCGTTGCTTAATCCCACCAGATCTTCATCGGCAGATCCAACCCTGCGAATCTCTTTTTCTTTGGCAAAACTCTGCCGCCGTCTAATTTAGGAGCTCCCTGACTGCTGCAGCCCGTCACCTTGGGCCGCAGCTCTCCCTGTTTATCTCACGCACACTTCCCAACGTTGCGCCTCCAACCACATGGGTGGCCCGCATGTCGTTTTATCTACCAAAACAACGCATGCGATGTGTTTCAGGCTTCGCCTTCTCCCAGCCAGCTCGCCGCCACACCCTGCCGAATCGTGTTCGCTTTACTGCGCACCGCCAGTTCGCCTCCGGTTGCTCCCCACCCCGCTTCGCAGCGACGCAGTTACCCTCGACTACGGGGCCTTGGCTTACCCCGACATGGACTCTCACCATTCTGTGTACGCGCCTTCACGGGCGCACTGGGAGCCCCGCCCTCGGGGCGATTGCCGGTGGTCTGCTAGGCCCCATCGCGGCGGGGGCGCCGCTCCTACAAAAAATTCACTCCATCTATGGGTGTACCAGCCAGCTGTAGCCCCAATGTAGGAGCCCCGCCCTCGGGGCGATGGGTGGTGATCTGCAAGGCTCTATCGCGGCGGGGGCGCCGCTCCTACAAAAATGCACAGACCCGGCATGGGCATGGCGATCTGCTGTGGCCCCAATGTAGGAGCCCCGCACTCGGGGCGATGGGTGGTGGTTTGCTAGGCACCATCGCGGCGGGGGCGCCGCGCCCACAAAAAAATGCTTGTACAGCCATAAACCGGCCATTCCAGGGCTGAACCGCAAAAACAGGCTTGCCGCTTTCTTGACATGTCGGCAATGAATGGCCGCTGGGCTTTTGCAGCGGCAACTTTGTTGCCTCTAAAAAAGAAAAAAAACAACTTCTGTTCTTTGATTTCGACGGATTTGATCAAAAAAACGGGAAATGAAGCCCAAGCCAAGTTGGCACGCGGTTTGCTAAATGAGTTCGCTCTACTGTTGTGGTCGTTGGCCACTGACCTAATGACAACCCTTCAAAGGAAATCTTGACATGACTACTCTTTACCAAGCCCTGCTGTCCCAAGCCGTTGCGGGTCAGATGCTCAACATGCGTGATGTGTCGCAGTTTTCTGCGGCTGAGATTCGCCAAACCATGGCCGACCTGGTCGTGGCCGACCGCATGGACCTGGCCAACGCCTTGGCCGCTGCGGGCCAAAGCCTGTACCCCGAAAGCGAAGACATTTTGGCCATCAGCGCCTTGCTGGCCGAAGTTCAGCAAGACTGGAACAGCGCCCAAGAATTGCTGACCAAACTGGTCGAAGTGCAAGGCGACGCTGCCACCGCAATCACCCTGCGTCACCTGATTCGCGTGCTGCGCTGCCAGTGCGAGCCCGCACAAGCCATGCAAGTGGCCCAGCAAGCTTTGAGCATGCACCCCCAAGACACCGCGCTGCAAGAGGAGCTCTCTTCCTTGCAAGCCCTCTTCTCTGAGCAATTGCCGCTGGAAGCGTCAAGCCAAGTGCATTGATACAACCCACTCAGCCCAGGCCACCTCATCACTTACCTCAACGTTAAAGGCCCATCACAATGACCGTCATCAACACCAACTTGAAATCTTTGATTTCACAAAACGCCCTGATCAGAAACAACCGCTCCGTGGAAACCGCCATGGAGCAGCTGTCCACAGGCAAGCGCATCAACAGCTCAGCGGACGACGCCGCTGGCATGGCCATTTCCAACCGCATTACGTCACAGATCCGCGGTCTGGACCAAGCGGTTCGCAATGCCAACGACGGCATCTCGCTCATCCAAACCGTTGAAGGCTCGCTCAATGAAGTCAACAGCATGCTGCAACGCATGCGTGAGTTGTCTATCCAATCGGCCAACGACACCAATAAGGATGAAGACCGTGTATTCATGAACATGGAATTTCAAGCACTGAAAGCCGAAATCAACCGCATCGGCAATAACACTCAGTGGAACAGCACCAACATCATGGACAAGAGCTTCGCCGACAATACTGGCGAATTCAAGTTCCAAGTTGGCGCCAATTCGGATCAAACGATTGATTTGATCGTGGGTGATTTTCGAACTACTGCCAGCACAGGTGCAATAGACTCCGAAACAACTCAACTCAATGCTACCGGAATCAAACAAATCGACACTTTGACTTTGTCTGGAAGCTTTGTTGCAGGTGACAAAGTAGAAATTACGGATGGTACCAATACACTTTCATACACCGTTCTGGCAGCAGATCTGACTGGCACTGACTCTGCAAATCTTGATGCAATCGCAACTAAGCTTGCTGCCAAAACTTTGACTGGTGTTGCTATAGCGGCAGGCGCTTCAGGCACAGGCTCTATCACTTTAACGGCGTCAACGGCCGGTACTGCAAACGCTGATTTCACATTGACTGTTACTCGGGTGGCATCAGGCGATTTGGCTGACATCCACGACTCAGACATCTTGACCCAAGATGATTCCAACCTTGCCATTGACGCCATCGACGAATCTTTGGCTGTTGTCAACACTGCACGCGCTGAGATGGGTGCCACCATCAATCGCTTGACCTATGCATCCGACAACCTGATCAACGTGTCACAAAACTCTACCGAGGCGCGTAGCCGAATTCTGGACACGGATTTCGCCAAGGCATCGAGCGAACTGGCCCGTACGCAGATCATCTCGCAGGCGGCC
>JAIXOX010000129.1 GCA_027486555.1 Comamonadaceae bacterium
CACTCTTTCCCTACACGACGCTCTTCCGATCTCCCACAAAGGCAAAGGTTTTTGCAGGAGCGACACCCTCGTCGCGATCACCCTTGCAGACCACCAACCATCGCCACGAGGGCGGGGCTCCCACAAAGGCAAAGGTTTTTGTAGGAGCGACGCCCTCGTCGCGATCACCCTCACAGACCACACCGCATCGCCCCGAGGGCGGGGCTCCCACAAAGGGTTTTCATGCGACCGCTTTCTGACTGGCATCCACCGCAGGGCCTCATCGGCGTTTTCACCGACATTGACGACACACTGACCACCGACGGTGCCATCACACCAGACGCCCATCAGGCCCTGGCCGATCTGAAAGCCGCGGGCCTGCTTGTGGTGCCCATCACCGGGCGGCCGGTGGGCTGGAGCGAACCCTTTGTGGACACATGGCCGGTGCATGCCATCGTGGCCGAAAACGGGGCTGTGGGACTGCAACACTCGGCCAGCATGGGCTTGCGCAAGTTGTACCAACAAGACCCCGACACGCGCAGCAGCAACTGGATGCGCATGCACAACGTGCTGAACCTGATCGAGCGCCAAGTCCCGGGGGCCCAACGATCGCAAGACAGCGCGGGCCGAGAAACCGACATCGCCATCGACCACAGCGAGTTCACGCAGTTGCCTCAAGCGGCCATCGACCAAGTCGTGCGCATGATGCAAGCCGAAGGCATGACGGCCACCGTGAGCAGCATCCACATCAACGGCTGGTTCGGCCAACACAGCAAACTCACCGGGGCGCGCTGGATCGTGCGCGAGTTGTGGGGGCGCAATCTGGACGCCGAGATCGACCGCTGGGTGTATGTGGGCGACTCCACCAACGACCAGGTGATGTTTGAGCACTTTGCACACAGCGTGGGCGTGGCCAACATCCGCCGCTTTGAAGGGCGGCTAACGCACCCGCCACGCTACATCACCCCCAGTGAACGGGGCGCGGGGTTTGCGCAAGTGGTCAGGCATTTGCTCCAACCCAGGGCCTGATCGCCCACGGGGTGGGCGATGCCTTTTTGCCTTTTTCCCTTTGTGGGAGCCCCGCCCCCGGGGCGATGGGTGGTGGTCTGCGAGGCTTGATCGCGACGAGGGCGTCGCTCCTACAGGGGACAATGCCCCGCATTTTGTGGGAGCCCCGCCCTCGGGGCGATGGGTGGTGGTCTGCGGGGCTTGATCGCGACGAGGGCGTCTCTCTTACAGGGGACAATGCCCTGCATTTTGTGGGAGCCCCGCCCTCGGGGCGATGGGTGGTGGTCTGCGAGGGTTATCGCGACGAGGGCGTCGCTCCTACAGGGGCAAAGCCGCGCATTTTGTGGGAGACCCGCCCTCGGGGCGATTCGTCGTGGTTTGCACGGGTTATCGCGACGGGGGCGTCGCTCCTACTCATTGCCCTTTTGTGGTCAGGGGGTGAAGGCGGTGTGGATGTCTTGCAGGGCGGCCAGGGGGTCGTGTCCGCTCAGGGCGTGCAGGCGCAGGCGTGACATCAGATAGAAGTAGCGGGCCTGGATCAGGTCGCGGGTGGTGGTGGCCAGTTGTTGTTCGACGTTGAGCACATCGAGTTGGGTGCGCACACCGGCCAACACCGACTTGCGTGTGGAATCGAGCAGCTGCTCGTTAGAGCGTACGGCTTGCTCCAGAGCTCGGATTTTCAGCACGCCCTCGGTCACACCCCTAAACTCCCTGTGAATGCGCAGGCCCAAGTCGCGGCGCATGGCCTCCAGCGCCTCTTGCTGGCGCAACTTTTCGGCCACAGCCTGGCGCTCAAGCGAGCTCACATAACCGCCCTGGTACAGCGGAATCGTCAACTGAAAACCGAGGGTCTTGTTTTCGAAGGTCGAATTCAAACGCGTCACGTTTTCGCTGCCACTGTCCGACCACTGCGCCACCGCGTCCAAGGTCGGCGCATGGCCGGCTTTGGCTTTTTGGATTTCTTTGTCTGCCGCCTGCAAACGCGCTTGCAAGGACTTGACCTCGGGGCTGTGGGTCAGCGCTTTGTCCAGCCAGGCGTTCAAGTCGAGGCCCAAGGCGGGCAAGGCTTGCAAGCCTGTGGGCTGCAAAAACTGCAACTGCGCGACGGGCTGGTTGAGCAAAATTTCCAGCTGACGCCGCGTGAAGTCCTCGTTTTGACGCGCCTCCAACTCTTGCGCCAGCGCCATGTCCAAACGCGCCTTGGCATCGTCCATGTCGGTGCGTGTGCCGGTGCCCAGCGCCAGCGCTTTTTCGGCCGCCGCCAGCACGGTGGTGAACTGCTGCTTTTGGCTCAACACCAACTTGAGTTGTTCACTGCTCAACAGCGCTTCAAAATAGGCCCCGCCCACGCGCACCGACAGGTTTTGCACTTCACGCTCAAACACCGCTTCGGCCTCACCCACCATGTCGGCGGCCTGCTGGAGCTGAATGTACTTGGGCATGTTGAACAAGGGCTGGCGCAAAGACAGCGTCTTGTTGAAGCTGAAATAGTCGTCGCGCGAGACCGACTCATTGCCCAGCACATTGGTGCTGGTCGTGGTCAACTTGTTGCTGCTGCGCGCCCAATTGGCCGACACCGTAGGCAACAACTGCGCCCGGGCCTGGGGCAGGCGTTCACGCCCGGCATCGAGCGCGGCACGCGAGGCGCGGATGGTGGCGTCTTGCTCCAGGGCCAGCTTGTAAGCATCGAGCAAACCCATGGCTTGCACCCCACAACTGGCCGCGCTCAGGGCCAGCACACACACGGCTTTTTGAAAACGCTTGCTCATCATTCTTCCTTCATCGAACCGGCCAAACGCTTGGTCAAGGGGTTGAGCAAATAGGTCAACATCGAGCGCTCGCCCGTTTTGATGACGATCTCAGCTGGCATGCCCGCCTGCAACTGGCGTGCGCCCAGGGTCTTTTTGCCTGCTGGCGTGAGCTGCAAACGGGCCAAAAAGTGCGCCATCTGCGGGTTTTGTGGGTCGATGACCAAGTCACCCGAAATCGACAACACCTTGCCTTCAACCACCAACTGGGGCGCATGCGCAAAGGTGTTAAAGCGCACATCGGCCAGCAAACCCACATGGATCTTGTCGATCAAGTGCGGCGCAATGTGCGCCTCCAGCAACAGGTCTTGCTCTTGCGGTACCACGTCCATCAGCTTTTGGCCCGGCTGCACCACAGCGCCCACCGTTTGCACGGCCAGGCCCATCACATGGCCAGCGGCGGGCGAGCGGATGTCGATGCGCT
Organism: Comamonadaceae bacterium; assembly: GCA_027486555.1. Classification (GTDB taxonomy): domain Bacteria; phylum Pseudomonadota; class Gammaproteobacteria; order Burkholderiales; family Burkholderiaceae_C; genus Limnohabitans_A. Next base: position 3,220 of record JAIXOX010000129.1, read on the forward strand.
CCAGGTCTTGCTTTTGCGCGGCAAACTTTTCGGCATCGGCTTGTACCTCACGCGAGACCTCGGCCAGCTGCGTCTCGACTTCTTTGCGGTACTCGGACGAGCGGGCCAACAAACGCTGGTTCAGCTCGGCCATGGAGCGGGTGGCGCGCACAGCCGTGCCCGACAAATCGGCCAAAGAGGCCTGCACGTCGGCCACCTGACGCTCGATCTCCATTTGGCGGTTGCGCGGCGCATAACCATCCTTGACCAGCTCGCGCATGTTCTTCAACTCGTCTTGCAAAATGGCCAGCTGCTTTTGGCGCTGCGCCAACACCTCTTGCGAGGCATCGCGCTGGGCCTTCAGCCCCCCAATGGCCTCTTCCATGCCCTGCAAATCGGCCTGCAAAGCCCGGCGGCGCGACTCGAACAACTGGCGCTGGTTGGTCACCTGCGCCATGATTTGCGGGTCGCCCATGGCCTGCTGCACTTCGGGGCGGAACTCGATTTTGCCCGCACCCCTTTGCTCGGCTTGCAAGCGGCTTTGCATGGCGCTCAGGCCCACATAACGCTGGCGTATGGCCTCAAAATTGGCCTTGCTCACCGAGGCATCCAGGCGCATCAGCACTTGATCGGCCTTGACCTCTTCGCCCTCACGCACCAGCACCTCTTGCACAATGCCGCCCGTCAGGTGCTGCACCCCCTTGCGCTTGGTGTCGATGGCCACCGTGCCCACACTGGGCACACCCTCGTCCAAAGGTGCCAGACCGGCCCACAGCAAAAAGCCGCCAAAGCCCAGCGCCAGCACCCACAAGCCTTTGCGGACAATGCCCTGCGTATCGGCCGACGCACGCAAAGCGCTCTCATCGCCTGAGCGGACCAACTGCGCATCCTCGACCCGCGAGCCCAACTGTTTGGATAATTTTTGATTCGACATCACCAGACCTCAAGATAAATTGTTAAGCCGACACACCGGCTGCAGGCGCGGAGGCGGCAGACAGTGCAGCGGCCTCGCGTTGTTCTTTCATGGCTTGCAGAACACCGTCGCGTGGCCCACTGGCCACCAACTGACCGTCTTGCAAAATCACCACCCGATCGGCCACCGACAACACACCGGGGCGGTGGCTGATCAAGACCACGTTGGCCCCCTGGCTCTTGAGCAACAGCATCGCGTTTTGCAAAGCCTTTTCGCCCTCGTCGTCTAAGTTGGCGTTGGGCTCGTCCAGCACCACCAGCGAAGGCGCGCCATACAAAGCCCGGGCCAGGCCAATGCGCTGACGCTGCCCGCCCGACAAAAACGCACCGGCCTGCCCCATGGGCGTGTCGTAGCCCTTGGGAAATCGCAAAATCATTTGGTGCAAACCTGCGGCCTCGGCGGCGGCAATCACGGCACCCGAATCCACCTCGCCCATGCGGGCAATGTTTTCGGCCACGGTGCCATCAAACAGCTCGATGTCTTGCGGCAAATAACCCACATACGGACCCAAACTTTCGCGGGTCCAGTCGGTGATGGCGCGGCCATCCAACAGCACCCGGCCCTCGGGCATTTGGCCAATGCCCATCATGGCGCGGGCCAAGGTCGACTTGCCCGAGCCCGATGGCCCCAACACCACCGTCACGGTGCCCGGCAAAGCCACAAAACTCACCCTGTCGAGCACCGGTTTGGCACGCCCGGGCAAACGCACCGTGACGTTCTCCAGTTTCAGCTGACCCACAGGCCGGGTTTTGAGCACATCGGTGCGGCCCGGAGCCGACAACCGCAGCAAAGTGCGCAATCGCTCATAGGCCTCTTTGGTCGTTAAAAAGCTCGGCCAGGTCGACACCAGCAAGTCGATGGGGGCCAAGGCCCGGGTCATCAACACGTTGGCCGCGATCATCGCGCCCGGGCTGATCTCGCCCACCACCACCAACCACGCCCCCGCGCCCAGACTGAGCGACTGCTGCGTGTAACGCACAAACTTGCTGACCGCCGTCAAGACACCGGTTTTTTGCTGCGCATCGCCCGACAGCATCAAGGCCTGAACCTGCTTGTCGCGCCAGCGGCGGTACAAACCATCGAGCATGCCCATCGACACCAGCACATCCACATTGCGCAGCTTGGAGCTTAAAAACCCCTGCGTTTGTGCCTGCGCCCCGTTGGCCACCCGCTGCGCCTCTTTGCTCAGGCCGTGGCCAAACCAGGCAATGCATCCCTGCACCACGGCAAACACCAAAGCCAACACGCCCAGCCACGGGTGCAGCAAAAACAGCACCGCCACATAAATCGGCACCCACGGGCTGTCAAAAAACGCAAACACCCCATTGCCCGTGAGGAACTGGCGCACAGCCGTCAAATCAGAAAAAGCCTTGGCCGGGGCCGAATCGCTGGGGTTGAGGTAGGCCAAAAACGTGCCCTTGAACACCCGCTGGCTGAGCAACTGGTCCAGCTTGACGCCCGTGCGCACCAGCAACACCGAGCGCATCCACTCCGAAAACGCCATCACCCCAAACAAGAACAAACAAATCACCGACACCACCAACAGCGTCATGTGGTTTTGGCTGACCATGACGCGGTCGTACACCTGCAGCATGTAAATCGTGGGCGTGAGCATCAGCAAGTTCACCACCATGCTGAACACCCCCACCACCGCAAACTCGCGGCGCAAGCCCCACAACACGGCCGACAACTCGCCGCGCAACACTTGATTTTTGGGTTTCATAAACACACTCATGCTCCTTCTCCTGCCGGGGCAGACACCGCCGCCACGGGCGCGGCCGCAGGCACTTGCGGTGCCGGTGCACCGCGCAACTTTTGCAACACATCGGCCGTGGGGCCAAACACCTGCTGCCCGCCATCGCGCAGCACCAGCATGCGGTCAGACACGGCCAGCACACTGGTGCGGTGGGTGATCACCACAAACGAGGTGCCCTGCGCCTTGAGCGACGCAATCGCCTGGTTCAAAGCCGCATCGCCCGCCTCGTCCAAACTCGAATTGGGCTCGTCCAGCACCACAAACACCGGATCGCCATACAGCGCCCGCGCCAAGGCCACACGCTGACGTTGCCCGCCCGACAGCAAGCCCCCATCGCGCCCCACCGGGGTGTCGTAACCCTTGGGCAAAGCCTCAATAAATTCGTGCAAGCCCACCCGCTGCGCCGCCGCCTTCACGCGGGCCATGTCCAGCTCGCCAAAGCGGGCCATGTTTTCGGCCAAGGTGCCCTCGATCAACTCCACACCCTGGGGCAAATAACCCAAATGCGGCCCCAACTCGGACTTGTCCCACACATGCATGTCTACGCCATCCAGGCGCACCTTGCCCGCCACGGGGTGCCAAATGCCCATGAGCAACTTGGCCAGCGATGTTTTGCCCGAAGCCGAAGGCCCCACCACCGCCAACACACAGCCCGGCGGCACATCGAACTTCAGGCCGCTGAGCAAGGGTGCCGCCTGCCCCGGGGCCGAAGCCACCAAACCCTCGACCGTCAAATGCCCACGCGGCGCAGGCAAAGGCATGTTTTGCGCCCGCTCGGGCACCTCGGCCAGCAAAGTCTCCAGGCGCTGCCAGGCCCCTTGCGCATTCACAATCGCGCTCCACTGCTGCACGATCTGCGTCAGCGGCGCCAACAAACGCCCGCCCAACACCGAGGCAATGATCATCATCGCGGGCCCGCCATTGAGCTCGTTGCGCAACAAAAACCACGCCCCCAAGCCCAACAACACCGAGCCCATCAACTGCTGCAACAACTTGGACACCGCATTGAGCCCGCCCGCAGCCTCCGAGGCCTTGGCCTGAAACGCCAAAAATGCATCCTGGCGCTTTTGCCACAGCAGCTGCACCGACGCCACCATGCCCATCGACTCCATGACCTGCGCATTGCGCAGCGAAGTCTCGGCATAGGTTTGTGCCAACTGCGAACGGCGCTGCGCCTCCAGCAAAGGCTGACGCGACACCTTTTGCAACAACCAAGCCACCGTGGTCTGCGCCACCGCCCCCAACACCGCCGCCCAACCCAGCCAGGGGTTGATGGCAAAAATCAAGAGCATCGACACCAAGCCAATGGGCAACTCAAAAAACGCCGACAAAGCCGGGTTGTAAAAAAACTCGCGCACCGAGCGGAAATCGTTTTGCGCCCCAATCGCCCCCGCCATTTGTTTACGCTGAAGGCCATCAAACATCGCGTTGTAAATGCGCTGCGACATCTTCAGCTCCAGCTGAATGCCCACGCCCCACAAAAGGCGCGAACGCATCTTTTCCAGCACCTCCATCACCGCATAAGCCCCCAAAGCCACCACCGTCAGCGAGGCCAGGGTCATCAAATTGCGGCTGTTGACCACGCGTTCGTACACCTCGAGCATGTACAGCGTGGACGTAAAACCCAGCAAACCGATGACCAAGCTGAGCAACACCGCCGTTCGCCACGCCGGGGCAAATTGAGCCAGAGCCAACTTGAGCTCTGAAGGAGAAGAATTGGGCTTCATCAAGCAACCTCTACAGAAACGTAATCCGGAATCAAACAACTGGCGTCAGGCACCACAGGCAGCTCGGCCGCCTGATCACCCAACTCCACAGCCGCCTCTGACGCCAACCAGAACGACAACACAAACACCCCGTCGGAACCCCGACTGAGCACAATCTCACGCAACTTGCCTTGCTCAAACAGCGCCAGCTGCTCGGGCACCAAAGTCAACTCAAACTGCATGCGCCCATCGAGCGTGAACAGCGACAACTTGCCCTGCTTCAGGCTCAAGGTGTGGCGGTCAAAGTAAACCGGGCAGGTCTCGGCAAAACGCAGCGCAGGCAAAGGCCGGTCGCCCATTTTTTGCACCTGAAACGGGCTGCTCGGACTTTGGTAAATCAAGCGCGCCGTGCGCGACACCGCATAAATCGCGTTGCACACCATCTGCGAGCCCAGCGCCGGAAACTGATCGCGCAGCGCCCGGTAATGCAAATGGTGCAAAGCCACCCGGTTCCACACCCGACTGCGCGACACCTCAGGCGCCAGCTGGTTACACGCCTGCGAAAACACCTTCTGCAACGACAACAGCCGCTCAAATTGAGCGGCTGTGGTGTTCAGCGGGATGCGCAGAAAATTATTCATATAGGAAGATTATAGATACTCCTATATGAACTAATTTGAAATTTGATGTGTTTTTTTGTAGTACCTGGGAATGAATGGGGGTCTGACCCCGATTTTGTGGAGCCGACCCCTGTGGGTGGTGGTCTTTTTGGCTTTGTGGGAGACCACCCCTGTGGGCGATGGTCTTTTGTTTTGTGGGAGCCCCGCCCTCGGGGCGATGAGTAGTGGTCTGCGAGGCTTTATCGCGACGAGGGCGTCGCTCCTACAGAAATTCAATAGGGATCTGACCCCAATTCAGAAATTCAATGGGGATCTGACCCCAATTAGCCAGCTGTGATGAGTTCGTTGCACGCCCCGCAAACTGACAAAAGCTATTTATATCGTTTTTAGAATTCAATTTGATTCAATCAAAATAAAACTTACTCCTTTTAATTAACCCTAAACACCGTCAAATGTGACCGCGATCACAGTTTTGACACTTGTATGTCGCTAGAATTCGCAACATTACAAAAAATAACAAACACTTTTAGACTCAAATCGCATTGGCTTGAGTGCCTTGATTCACAAGGCTTTCAAGCGAGTGCGGGCAAACCAGCGCTCGTACTCGGGTTTTTTTGCAAAGAGACCCTCATCACAAACCGTTCCAAAAAAGGAAAACAAATGGCTATCGTTACAGATACAGTGGCAGTTCAGCGTTTCGCTATGGGCTTGTTCGGCGTTCAAGTCGGCACCGTCACCATGGCACAGGTCGACAAACAAATCGACCGCACCAGCTTGGGCGCAACGCTCAACAGCTACTTCGTTTCGGCCTTTGGCGCGCAAACCACAGCCCAAGTCGCTGCAACCTTGGTGTCCAACCTGGGCATCACCGGTGCTGGCGTTGCCGACGCCGTGGCTTACGTCACAGCCAAGCTCAACGCTGCAACCCCAGCTGCTCGCGGTGAAGAAATCGCCAACATCATCAACATGTTCTCTGGCATGACCAACGACGCCGTTTACGGTGCCGCTGCCAAAACTTGGAACGCCAACGTCGATGCCGCTGCCGCCTATGCTGGCGCAGCCAACATCGCTTTTGGTTCCGTCATTCAGCAATCCCTGACCTCCGGCATGGATGCCTTGTTTGGCAGCAGCTTGGCTGACCAATTCAACGCCGACCTGACCGCTGGCGGCAACACACTGCAAAGCGGCGACCGCCTCGATGGCGGCGCTGGCAACGACACACTGCACGCCATCCTTGGCACCAACGGTGACCAGTTCGCCATCACAGCCAAAACATCCAACATTGAAAAAGTCATTGTGCAAGCCCAAGCGCTGGCCGCTGACACAGGCGACAACAACGTTGCTGGCATGGGCGAAAGCGTTTATGGCCTGCAAGGCTGGTACGGCGAGAACATGGCCACCAACAACGTCGTCAAAGTGGACGCCGGCCGCATGAGCGGTGTGAACAACTGGGAAAACAACAACAGCCGTGCTGACCTGTTTGTTGAAGACGTGCGCATTGGCGACAACCAAATCACCAAAGACGTCACCATCACCATGCGTGAAACCGATCCCGGCAACGTGGATTTCGCGGTGTACTTTGACCAAAACAGCCTGCGCAACGCCAGTGCCTCCACGTCGCAGATCAACCTGCAAGTCATGGACACGCGCGCTGTGGTGGACGGCAAAGCCCCTCTGCTCAACAGCCCTTACGGCGGCTTCAAGTTCACAGCCACCGACAGCAAAGGCACCGCCACCGTGGTCACTTTGCAGTCTGACGCCATCGACGCTGCACAAACTTACGCCGAATTGGCCACCGCCTTCCAAGCCGCTGCCGACAAGCAGTTTGGCGCTGGCGCAGTCACCGTCACCGTGGGTTCTGACTTCTCGGTCACTGACACCACCACAGCCCAAAGCGTGACTGGCAAAGAAGTGGTTATCAAGACTTCTTCGTCCTTCTCGTTCACCACCCCTGCCGGTTCCGGCTGGGTGGCTGCCGGTGTCGTGCCTGCCAACTCTGGCCTGCACACCAACTTCAGCCAAGGCTCCACAACCAACACCGACCTCGTCACCAGCACCATCGTCTTGGACGACGTGGGCCGTGGCTCCACCGGTGGCGACCTGGTTGTGGGCGGCCTGTCGGTTGGCGACACCTCCACATCCAAAGGCGTTGAGCGCTTCAACATCACCGTTGAAGACAACAGCAAACTGCAAAACATCGACTCGACCAACAACACCCTGCGTGAAGTCTCGATCGTCAACGGCAGCACCACCCGCATGACCGACGCGTACACCAAGACCGTCAAAGATGCTGGCAACTTGACCGTTCGCGGCAACTCCGAAGTTGAAAACGCCCCAACAGGCAACCCCCTGCCCGGCGCAGCCCAAGACAAATACGGCTTCAACGACGTTCGCCTGATCGACGCCAGCACCTTCAAGGGCATGCTCGACATCGACGCCGTCCTGTCCGACAAAGTCACCGCCAAGTACCTGAACCTGGTTGACACAGCCCCCGATGCACCTGCTGCTGACAACGTCACATTTGCCTACAACCTGGGCACCAACAACGACAAGTTCAGCCTGGACATCGACGCCAGCAACATGCAAGCTGCAGGAACTACCACACGCGAAGACTTCGTGTTGTCCATCAACGGCGGCGCAGGCAAAGACGCCATCACGGCCGACATCATCAACGGTGGCACCGAAGACGGCGCGGCTGCTTGGTACAACAACAGCAAGCTCAACGCCAACCTGTCGATCGACGGCGGCGCTGGTGACGACACCATCAAAGTCAACGGCTCTGGCGACTGGAAAATCACGGCCGGTGACGGCGACGACACCGTGTACAGCGACAACTCCGGTTCTAAAGCTGCCTGGGTGTTCAACACCACAGGTCAAGACTCTGCTACTGCGGATTCTGCTGCTGCCCGCACTCTGGACAACCTCAAGTCATCGGCCAACGCCAAGTACAACCTGTACAAAGGCGTTGCCGAAGTCACCTTCCGTGGCCTGACCAGCAAAGTCACCATCGACAGCACTGCCTACATCACCACAGACCTGCAAATCAACCAAGCCATCAAGAAGGCCATCAACAGCGACGCCGTTCTCAGCAAACTGTTGAAGGCCACAGACGGCCCCGCCAACACCTTGGTGGTGACATCCTTGATTGACGGCGCTGTTGTTGTGACAGACTTGGCCGTGGCCATCACCAAGCCTGCCGCAGGCGTGTTGACCGCTGCTGACATTGCCGCCGCTGGCACAGCCTACAAAATCGACGGCACAGCCACCGAATCCCTGGTGTTGACCGCCATGGACGACGCCACCATGGACGCTGCTGGCGGTGACTACGCCGCCAACTTCGGCGTGAGCGATGGAGGCGCCAACATCAACGGCTTGGACAGCGCACAAGTCGCCGACAGCACCCACAACTTGGGTGCAGGCAACGACGTGTTGGTCTTGAGCACAGATGCTTTGGTTACAGCGCCTGCTGCTGCCAGCAACGAAAAAGTGGTGTACAGCGCCGCTGCTTTCGGCAACGACGTGATCGTCAACTTTGAAGTGGCCGGTGACGGTATCGACAAGATGGACTTCACAGCCTTGGGCGGCAAAACTACAGCCTTCAGCGCTGCAGCTACCACCACCGATGGCCTGATCATGATTGTGGACACAACAACTGCCAACAACACAGAAGCCGCGGTCAAAACCGCACTGGCTGCTGCAGACGACACAACTGCCTCCAAAGGCATCTACATCGCCTACAACGCCACCACCAACGTGGGCACCGTGTACCAAATCGTTGACGGCGCAGCCGCCTCCGACTTGACCGCCACAGCCATCGGCACCATCGACCTGGCCGACACCCTCTGGTCCACCGTGGTGGCCGGCAACTTCGCCTGATCCAACAGGACAGCCAAGCCGAGGCCACAAGCCCCGGCTTGCCTGAAGCCCAAGGCGATTGATTCGCCCACAGCTTGAAGCCCCAAAAAAACCGCTTGCAGCGAAAGCCGCAAGCGGTTTTTTTTCGTCCATGCCCCCTGCCTCTGTCCCTATCTGCGTGTCTCTGTAGGAGCGACGCCCCCGTCGCGATACCCCCGCAAACCACCCACCCCATCAAACCCCCCACCCTCCAAACCCCAATAACCCCCTCTCCCCACACCACATTTGCAATTATTACCACTTCAACCCAAAACCCCACCCCAAACCACCCAAACAGTCACAAACAACAACATCAAATCAATACTTTTAAATGTTACTTTTTACAGTTTAAATAATACATAAGAATTACATTAAAACCACGAGCATGTGACTCCCATCACAAAAATGACTGCCCGCCGCCGCTAGAATTCGCAACTTAATTCAAAAAGACCATAACTTTAGAATTAAAAATTACACATTGGCTTGAGTGCCTTGCCAGGCAGGACATTCAAGCGAGTGTGGGCTTACCAAAGTCCATGCTCGGGTTTCTTTGCAAATAAACCTAATCTCACCAACCCTTTTATAGGAAAAATCAAATGGCTATCGTTACAGATACAGTGGCAGTCCAGCGCTTCGCTATGGGCCTGTTCGGCGTGCAAGTCGGCTCCGTCACCATGGGTCAAGTCGACAAACAAATCGACCGCACATCCCTGAGCGCAACCCTGAACAGCTACTTCGCTTCGGGCTTCGGCGCACAAACCACAGCCGCCGTGGCTGCCACCCTGGTCAAAAACCTGGGCATCACCGGTGCTGGCGTAGCCGGTGCTGTGACTTATGTCACTGGCGCTTTGAATGCAGCTGCCCCGGCCGCTCGTGGTGAAGCCATCAGCACCATCATGAACCTGTTCTCTGGCCTGACCAACGACGCCACCTACGGTGCCGCCGCACAAGCCTGGAACGCCAACGTGGACGTGGCCGCTGCTTACACCGGCGCAGCCAACGTGGCTTTTGGTTCTGTGATCCACCACAGCCTGACAAACGGCATGGACAACCTGTTCGGCAGCGCATTGGCCGACGTGTTCACAGCCGACCTGTCTTCTGGTGGCAACACCTTGCAAGGCGGTGACGCCATCGACGGCGGCGCGGGTGCCGACACACTCCACGCATTCTTGGGTAACAACAGCGACGGTTTTGCCATCACTGCCAAGACCAGCAACGTGGAAACCGTGATCGTGCAAGCACAATCGCGCTCCGCCGACACTGGCGACAACAACGTCGCATACCAAGACCTCGTCAACGTGGACGCCGGCCGCATGAGCGGTGTGAACAACTGGGAAAACAACAACAGCCGTGCCGACCTGATCGTCGAAGACGTGCGCATTGCTGACAACCAGATCACCAAAGACATCACCATCACCATGCGTGAAACCGATCCCGGCAACGTGGATTTTGCGGTGTACTTTGACCAAAATAGCCTGCGCAACGCCAGCGCCTCCAGTTCGCAAATCAACTTGCAAGTCATGGACACACGCGCTGTGGTTGACGGCAAAGACCCCCTGTTGAACAGCCCTTACGGCGGCTTCAAGTTCACAGCCATCGACAGCAAAGGCACCGCCACCGTGGTCACTTTGCAGTCTGACGCCATCGACGCCGCACAAACTTACACTCAACTGGTTGCAGCATTCCAAGCCGCTGCCGACAAGCAGTTCGGCGCTGGCGTGGTCACTGTGTCCTTGGGCAATGACTTCACCGTCACCGATACCACCACCGCCCAAGGCGTGACCGGCAAAGAAGTGGTCATCAAGACTTCTTCGGCCTATTCCTTCACCACCCCCGCCGGTTCTGGCTGGGTGGCTGCCGGTGTCGTGCCCGCCAACTCTGGCTTGCACACCAACTTCAGCCAAGGCTCCAGCACCAACACAGACCCCGTCACCAGCACCATCATTCTGGACGACGTGGGCCGTGGCTCCACAGGTGGCGACTTGGTTGTGGGTGGCTTGTCCGTGGGCGAAACCTCCACGTCCAAAGGCGTGCAGCGTTTTGACATCACGGTGCAAGACAACAGCAAACTGCAAACCATCAACTCGACCAGCAACACCCTGCGTGAAGTGTCGATCGTCAACGGCACCACAACTCGTGTCAGCAATGCATACAACGACAACGTCAAAGACGCTGGCAACCTGACCGTGACTGGTAGTGCAAAAAACAACATTAACTCAGTTTTTGCGAACGGTAACAACATCCTGCCGGGCTTGAATACTGAAGAGCACGGCGATTACGGCTTTACCGACGTGAAACTGATCGACGCCAGCACGTTCAAGGGAAAGCTCGATCTTGATGCACAATTGACTGATCGTGTGACAGCTAAGTACATGAGTTTGACAGACGCTTCGCCAGCAGCTCCTGGTGCTGACAACGTGGCTTTCACTTACAACTTGGGCACCAACGACGACACTTTTGCTCTGGACATCAGTGCTGCCAACCTCAATAGCGCTGGCACCACCACCCGTGAAGACTTTGTGTTGTCCATCAACGGCGGTACAGGCAAAGACGCCATCACGGCCAACATCCTCAACGGTGGCACAGAAGACGGTTCAGCCGCTTGGTACAACAACAGCAAGCTGAACGCCAACCTGTCGATCAACGGCGGCGCTGGTGACGACACCGTCAACGCCATGGGCTCTGGCGACTGGAAAATCACTGCAGGTGACGGCAACGACACCGTGTACAGCGACAACTCCGGTGCTTCTAAAGGCGTGTGGGTGTTGAATGCGGTGAATACAGGTTCGAACAACAACTACGTTTCTGACGCCAACGACTCTTACAAACTGTTCAAGAGCTCGATCAGCATCACATACCGTGGCATCACCAGCACCAACGTGCCTGTCAGCAGCACCAACTACACCACCAGCGACTTGCAAATCAACCAAGCCGTTAAAACCGCCATCAACAGCGATGCTGTGTTGAGCAAATTGTTGAAGGCAACCGACGGCCCTGCCAACACTTTGGTCATCACTTCGCTGACCGATGGCAACGTGCCTGCAGGCTCTTTGGTATGGACGTCAACTGCACCCTCAGCAACTGACTTGACCGCGGCTGAAACAGCCGCTGCAGCCGCAGCTTACGGTTTGGTCGTGGGTTCGACCAGCGCACAAGTTGTGGCCTTCATGGCCCTGACACCACCCACAGCTCTCACTTACAGCAACTTGCAGTCTGTGGTTGGCAGCGACAGCAACCAAGCCACTGACAGCACCCACAACCTGGGCAATGGCAACGACGTGTTGGTGATGAGCACCAACGACTCTTGGAATGGCCTGGTGAGCGATGCCAAGGTTTACACCGCCAGCAACGAAAAAGTGGTGTACGACACAGTTGATTTCGGCAACGACACGATTGTGAATTTCAGTGCAGGTGCCAACGTGGCATCGGTTTTCGCGACGTTCACTACCACCGTTGCTGTTTTACCTGGCATTGGTGCAACGTATATCGTTGACGGCGTCACTGTGACCTTTGCAGCTGTGCCTGCCGATGCCACTGCGGCTGCAGCAGCCATCGTGGCAGCCTACAACGCTGCACCTGTCACCAATTTCGTGGCATCCAACGTTGCTGGTCTTGTGACATTCACAGCCAAACAAGAAGGTCCAGTGGTTCTGCCAGTTGCAGCGGGTACTGCAGGTGTACCTGCTCTTGCACCTGGTCTGGCACCCGTGTTTGGCGTGGGCTCCGACGTGCTCGACTTCACCGCTTTGGGTGGCAAATCTGCTGGTTTCGGCACTGCACTGAACACCGATGGCGGCATCAATGTTGTCGCTGCGGTTGCCACTGTGAACGACACCACTGCACTGGTCAAAGCCTTGTTTACCGATGACTTAGTGGCCAACAAAGGCATCTACGTGGTGTTCAACGCCACGAACATCGGCACCGTGTACCAAGTCATCGACGGCACTGCCGCCTCTGACCTGTCTGTGGCCGCCATCGGTACCATCGACTTGGCTGACACCCCATGGGCCAGCCTGACTCTCGCAAACTTCGCCTGATTTTCAGGACAGCCAAGACAGGGCCACAAGTCCCGTCTTGTCTGAAGCCTGCCAGGGTGCAAGCCCTGGCAGCTTGAAGCCCCAACAAAAAACCGCCTGCAGCGAAAGCCGCAGGCGGTTTTTTCATTTGTTTTGAGATTATGCTCAAGTCCGTTATTACCTTTAACCCAGCAATTTCCCCCATGAAGTTCTTTTCCTCCCTTGTTCTCGCAGCCAGCCTCATCCTGTCGGGTTGCGCATCTGTTGACATGGCCTCTCAAGCCGACAATGCCAAAGCCAAAGAATTCAAGGCCCCCAGCCAAGGCATGGCCGGTGTTTACATCTACCGCGACAGCGTGATGGGCAAGGCCCTCAAAAGAGACATTTGGCTCGATGGCCAATGCGTCGGAGCCAGCGCACCCGATGTGTTTTTCTACAAAGAAGTGTCCGGCGGAAAAACCTACCAAATCGACACCGAATCAGAGTTCTCCCCCAACACCCTGGAACTGATGGTTGAAGCAGGCAAAAATTATTTCATTCGCCAGTTCATCAAGATGGGCGTGATGGTGGGCGGCAGCGACCTTGAAAAAATGCCCGAAGACCAAGGCCAAAAAGCCGTGGCCAAGCTGAACATGGCCAAGCCAGGCCAATGTAAAACGATCCGTTAATGGGAGGCGGCTTCCTGGGCGTGTGCCGCGCCCATCGCCCACGCGGTGGGCCCTCACAAAACACCATGCGTTGCCTCATGCTCTTTTTTATTAAATGTTTAATTTATTGAAAATGACTGCTGGCAAGTGCTTGATGACCATCATGATCAACCACCACTTGCCCGGGGTGTAAACGATGGGCTGACCTTTTTGCTTCAAGAGATCATGGGCAAGGCAGTCCGCATGATCAGCCATGCCGGTCAGATGGTGGTGGGCTTGGGGTGCAACGATGAGGCCTTTGCGGTTTTACGGATGAGTCGAAAAGATCATCGGTGTAACCGTGTGGTCATTCTTTCCAGACCAACAGGCTAACGCCAAGCGCAATCAGCAGAGCACCCGAAATTTGCACCCAGTTGATGGTTTCGTTGAACACCCAGCGCGCAGCCAGCAGGCTGAAAATAAATTGGATGCCCACAAACATGGGCACGGCGTAACCGAAATCATGGTTGGCAAGTATGCGGATCGTCAAAAGAAAGGCTGTCAAATACGCCAGTAGTCCAAAGGCAAGCATGAGCAGACCGTGGAGCCCCACCGACAGGACAGGCGACACCCATAGAATTTCCCGTCCAGCTACACGCAGGCATATCAATGCGGCACTGTTGAACAGGGCTGCCAGTGTGATGACAAGCAGGCCAGTCATGCAGGTCTCGCAGGCAGGTCTTCGATGGCCATCAAATCGCCACCCACGTTATAGATCCTGGCCCTTGGCCCCATGAGTTGTTGTAATTTGTAGGCGTATGGAAAAAAGTGAATGTGCAGGTCAAAGGTGTATCGGTATTCGCGTTGGCGCGGCACGACCACGATCAATCGCTTGCTGCAGACACGTCTGACCTCTGATAAGGCCTTCTCGATGTCAAAGACGTGCTCCAGGGTGTGCGCACAGATGACGGTATCGAACGCATGGTCGTGGAACTGCAGTTGCGTGACATCTGCTTTGCAAAACATGGGGTTGTTGGTGTCTTCTGTGTTGCTGGGTGGCAAGATGTCGGCGCCCGTCACCTGCAGCCCACGTTTGGCCAGTGACCTGGTCAACCACCCATTGCCACACGCAATGTCCAGTACGGTGCAGCCTTGTATGGCTTGTGTGACAGCCTGGACGGATTGGGTGTTGAGGTCTGTGTCCCTTTGGATGAACGTGTCACCCAATAGCGTGTAGTAAGCCTGAATATCTTGCTCACTCAAATGCGGCAGGCGCTCTTTGAATTCAAGGAAATGGTGGGACTTGGGACCCAATGCCAGACGAAACAGGGGAGACATGAACCATCGGCTGTCGCGCAGTATGGGAGGAAGAATTTTGTCCATCAAAAAATGGAGGATCAACGTGGCGTTTCTGTTCATGTGGATTCATTGCGCAGAGTCTGAAACTTGCATGATTCGCAAGTCGGAAAACCACCATTGCGTGCCTTGGTGGGCATACAGGCGGTAGGATTCGCCGTTGCGTGGCCTGACCCAACGCTCGCGCACATGGCTTGCTGACACAGCCATCCCTCGGTCCGGAAACTGAATCCCGATCTGCAACGCAGGGGATGCCTGCAGCTGCCATTGCAAGACCCCCTTGATAAACGCTGGGTGAATGATTTCTATCACCGGTTCAGGCCCATGCCCCAACAGGGGTTGGCAGCCTTCGCTCAAGCGCAAAGGGTCTAGCCTTTGGCCTTGGCTTTCAAAGCGCCAAATCTCTTGCCCTTGCGACTGGGCCAGCAAAGCTTCTTGGCAGTTTTGGGTGATGCGCAGGGGAATGCCCTGGCGGGCCTTGAGCCGCATCAACCCACCTTGCTGGTAGTCAGGCAAAGTCAAGATGGTCATGGGCTGCAGGGTTTGTGCGTTCAATATTTGTCGGGTGATCTTTTGTGATGGGTCATTTGCCAATTGTTCTTGTTTACTTTGCATGGCCGCATGGGTGTTAAAAATACCCCATGGCAGGGCCAGCAGCAGCACCCATTTGGGCCAATGCGGTGCAGCCGCCTTGCTGTGCAAGGCCAATGCAAGGGCGCAGCACAGGGCCATGTCAAACGCAAAAAAGAGCCGGTCTGCATGCAGGGCTGGCGCTTTGAAGGCGTGGGGCGCCGCCAAAACGGGCAGCACCAGCAGGCAGGCGATCAGGATGTTTTTGAGGGTTTGCAAGGGGCGCAGCACAAGGGCCAACACTGTGGCCAACAACAGCAGCGCGTGGGTTTGCACGTACCATTTTGCAAAGTGCACAAGGGTGTCCGCTTGCAGAGACTGCAAGTCGCCCAGCAGGCTGTTGCCCGTGCGCCCTTCGGTGGAAAATCCTAAAACGTGCAAGCGCAGCCCCGCGTACACCAACATGGCCAGCAACAAGCCCATCGCCTGCGGCGTGTGCCGTCGAAACACAGTCCAGCCCCACAGGGCCAGCACCAGGGGGGCATAAATTTCTTTGCTCAACAAGGCCAAAAGCGCAAGGACAAAGCTTGTGGCCAGGGCGAGGGTTTGCAGGGTTGCCGTGATGGGTGGTTTTTTTTGCAGGTGCAACAAAAGCAAGAGACTGAACAGGGCACCGAGTCCATAGTGCAGCGTATAAAAACGCGCGGCCATGGGCCAGACACTGCTGAGGCTGGCGATGAGCAAAATGGCCATGAGCCCGGCACTGACTTGTTGGGTGTGTCGATGGCACCATGCGCCGGCCAAGGCGGCGCACAGGCCCAGCCATCCGATTTGCAAAATCAAAAATGGCGTGGCGGTGACGCCAAACAACTCAAACATGAGGCGGTAGACCGTCAAAGCCATCGGGGTGTAGTGCACAACAGAGAGTTGTTGGTAAACCTCGTGCATGTAATAGGCCCCCAGGTAGGGGGCATCGATGGCGAGCTGCAAGATGTGCCCGTCGTCGTCAGAAAAGACGGCTTGGTTTAAATAGGGGTAGGCACAAAGCGCCAACAACAGGCCCAAGCCAAGCCACAGTCCCCACCAGCGTGCATGGTTTTTCTGGGTCATATGGTCTCGATTTTTTGAGCACTTGGGCGGTGCATGCGGCGCACCAAATAGATGGGCCGTTTTTTGGTTTCTTTGTAGGTCCGGCCAATGTATTGGCCCAACACACCAATGCCAATGAGCTGGATGCCGCCCAAAAACAAAACGGCCGTCAGGATGGAGGCGTAACCCGGCACGCTGATGCCAAACAGCAAGGTGCTGAACACGATCCAGAGGCCATACACCAAAGAAAGCGCGGCAATGACAGAGCCAAAACCCACCCAGATGTGCAGCGGCACGGTGCTGAATCCGATGATGCCATCCAGGGCAAGCTGAAAGAGTTTTTTGGTGTTGAAGCTCGATTGGCCGTGGCGACGGGGTTCCACGTCGTATTCGATGGTGACTTGCTTGTAACCGACCCAGGCGTATAGGCCTTTCATGAAGCGGGTGCGTTCGGTGAGTTGCTGCAAGCTGAGCACGACTTGTCGGTCCATGAGCCGAAAGTCACCCACATCAGCGGGTATGTGGCATTCGGCCAGCCGGTTGTGCACGCGGTAAAAGCCCCGGGTCAACCAGCGCTGTAGCTTGCCCGTGTCGTTGCGTGTTTTTCTTTTGGCCAAGACCATGTCTGCGCCCTGCTCCCACAGTTTCACCATGTCCAGGATCAGTTCGGGCGGGTGTTGCAGGTCGGCATCGATGGGAATGACCGCGTCACCGTCGGCTATGTCAAGGCCGGCGGTGAGTGCGTTTTCTTTGCCAAAGTTGCGCGAGAGTTCGAGCAGGGTGATGTGGGGGTTGCGCTGCGCGTGCCATTCGAGTTGGGCGTAGGTGTCGTCTGTGCTGCCGTCGTCGATGCAGATGATTTCGTGTGCGTAGTCGGGCAGTTGTGCCAGCACGGGCGTCAGTCGGTCAAAAAATGCCGCCAGACTCAGGGCTTCGTTGAAGCACGGCACCACCAAGGTGAGTCGTGGGCGGTGGCCCGTTGTTGTGTGTAACTTGTTATGCATGTTGACGGCCGCAGCCATGGGGGTGTCCGATCGGGTCTGCTGCTCATCGAGCGTTGTCGCGGACTGCTGCAGGCAATTTTTTATTTCTATTTAATTTTAAAATATTTTTTAATTAGTTATTAAATGATCTAAAAATACAAAACCAGCACTGATGCTGTCGCGGGTCGGTGCTGGGAGGGCCTGCAGCCAGCAGGCTTTAAAAAATGCCGGTGAACAGGTTTTGATTCGGCTCGACGCCTACCAAAGGCACCGCAGTCGCGAGTCCCGATTGCACGCTTTGCGCAATCTCGAAGTCACTCATGGCAGAGCGGTCAAATACGGTGGGTGGGTCGATATACAAGTCCAGCATGAGCGCTTTAAATTGACTCACAACTTCGGGGTCTTCGGCCATCAAAGCGCTTAGGTTGTTCATTGCGAAGTTGTTGAGCTCTGGAACTTCGCTGATAGTGATGTTGCGCAACATCTTGATCATGGTGCCGTAGTAAAGCGATTCAATGTTTTGCCAGGTGGCCGCAATGCTCCCAATTTGCGAGAACCCCAAGTCTGCAGTGCTGAGCACACCGTCGGCAGCCCCTGGTATATGCAGGGTGCTGAAGGTGTTCTTATATTGCTCTAGATCCACTTTCTTCAAAACGGCGGCACGCATGGACTCGTTGGACAAAATACCCACGTTTTTGTTCAAAGTAAAAAGCGACTTGATGGGGGAGTCGCCTTGCCAAGATTGAACGATGGGCGTGGGGTTGAGCGTGGCCGCATTCAAGTCCTTGCCGTTCAGGCCGTGTTGGCTAAAAAACGCTTCGACTTGCGTTGCGTTCACACCCGGAAACTGCACTTGCACAATTTCCGCCAACATTTGGCTGTCGATTTTGTGCTGCTTGGCTGCGTAGTAAAGGGTGACTGGCTTGTCCAGGTTGGCCGCGATATAGCTGCGGCACTGCGCCATGGAGAGGCCCAAGCTGCTGAGGTGTTGGGTTGCATTCATTCTTAAAGTCAATTTTTTAGTATTTTTATTTTAATAATGAATATATAAATAAACTTAAAAAAGTGTTTCAAGACGCAAACTGAAGGAGCGACGCTCTCGACGCGATCATCCTGCAGACCACCAACCATCGCCCCGGGGGCGGGGCTCCCACAAAATGCATTCGCCCGCAGGCAGATTGATCCGGCCTGATGTTGTTGGCACAAACCCTTTTTTTGTAGGAGCGACGCCCTCGTCGCGATCACCCTCGCAGACCACCACCCATGGCCCCGGGGGCGGGGCTCCCACAACATGCAAAAAACCATCGCCCACAGGGGTGGGCTGCTACAAACACAAAAACCATCGCCCCGGGGGGGGCTCCTGCAAATGCCCGGGGGGCTGGGCTGCTTATTGATGGGGCTTATTCAGTGGTCCAGCGGATGCCGAAATAGAGGAGTTTGTTTTTGAGCTGCGACAGTTCGCTGTTGGATTCTTGGCGTGTGTGCTCCAGATCGACGCCGATGCTCCATTGCTTGTGCAGTCGCCACCAATAGCCCAACCCAATGTCTGTGCGATGAGTTTGGACAATGGTGCCGCCGAGCAAAGGACTGAGGATGTCGCGGTCTTGGCTCTTGTGTTGTCGGGTCCAGATGCTGATTTGGGCGGAATGCCCCCAAAGGTCGAGGGCCTGGTCGTGGCGCAGGCCATACTCGGTGCGTTTTTTGGTGCCACCTGGCCGTGTGGGGTCATCCGGGCGGTCTTGACCCTGAATCAGGTGCAGGGCCGTAATGCCGCCAAGATTGTTTTTGCAGCTGCCATCAATGCGGGTGTATTGGTAGTTGCCCGACATGGTGGGGGTGGTCAGGTGTTCTTGCCAGGCTTGGCCCCATGTGAGGCTCCAGGGGCAGTTTTTGATGCGCCAAGCGGGTTCATATTTGAGTTGAGCGCTGCTTTCTTTGTAGGCGTAAGTGTTTTCTTTTTTGTATTGCAGCCCACCCAATCGGATGGCGGCAATGCCCGGCCCGGCAGGGTGGGTGTAGGTCAGGGCGGCATCGGCTTGTGCACTGTTGGCCAAGGTGGTGCCAGGTGTGTTGCGCGATTGATAAGCTGCGGCCAGACGGACTTCGCCTTGCCCAAGGACATGCAAGCCTTGTACGGCCACCCAGTTTTTAACTCCTTTGCCGGCAACGGGGCGCTCGGTATCGGCCAAGCTCACCGTCACGGGGCCATTGGACAGGTAGAGCGTGAGGGTGTCGGTGTGGGTGGCGCTGTCGAGGTTGGTTTCTCGGCCCATGCTGCTTTGCACCATGGCGCTCCAGGTCCAGGCGTCGGTTTTTTCTGCGACCTGAATGCTGGTGAGCCATTGCCGCAAGCTGGGGTCAATGTCTTTGCGGTCACCAACTTGATCGACGAGTTGGCGTGCGGCTTCTTTTTGTCCCAGTTGTGCAAGCGCCTGCGCAAAGTCGAGTTGGGCACCGGGCAATTCCGGGTCGAGCAAAAGTGCTTTTTCGAGGTTGGTGGCGGCTTCAGGCAAGCGACCCGCCATGAGCAGCAGGCTGCCACGGTAGGCGAAGTAGTCTGCACGGGTGTCACAGATTTCGGCTTGAGCAGCCAGCTTGAGCAGTTGTGCGCTTTGGGCCTGCGCTGATGTGGGCACCGGAAATGCCGCCGGGCATTGACCCGTGAGCAAGGCCACCGACGGTGGTGCAGACAATTCTTGGGCTTGAGGATGGGGGATGTTTTGGGCTGCTGCTCCGGCGCCCAGCATGGCCATGGACCAGGCACACACGAGCGCACGGCCTGTGGTGGGGCTGTGCAGGTGCGCTGGGTTGGCAGAACCGGGGCGGATCATGGGTCGGCCCGGTTAAGGCGGTGGCCCTGGCTCAGCAGCAATCGAGGGGGTGATTGGCCCCGGCTGGACATGGTCAAATCGTTCAGGCCCAGTTGGCTTTTTCTTCGTCGATGCTGTAGACCAGGTGCAGGTGGCTGGCTTCGTAGTGCACGGGGAGTCGGTAAATTTGGTGTGATGTGGTCAGTCCGTCAAGCAAAAATTCGCCCAACGGTTCGGCTTTGGGGTTGGCTGCGCATCGCACGACTTCGGGGCCGAGCAAGATGGGGTAAGCCAGTTCGGCGGTGAGCGATTCGAGCCGGGCGGCAATGGTGACGGGCTCACCCAGCACGGCGTGCACGCGGCGGTGCGCCGGGCCAAACGAGCCGACCATGACCGGTCCGGTTTCGATGCCAATGCCAATGTCCAGCGGTGGGGTTAGGCGTGTGGCCACCCGGGGCAGTTGGGCCAGGGCTTCGCGCCAGACTTGTTCGGCCGAACCCAAGGCTTGGCGGGCGTGTTCGGGGCAGGGGCTGGAGCCGTTCCAGACGGCCATGATGCAGTCGCCCACCATTTGCTCGACGACGCCACCGTGTTGGGTGACGATGCGTTCGACGGTGGTGTAGAAGTGGTGCAGCACGGTGGCGGTGTCTTCTGGCGTGCGGCCTTCGCAATAGGTGGAGAAGTTGCGCACGTCAATGATCATGACCGTGGCGTCTTTGCGCTGGGCCTGCACTTGGGCGGTGGGTTCTTGGAAGGCGACTTTTTGGGCGGCTTGAGCAGGCAGGTAGCTGGCGAGGTTGACGAAAAGTCTTTCGCGTTCAAGGCGCACGCGCAGGGTGTCGGCGCTGAGCACAAGCAGGGCACTGAGCACGGCAAAGATGGCAGGGGTGCCCCAGTGCAAAAGTTGGGCATGCACCAGCAAGGCGTAAGCGTGTACGGCAAAGAGGGTGCCCACACTCAGCAATGCAGCCAGAGGGACGGTGATGGCTGTGGCCATGCGCCCGGTGTACAAGCTTGCAAACAAGATGAACAGGCTGAGCAAGCCGCCCAACCAAGGCCAGAGCTTGGCCCATGTGGGGGTGTAGGGGGTGCGGGCGTCGAGCGCTGCAGCCATGATTTGGGCGTGCACTTCGATGCCGCCAACCGCGCCGCCCTGGGGGGTGGGTACCGCGTCGCCTGCGCCCATGGCGGTGGAGCCCACAAGGGCCCAAGCGCCTTTGAGCAGGCCCGGCGGAACGGTGCCTTGAATCACATCGACCGCAGAGACCGAAAGGAAGCCTGCTCGGGGCACTTGGTAGGAGACGGTGAGCTGGCCTTTGCTGTTGATGGGCAACTCGAAACCACCGACTTCAAGAACGGTTTGTGTGTTCCAAAGGTCAGTGTGCTGTTTAAGTTGGGGGTGTGCGCCTGTTGCCGCAGCCAGGGCTGACACCACCAAGGCCGGGTAGGCTTGTCCTTGGTAGCACACGATTGCAGGCACTTGGCGCACTGCGCCGTCGGGCGCAATGATGGGCGTGATGTGACCGACGGCTTGTTGGCTTTGCAACAGGCCGCTGGCCGGTGACAAGTGGCCAAACGCCTCAGTGCTTTGGCTGGGGCAGCCTTGGCCCAGCATGTCAGATGCAGGCAGCGCACCCGACAGCTGGCCGGTGCGCACCAGGGGTTCGCTTTGCAAGGAAAAGAGCTGCGCGATGACGCTGGGAGCGCCCTGCTGGAGCGCTTGGGCCAAAACGGGGTCTTGGCTTTTGGGGCCGTCAAAGAGGATGTCGATGACTTTGAGGTTGACGCCTTGGCCGTCGAGTGCGGTCAGCAGTTGGGCCACGCGGTCACGGGGCCAGGGCCATGCGCCGAGTTGTTGCACGCTTTTTTCATCGATGTCGACCACGACCACCCGACGCTCAAGGGCTTGGCTGTCGGCCAGTGCCCAGGTTTGGCTGCTCAAGCGTTCGTTCCAGTGGCCAAGCCAGGCGTTGGCCTGGTTTTGCATCAAAGCCAGCAGGGCCAGCGCCAAAGCGACCGCAGCGCTGCGCATACAGAATGGACTGAGCAGGAAACGCGCCGCGAGGCTGGCCAGGGTTGCGCCTGACTGCTTGGCTGGATGCTTGTCGGTGCGGGTCATGCTCATCGACCCCAGAGGGTGGCCCCTGACAGGTTGCCGTTGCCCACGGGCTGGCTGAAGAGGTAACCGGCTTGTCGTCCAGTCATGGTCAGGCTGCCGGCCAGGCTGGCTTTGCTGTTGTTGGTCTCGCTTAAAAAGATGCCAGTTAGTGGATCGACTTTGCCGCTGTAAGAGAAGCCTTGTGGGCTGATGCCGGGGGCTGTGACTTTGAGCTGGGTGGCGAAAGTGCGCGCAGCGAAGTCAACGCTCAGGCTGCCGGATTCCACTTGGGCGGCACTGACGTCGTTGCTGGGTGATCGGTATTGGGCGGCGGAGGCGTTGAGTTTGAATTCGGCTTGACTGGTCAGGTTGGGCAAAAGGTTGACGGCGCTGGCTTCGCGAAAGAGGAAGTAATAGCCGTCACCCACGGTGACTTCGCGGCCTTGCATGGCTTCGCGAAAGCCCAGGGTGAGGCTGTCGCCTGGTGCGGGTGTGCGTGTCCAACGCCCCCAGGCCAGGCGCGAGACGGGAAAGAGGCCCTCGAGGAGTTTGTCGTCCACGCTGTTGACTTTGGGGTCGTCAATGCCTTTGCGGTCCGGCGACAAGGGTTTAGCCGGATCTTTGACACCAGGCAGGATTTGCAAGCTGGGGTCTGTGAAGCCGCTTTTGTAGATGAGGGCCATGCCGACCATGTCGGCAGTGAGTTCGCGGGCCCGTGAGCCTGAGCAAACACCAAGGGCCTGGGCTTTGCAATTTTGGTCGAACGGGGCCATGACGATGGCACCTTGGTTGACCATGACGCGTGTGCCTTCTTGGTTGGTTTGGGTGACGAAGTCGGTGCCTTTGACGCCAATGGCCACCAAGGGGGTGTTGAGCCGGAACCGGTCTTTGGCCGCTTGGGCGGCGGCACCGGAGATGGAGCGGACTTCGCCTCGGTCAAGGCTCATGCGCACCACCGAGACGGCGGGATCTGCGGGGTTGTAGCGAAACTCTTGAATTGACAGCACCGAGTTGGGGCGGACGCTGACGAG
Source organism: Comamonadaceae bacterium (assembly GCA_027486555.1). Classification (GTDB taxonomy): domain Bacteria; phylum Pseudomonadota; class Gammaproteobacteria; order Burkholderiales; family Burkholderiaceae_C; genus Limnohabitans_A. The sequence goes on from JAIXOX010000129.1 coordinate 26,727, forward strand.
GGCGCCATCAACGAAACGGATGTGAACGTGTCCGTTGACCGATGTTTTGACGATGTCGCCTTGCTGAATGAGGTCGCCTTTGGCGGGAACCAAACCGGGACTGGCCGTGCGTTCGATTTCGGATTGGCCGATGACGAGGGTGATTTCGCCGACACGGCTTGTGGCCCATGCCGGCTGCATCAGGACAGCGACCAGGGCGGTCAGTAAGCCTTTTTTGATGAGAGTGAGCATGGGTTAGCCAAAAAAAGAATCGGAGTAAGAGGGTATTCTATGAAGGGTTACAACAAATACGTGTGAGTACAATCACAGGTCCGTAAAGATTCTTTCGTATGCATGGCTGTTTCATAATACGCAACCAATGGCCATACACCCCTCTTTGTTGCTTCAGTTTTCTTTGCTGAAGAATTTGCCCCCCGCCTTGTTGCCCGAGGTTGCCGAAGCCTCCTTGCTCAAAACCTTTGCCAAGCGCGAAGTCGTGCTGAACAAGGGGGCGGCTTCGGTGCAGCTGTGCTTTTTGCTGGAAGGACGCCTGCAGGCGACAGACTTCACGCTCGACGGCAAGGAAGTTGGCCTGTACTTTGTTGACGAGGGTGGTTATTTTGGCGAGATTGCCATGCTGGATGGTTTGGCGCAGCCCGAAATCATGATGGCCAACAAGAAGTCGCAAGTCGTGACGATTCCCAACTCGGTGATACGCAAGCTGATTTTGTCGCACCCGGCCATGACCGAGGCGATCACCACAGGCCTGGCCAAACGCATCCGGGCGCAAAGCGAGCAGCGGCAGATTTTGTCGATCAACAACCCGATGCAGCGGGTGTGCTCACAAATTTTGTCGATGCAGCAGCCAGCTCGGCAAGGCGATGTGTCGGCCAGTGTGGAGTGGGCTTTGGCCGATCCACCGACGCATCAAGAGCTGGCCATGATGGTGAATTTGAGCCGCGAAACGGTGACCCGGGTGTTTCAGATTTTGCAAAGCCAGTCTTTGGTTTTGCGAGAAAAAGATGCGCTGATCGTGTCGAAACCTGATGTTTTGCAACAGGTGGCCAAGGGGCTGCTGGATTTAACCAAATAAAAACATGCACTTTGTTGAGTTTTTTAAACGCTATTTTTGGCCCCTGCAGCATGCCCATTTGTTGTGGCAGTTTGCGCGGCGTGAAGTGCTGGGGCGTTACCGTGGCTCCCTGTTGGGGCTGGGCTGGTCTTTTGTTTCGCCTTTGTTGATGCTGGCGGTTTACACCTTTGTGTTTGTGGGTGTTTTCAAGGCGCGTTGGCCAGGGTCCGAGGCCGGTGGTGGCGTTGAGTTTGCCTTGCAGTTGATGACCGGGTTGATGGTTTTTAATCTGTTTTCGGAGTTGGCTTCGCGTGCGCCGCAGCTGATTTTGGAGCAGCCCAATTTGGTGAAAAAAGTGATTTTTCCGCTCGAGGTCTTGCCGTGGGTGGCGGTGCTGTCGGCCAGCTTTCATTGGTTGCTCAATGCCTCGGTGCTGTGCTTGGCCACCTTGGTGGTGCACGGCGCTTTGCCTTGGTCGGCGGTGGTTTTGCCTGTAGTGATTTTGAGCTTTTTGCCTTTCATGCTCGGCTTGTGCTGGTTTTTGTCTGCGCTGGGGGTGTATGTGCGTGACATTGGCCAGATGATGCTGATGGTGGTGAGCATGGGCATGTTTTTGTCACCGGTTTTTTACTCAACGCGTGCATTGCCCAAAGCCTTGCAAGACTGGATGTGGCTGAACCCCTTGAGCTTTGTGATCGAGACCTCGCGCATGGTGTTGCTGCAAGGTGTGTGGCCTGACTGGTGGGGCTTGTTGGTCTATGCTTTGGGCGGGTGTTGTGCAGCAATGCTGGGCGCAGGATTTTTTCAATTGACGCGCAAGGGGTTTGCCGATGTCCTCTGAACTGAATGTGATCGAGGCGCAGGACCTGTCCAAGGTTTACCAACTCTTTTTGTCTCCTGCCGACCGTTTGCGGCAGATGTTGTTTGGCGCGTCTCGCTTTGGCAACCGGTCTTTTTCGGCGCTGAGTGGCGTGAGTTTTTCGCTGCAGCGGGGTGAGGTGCTGGGCTTGGTGGGGCGTAACGGCGCGGGCAAATCCACCTTGCTGCAAATTGTGTGCGGTACCTTGGTGCCGTCTTCGGGCGCATTGAATGTGCGTGGCCGTGTGGCTGCGCTGCTGGAACTGGGCGCGGGTTTTAATGTTGAGTTTTCGGGCCGGGAAAACGTGTATTTGTATGGCGCGGTATTGGGTTTGTCGCACCAGGAGATGGCGGACCGCTTTGACGAAATTGTGGCGTTTTCGGACATTGGCGAATTCATCGATCAGCCGGTGAAAACGTATTCAAGTGGCATGTATGTGCGCTTGGCTTTTTCAATTGCCACCAGCGTTGACCCCGACATTTTGGTGGTGGATGAGGCTTTGTCTGTGGGTGATGGCGAGTTTGCCCGCAAGTCGTTTGACCGGATCATGGCGCTGCGCGCCAAGGGCACCACGATTTTGTTTTGCTCTCATTCGCTGTTTCAAATTGAGTCGATCTGCACCCGCGCCATTTGGTTGCATGCGGGCAAGGTGGTGGCTCAGGGCAACCCGGCGCAGGTGGTGTCGGCTTATCAGGAATTTTTGGACAGTGCCGAGGCGCAGCAGCCTGCTTTAGCCGTTTCACCCGCACAACCATCGGCCCCTAAGGGCTATGCCCGGCTGACGCGGGTGCGGGTGGGTGGCTTGGCTCCGGGTCAGGGGCCGCTGCAGGTGCTGTCCTTGACCGATGATTTGCTGGTAGAGGCTCGCTTTTCTAGTGACCCCAACTTGCCCTGCCCTTCTTTGGCTGTCACGATTCATACGCCCGATGGTCGCCTTGTGAGCAGCGCAGGTGCTTGGAATGATCGCATCTTGCTTGAAAGGGATGCCATCGGTTTGGGACATGTCAGCATTTGCTTTCCTCGCTTGCCTTTGCTCAAGGGGCGCTATTACGTCAGCTTGCATTTGTTTTGTGAGCGTGGTCTGCACATTTACGATGTGGCCGACCGTGCGGTGTACTTATCAGTTGAGCAAGATGGTTTGGAGCAAGGTTTGTTTCACATCCCTCGCATATGGTCACCCAAGGCCGCAAACAAAGGTCCGTCTTCCTCCGCCGACCCGTTGTCCGCCCCCGAAGAGCAAACCCCAATGTCCCCCGAAGTTTTGCTGGACTGGTTGTCTGCGACTGCACCTTCTTTGCCCGAGGGCGCCTCTTTGACTTGCCCCTTCCCTCAAGCACCAGGACTTGAGACGCTGGCCCCCCGGTTTGGTTTGACTGCGCAAACCGATGGTCATTTTGTCAAAACACGCCAACCTCGTTGGTCTTTGGCTTGGGTTCGTTCAGATACGCCTCCAATTGATTGGCATGCTTTGTTCAAAGTCTGTTTTGGCCATGAGATGTCACAGTCCCATTGGGACTGGAAATACCGTGGTCAACATTTGGCAGGGGTGGGTGTTTTTTCCTCTTCAGGCTTGGTTGGCTTTTACGGTGCACTGCCTCGGCATGTGATCAAGCACGGTGTGCCTTGCATGGCCTTGCAGATTGGCGATGTGATGGTGCATCCGTCAGAGCGGGGTGTTCTGACACGGCATGGCCCTTTCAATCTGTCCTGCACCACCTTGCTGGAACAATTGATGGGTTTTGATCGCCCTTATTTACTGGGTTTCGGATTTCCCAATCAAAAGGCTTTGAAACTTGCGACACGCCAAGGCTTGTACGAGTCGGTGGATCAAATGACCGAAACAGTTTGGCCAGTCCGCCGCATGCGTGCTGACTGGCGTATTCGTTCACAGCCTTTGTCGCAACTTGATGAAGCGAAGGTCAATGCCTGTTGGACGGATATGGCCCTGGCCATGAAGTCCAGCATTTTGGGCGTTCGCGACTGGCAGTTTGTGGTTAGCAGGTATTTGCAGCACCCAACGGTCAGCTACACGGTTTTGCTTGTGAGGTCTCGTTTTTCAGGCACCCCCATCGGCGTGGTTGTGATTCGCGATCGCGCCGAAGATGGCCTGGAATTGGTGGACTTGATGGGCAAGCCTTCCCATTTCCCCCTGCTTGTTCGCGCTGCGTTGCGCCATGCCTATTTGCTTGGCCGTCATCGTTTGACTGCATGGTGCACATTGAGTCATCAACATTTGCTGAGCGTTTGTGAAGGTGTGTCTTGCCCCATTGACGTCTGGATTCCAGCCAATGTGTGGTCGGATGGCCCCACTGCTGCAAGTTTAAAAGGGCAGTGGTGGTTAATGGGTGGTGATACGGACTTCCGGTAATGGACATGGCCACACTCAATTTTTTGCGGGTTTTGATGGTGACCCGGGAAATAGGCAATGACCGGCGATACGGCTTGGGCAAAAGCCTGGCGCCTGTCGTTGAGGCTTTGCGCGACAGTGGCGTGATGGCTCAATACATTTGCCAAGATGATTTACCCGCCAGTTGGCAGTCCTGGCGCGCCCGATGGCTCAAACGAATTTCATCATGGCCCGGTTTTCGGGGGCGATTGGACCGCCGTGTGCAGCTTTCAGCTTGGTCTGAACGCCTGTGGATGGGTTTTTGGGCCGCCCGACTTGCCCGAGATCAAGCCTTTTCGCATGTCCATTTGCACGATCCCTGGATGGGCTTGGGATTTCGACTCGCGGCTTGGCGCATGGGTCTTGGCTCGGTTCGCTGGGGCGTTACGGAACATGGCTGTGGCTCTTATTCGTTTACCACCCATGTTGATGGCTTGCATCAAGGCCGCCGAAGTGCCCTGTTTTTTCGTCGGCTTGAGGCTCAGACTTTGGCTGCGGCTGATTGGGTTTTTTGCCCTACCCAAACCGCCGCCGAGCAGTTGGCCCGCGATTTGGCCCTGCCATCCTTGCCCGCGCATTGGCATGTGGTGGCTCACCCACGCCCTGCTCGAACCTCCTTGAGTTCGGCCGCTGCACGTTCCCTGTTGAATTGGTCGCCCCATGGTATTTACGTGGTGGCCGTTGGGCGATTGGTGCCGTTGAAAAACATGGACTGGATTGTTCAGGCCTGCGGCGCTTTGATGACGCAATTTGACCATCTGCACTTGTGCATTTTGGGAGAAGGCGATCAGGCACGCTTTCGCCAATTGGCCAAGGATGCTGGCTTGGGCGACCGGCTGCTTTTAGATGTCACCGACGATGTGTCGCCCTTTTTGCATGCAGCCGATGTGTATGTGAGTGCCTCTTCAACAGAGTCATTTGGCTTGGCCAATCTGGAGGCCATGTGTGCAGGTTTGCCGTGTCTGTGCACGGCTGTAGGTGGCGTCCCCGACGTGATGTCGGATGGTGCGTGGTTAGTGGCCTGCGAACAGGACAGCTTGACACGCGCCTTGGCTGCCTTGTTGCAAAACGCATCGTTGCGTGACATATGGCGCAGCAGGGCGCAGGCTCGGGCCGATGCGTGGCCAGATGCGCATTCAATCGCTCAAATTTATGCTCAAGTTTATTCAGCGCTTTCGCCGCCCCAAGTTTCCAGTTGACTTACCCTTGTGCCAGTTGCCATCTGTTTTGGATGTGTCGAAGGCCACTCGCGTCTTGGTTTTTGCCCCACACCCCGACGATGAAGTGCTGGGCTGTGGCGGTACTTTGGCCTTGCTGACGGATCACTGCCAAATCCGCGTGGTTTTGGTCACCAATGGGAGTGGTGGCGGTGACTTGCCCCCCGAGATCGGCCCCCGCAGATGCTTGGAATGGGCTGAGTCTTTGGCCCATCTGGGCATCAAGAATGTGTCGTACTTGAATGCGCCTGATGGTGCTGTTGTACCTGCACCCGGTTTGCAGCATTTCATCGAGGCCGAGATCGATGCTTTTCAGCCTGATTGGATTTTTTCACCCAGCATGACGGACTATCACCGCGATCACATGGCCATTGCCCAAATGGTCCAGTCGGTCTGTTTTCAATTTGCCTGCGTCAAGCAATTGCTGATGTATGAAATTTGGGCCCCCACTTGGGCGACCCATATTGTCAACATCACGCCTGTTGTCACACTCAAGCGAGAGGCCCTGTTGCTGCAAAAAACGTCATTGCAATATGGCAATTACTTGCAGGCCATTGAAGGCTTGAACCTTTACCGAGGTCTTTACCTGGGCTTTCCCAATGCGTCGGCTGAAGCCTTTTGGGTCGTGACATCTACCCCCTCTTCGTGGCGTATGGATTGCCACCAATTTTGGCTTCGGTGGTTGAATTTTTTTCACCAGCAGAATAAATAAAAATTCTAAATTTATAGATTTTTAAAACCATCCATGCAAACCCAATCATTGGAATGCATGGATTAAAAGTTTACATTACAAAATTAATCAAATCGCGTTGCAGTTTGCCCCGCGATTTTGAGCGTATTGAGCAATTGCGGTCGCGACATGGTGTTCAGTCCATTTTCACGCCAAATGTATTCATCTTTGATGATGAGCCCATTTTCGGCATAAAAGCTGGCAACACTCTTGAGCATCATTTTGGGGTTGTAGCGGTCTTCGAGGTATTTTTTGCCCATTTCGACTTTGGGCTGGAAAGTGATGTGCTCGTGCCAAACCAGTGCCCCTGGGGCGTTGAGCAAGCGGTAACCCGCTTTTTTGAGTGCAAATGACACACCTGCGTCTTCGAAGGTGTTGGGGTATCCATCGTGAAGGTAGGGCGCAATGTTGATGGTAAAAAGGGTTGCCCCGATAGGGCACCAGTCCACTTCACGGAAACCACAGGTGGACAAGTCGTCATAGGGTTTACCAAAGTCGTGTAAACCCAGATCGATGATCTGATCATTCGGGTCTGGTTGCTCGACTTTGCCTCCACTGAACTGCAATTTGCCATTGGGGAAAGTTACGCGGCAGCAGACTGCCCCCGTTCCTGGATTACTTTCGGCCCTGACAAGAAGCTCTTCTAGCCATCCCGGTTCAGGAATTTCATCGTTGTCAAAAATAATGAACCATGCTCCGTTGGCATACTCCAGAGCTTTGCGCCGTCCTTGTGCAGGGCCCAAGTTGGTGTCACCGTAAATGACTTTCACCGCAGGAAATTGACCTTCAATTTTCGTTTTGAGAAAGTTGACAGTTTCTTCCGTAGAACCATTGTCATAAAGAATCACTTCATGCGGGATGTTGACGGTTTTTTGCAGCCCCTGCAAAGCTTGCAGGGTTTGGGTGTGTTTGCCATATGACAACATGATGATGGAAACAAATCGTGTAAATTCACCTCGGCGAATGGCCTCGCGCAAGCGGGCTTCATTTTGAATCTGGCGGGTCAGTTCGAGTTGCTTTTGATTTTGTGTTTCGGTGGTTTGTTCAGCATGCAAACGGTGTTGGTACAGAAATTCAGGAACGTGAACGAAGCTGCTGCTGGGGTAATGAAATGCAATCCGCATGAGCATTTCATAGTCTTGCGCTGAGTCAAATCGTGCATCAAAGAGTCCGACTTTGGCAAAGACATCACGCCGAATGATTTTGAGATGCGTGGCGTACATGGCCCGCAAATTTTCTGCAAAGTAATCTTGCCTTGGCAGACTCATGAAATGGATGCGATTGATTTCAGCGCCGTCTTGATTGATATTGATGCGCCCCGTGTGCAAATACACCGTGTCTGAATTCCAGTGTTGCACACAGGTCTCAATGGCCTCGGGGGCGATCATGTCATCACAGTCCAAAAAGGCAATGAGATCACCCTCTGATGCGACGATGGCTCTGTTTTGTGTTTCTGCAATCCCCAGGTTCACCTCATTAAGCAGCAGTTTGACTTGTGGGTAATGGGCGTAACTTTGCAGCAGTGGTTGAACACGGGGGTCTGGGGAATGGTCATCAATGATGATGACCTGCATGTGGGGATAGCTTTGCGCCAAAGCGCTGTCAATGCATTGCCGCAAATAGGCTACATGGTTGTAAACCGGAATGATGATGCTAACTTTGAGGGCTTGATTTGTCGGTTTTTCTACGTCCAATAATGTGTCTGTGCTGGTGGTTCGAGGTTCATTGGACAAATACATCAGACGGTTGCGAACTTTGCGCTTGACCGCCGATGGAATCAGTTTGGAGAGTTGATAGACGCTGTCATTTTTGTACAACGCGGTCAACACAGCCAGTGCTTTAAAACTGATTTTTCTGACCCAGCCTCCCAACTGGCCGCGCTTGTCTTTCAGCATTGTCCCTATGGTACGCAAAGGGGCCGTCAGACGCCAAGAGCGGCTGTTTTGATACAGCTGTATTTGATTTTGATGCTGCTGTTTGAGCTGTCCGATGGTCTGCTCATAATTGGCGTTGCTTTGCATCCACACCTCATTTTGAGATTGGTGCTCTTCTTTGAGTTGTGTGATGATCTGCTCGTAATTGTTATTGCTTTGTTTCAAAGCCTCATCCATCTGCGCAATAGCTCGGGCATTGTTTTCATGGGTCTCTTGAATTTCCAATCGTAATTTGGATTTTTCAGTGTCATTTTTTTCATTATTGTGTTGCATTGTTTTTATGAGTTGGTCATTGGCTTTCTGAAGCAGCGGCATTTGCCTGCTGTAGCCCCATAAATTTTTTAACTGCTCAGATGTCCACTGGACTTTCCACTTGTCGAGCAGGCGCTTTAATGTTTGCAAAGCAAGGTCAGCGTCACCAAATGTCACACCAGCGCCAGAGTTGCCATGAATCAGGTAGATGGCGGAATGCCCAGGAGCATGAACGAATGGCCCCGTTTGCTGGAGTTGCAGCCAATAGTCCCAGTCTTCAAACAAATCCAGCGTTTCATCAAATCGGCACCTATTGACTTCGGGTGTGCGTCGAAAAAGCGCGGCGTGTATGGGAATGTAGTTTTCGAGCATGAGGTGCTCTGCCTGGTATGCGTTGCAGTATTCGCGCACCACGGTTGTTTGCCCGTCAGCATCGATTTCAACGCAGCTTGTGTCGGCGTAAGCCAGTACCATTTGAGGCGCTTGGGTGAGCGCATGCACCAGTTTTTCGATGTGGTCAGGAAGGAGCCAGTCGTCTTCGTCCAAAAACAACGCAAATGGTGACTGGGCGGTTTCAAGCAAGACGTTGGCTGCTCGTGAGCGCATCATTTTTTGCGATGAGGAAACAATCTTGATCTGAAATGGGTAGTCCTTTTGGACCATCAGCCCCATTGCAGCGGCATCGGCAATATAAACACACAAAAATTTGTACGTTTGCGCCTCCAACGACGCCAATGCCTTTGCCAGCTCAAGCCGTCCTGTGCTGCGTATCAAGACATCAACGCTTGGCGGTAAATCGTTAGGGCTCATGCTGTGACTCCGTGACTGTGGCCAGGGCGCGCGCTTACCCAGATGGATGGATTGCGCTCCAATGTGAGTCCGAGCTTGGGGCCAGGCCGTTTGATAAAGGCAGTTTTCATGAATTCAGCACAGCCAATCACGAGGTCCATATCGATGGGACTGTCAGTAAGCACCCGCACGATGAAAAACCACGTTGATTGTTTTGAACAAGATGATCTGGTCGTGCCAAAGAGACCAGTTTTTGACGTACCAAGTGTCTAAATAGACCCTTTTGTCATAGTCAATGTCGCTGCGTCCACTGACTTGCCAGAGGCCTGTCATTCCTGGACGAACCATCAAATAGTATCCTATTTCATCACCATATTGAGTCAATTCAGCCTCAACCACTGGTCGAGGCCCCACCAAACTCATCTCCCCCCGGATCACGTTGATCAATTGTGGCAACTCATCTAGGCTGTTCGTGCGCAAAAAGCGACCAAATCCATTGACCCTGGGGTCATTTTTGAGTTTCCGTTCGTTTTTCCATTGCACCCGCAGTTCGGGTTGGCATTGCAGGAAGAGTTCGAGTTGTTGTTCGGCGTCAACCACCATGGTCCGGAATTTGTAGCAATTGAAGGTTTTGCCGTACTTGCCCACCCGTGGGTGGGCAAACAGGGCCGGCCCTCCATCGCGCCGAATCAGCAAGGCCAAGGTGACCATGACGGGGCTGAGCAAAACCAGCAAGACCAAGGCTGCCAAGGTGTCAAACACCCGTTTGGTCAGCCGGGCTGGCCAACGCCGCAGGTTGTTGCGCATGCGCAGCATGGCCACTTCGTGTGAAAAAAAATGAGAGATGTCGGTGCCGTGCAGTGGTATGCCGCGCATGGCCGGAATGACGCTGATGTCGGGTGCGCCCCATTGGGCTAACCTGCGCAGCCAGTGCTCTCGTTGCTCTGACTCAGAGTGCTCTAAGGCAATGACCCACTGCACCCCAATTTGCCCGGCGAGTGACTCGATTTGGTCTTGCTGGAGGCGCGGATAAGTGATAGGGTTATCGCCCAACTGGCCATCGCATGTCGAGACGAAGCCGATCACTTGCAAGCCGAGTTCAGGTTGGCTTTTGAGGGCCATGGCGGCATCTGCTGCATTGTTGCCAACGCCAATGATGACGGTGGGCCGAATCCACAGATTCATGCGTTTGAGCAGGTGACGCGTCAGGGCGCGCATGCCGACCAGCGCCAGCAAAACAATGCCCCAAGACAGGCACCACCATTGCAACGACACGGTCCAGTGGTTGATGGCCACAAGCGACATGTCCAGCAGCGCCAGCAAGCCGATCAGGCGCAGAAAGTCGCCCAGCTCATCCCAAAAGGGTCGTCGGTCGCTGTAGTGCTGGTAACTGATGAGCAGCAAAAAAGTGCCCAGCATGCCCATGAGCCCCCAAGAGACCAGCCGTGCAGCTTGCTGCTGGGCCAACCAATGCTCAAGGTGATGCAAGCCGCCTGTGGACAATTTCGTGCAAGCCAGAATGGTCAGCACAAAGGCCAGCATGATCGCAACCAAGTCACTGCACAAAATAGCCAACTTGGACAGCCGGACTTTGCGCAGGCTCATGTGCGAGACCTCGTGTGTGAGCGACTCCGACAGGCTTTTGGCTTGGTTCAAACCCAGAACCCTTTGTGCATGGACAAGCCCTTAACCAGCTTCTGTGGCATGTGCGCGTGAAGTTGTCCGGATTTAAAACCGACATATTTCAAAAATGTTCTTAATAGGGCTTCTGGCAATAAAAAGACTGATTTTTTTATTAAATAACGATACTCAGAATTTATAAATTGAATACCTTCATTTGCAGCAGATCCAAAAGTCTGAATTAACCAGTGCTGTTGGGCATGAAAAACACCGGTGTCAAAGTAGCGACCGAGTTCTTCACGCAGCGAATAACTGTGCGAGTGGTAAACCATGGCGCTGGCTTGGTAGCGGATGGCGTGACCGGCCAGCAGCAAGCGCGCGGCGAGGTGCATGTCCTCACCCAAAATCAGCGCTTTGTCGAACCCCCCCACTTGCTGCAAGGCCGAGAGTCTGTAGGCCGCAAATGAGTTGGAGAGAAAGCAGGTTTTGATGCCTTTGTGGGTTTTGTCTTGCAATGTGACGGTGTGGCTTTGCGCAGGGTAGTTGAACAAGCGGGCATGTGCGGCGATGGGGGTGGCCTTGTCGTTGGGCAATTGCCGACCGTAAGCGGCGGCCACCTGGGGGTCGTTGAACGCTTGAAACAAATTTCGCAGGGCATACGGGTCGGCCAAGATCGCGTCTTGCGTCAAAAAAATCACGAACTCGGCACCTTGGGTGTGTTGCTCAATGCCTTCTTGACGAGTCCCGCCGTGGCTGAAGCGCTTGCGGCTGACGGTTTGAACCAGATGGCCCTGTGCTTGCGCCGCCTGTGCGCTGCCATCGGTTGACTCGGAGTCAAGAATGACCACTTTGAGGGGTTGCGTGGTTTGGTTTTGGATCGCCCTCAAAAACTCCGGCCAGCTTGGGCCGGGATCGCAAGTGGGGACCAAAACGACGGCGCGTTCACAAAATGATTTTGAGGATTGCTGAAAGTACGCCATTTTTGGGTATAAATTTCTATCAATAAACATACTAGCTTGTTATTGTGCCTTTATTGGTTTGATATTTATGCGACGTTTTAATAAAAAATTGAGAATTAAGGCACTCTGTGCAGGTTCTCCATGCGCCCGGGCTATAGTCCCGCACCGGCCAAATGGCCCTCTGTGTAGAAAAAAGGCGCCTGAAGGCGATACGGCATGAATGTGCAACCCGAGTTGGTTTGGACCGAGGACCAAGAGACACGGTCTAGGTTTTGGCGCATGGACCATGGCGCGGCGGTGCCCAAAAAGGTGGTGATTGCCGATGACACGATGAGCGCGGACACGGCGTTTCGGCTGGCCTGCGAGGGCACGGGTTTGCTGTGGCGGGGTGATTTTCAGAACGCCCGCCAACTGTTGCAGGCTTTGGCGCGGCGCATCGACAAGCCCAAAAAGGTGCGTGTCAAAAAAACAGATGTGGCACCGGATGTGGTGCCAGGGGCGGCGTTTCACACGCATCGCCAGGCGCAGGCGCACAGAAGCCGCGTGTTGAACCAGGTTTTGATTGAGTTAGACGGTGATTACGGCGTGGCCTTGCGGCGCGCGCCCGATGTGCGCCAGGCGTGCACGCAGGCTTTTGGGCCGGCCAATGGGCAGGCTTCGGTGTTGTCGCTGCGCAGTTTGCAGGGCGTGGTGGGGGCGTTTGAGTGGCGCAAGAACGGGGTGGAAGTGCCCGCTTTGGGCGAGGCGTTGCGCATTTTTCCGCATTACGGGGTGTTTTCGCCGATTCGGGGGGAGTATGTGGCGCTGGTGGTCAAGGCCCCTTGGCCTGCGGCCATGAGCACGCATTCGGTGGCGTTTGACATTGGGGTGGGCACAGGTGTGTTGTCGGCTGTGTTGGCCCGACGTGGCGCGGCCCAAGTGGTGGGCACCGACCTGAGCGACCGGGCCATGGCTTGCGCCAAAGACAATTTGCAGCGTTTGGGTTTGCAAAACCAGGTGACCTTGTTGCAGACCGATTTATTTCCGCCTGGACAAGCGGCCTTGGTGGTGTGCAACCCGCCTTGGCTGCCCGCACGGGCGACATCGCTGCTGGACCAGGCCGTTTACGACGAGGACAGCCAAATGCTCAAGGGTTTTTTGATGGGCTTGAAAGATCACCTTTACCCTGGTGGCGAGGGTTGGTTGATCTTGTCAGATTTGGCAGAGCATTTGGGCTTGCGCACGCGGCAGGCGTTGATGGACTGGATCGAAGCTGCGGGCTTGGTGGTGCTGGGCCGCATGGATGCCAAACCGGTGCACAGCAAAGCCCAAGACGCGACCGACCCGCTGCACGCGGCCAGGGCTGCTGAGGTGACATCGTTGTGGCGTTTGGGGGTGGCGGACACCGGGTTGACGGGTGGTGGTCTGCCAGGTTGATCTCGACGGGGATGGGTCGTGGTCTGCGTGGGTTTTCGCGACGGGGGCGTCGCTCCTACGGGGGAGAATGCCTGGCTTTTTGGGAGCCCTGCCCTCGGGGCGATGGTTTGTGGTTTGCGAGGGTTATCGCGACGGGGGCGTCGCTCCTACAGGGGGGATGCCTGGCTTTTGTGGGAGCCCCGCCCTCGGGGCGATGGTTTGTGGTTTGCGAGGGTTATCGCGACGGGGGCGTCGCTCCTACCGGGGGCAAACACTCGGGTTCAGGCCCGCGCCAACACCGGTGCCAGCGCCACGCCGGTGTGGGTGCCCAGGATCACCAGGGCCTCGGGGGTCATGGCGGCCACGATGCGGCCGCCGGCGTTCCCGCCCTCCGGCCCCAGGTCAATGACCCAGTCGGCTTCGGCGATCACATCCAGGTCGTGCTCGATCACGATCACGCTGTGACCGGCATTGACCAAGCGGTGCAGCACGCTGATGAGTTTGTCCACGTCGGCCATGTGCAGGCCCACGGTGGGTTCGTCCAGCACATAGAGCGTGTGCGGCGCTTTGTTGCCGCGTTTGCCCACTTCGTCGCGCACTTTGGTGAGTTCGGTCACCAATTTGATGCGCTGCGCTTCGCCACCGCTCAGGGTCGGTGAGGGCTGGCCCAAGGTCAGATAACCCAAGCCCACATCTTTGAGCAGTTGCAAGGGGTGCGAGATGCTGGGCATGGTGGCGAAAAACCCAACGGCCTCGTCGACTTCCATCTGCAGCACATCGCCAATGCTTTTGCCGCGCCAAGTAACCGCCAGCGTCTCGGGGTTGAAACGTGCACCTCGGCAGGTCTCGCAATGGACTTTCACATCGGGCAAAAAGCTCATCTCGATGGTGCGCATGCCTTGGCCCTCGCAGCTGGGGCAGCGGCCTTCGCCAGTGTTGAAGCTGAAGCGCCCGGCGGCATAACCACGGGCTTTGGCCTCCAGCGTTTCGGCAAACAGTTTGCGGATCGTGTCCCAAAAACCAATGTAGGTGGCGGGGCAGGAGCGCGGTGTTTTGCCAATCGGCGTTTGGTCGACTTCGAGCACGCGGTCGATGGTCTCAAAACCCTGCACGTCGCTGCACGCCGTCAAAGCCACGCGTTGACCCGCATCTTGCGCGGTGCGGCCTGCAAAGGTGGAGCGCTGGCTGACCAGCGCCTGCACGTTGGTCAGCAGCACATCGCGGGCCAGCGTGGATTTGCCGGAGCCACTGACGCCGGTCACGGCCACCAAACGTTTGAGGGGCACTTGCACATCGACCTGGCGCAGGTTGTGAAGGTTGGCGCCGGTGAGGGTGAGCCACTGCGGGGTGGGCACTTCGGGTGTTTCTGCTTTGGTTTCAGGCGCGGCCTTCTTTTTGCCTTTCACTTTGGCGGTGGCCTTTGCTGCGGTGACAGCGGCTTCGGTTGCAGTCACGGCTTGCAAAGATTTGGGATCTGAACCCAATTTCTCCGCTGCTTCTTCGTGGGGCGATGGCGTGGGCGACGATTTTGGCGTACCCCCGCCGTATGAGGAGCCCACGCCATTGCCCCGCGCAGACGCATCCACCACCCTTCGCGGCTGCATGGGGTGTTTCATGGCGTGCAACAAATACCGCCCGGTTTGTGAATCCGCAGAAGCCGTGATGTCGGCCACCGAACCCTCCGCCACCAAGCGACCGCCACGTTTGCCCGCGCTCGGTCCGATGTCGATGATGTGGTCGGCGCGTCGGATGGTGTCTTCGTCATGTTCCACCACCACGAGCGTGTTGCCCTTGTCACTCAAACTTTGCAAAGCGTTGAGCAAAATCTGGTTGTCACGGGCGTGCAGGCCAATGGTGGGTTCGTCCAGCACGTAGCACACGCCTTGCAGGTTGCTGCCCAGTTGTGCGGCCAAGCGGATGCGCTGCGCCTCGCCACCCGAGAGCGTGGGCGCGCCCCGGTCGAGCGTGAGGTAGCCCAGGCCCACCTCTTCCAAAAATTCCAGGCGGCTTTTGATCTCGGGCACCAGATCACGGGCGATGTCGGCGTCGCGGCCGGTCAGGTGCAGCTTGTCAACCCAGTGCCGCACATCGGTGACCGACAAGCTGGCAATGTCGGTGATGCGCCAGCCTTGGCCCGGCGCTGCGCCCAGCCGCACGGCACGCGCCGTGGCGTTCAGGCGCGTGCCTTCGCAGCTGGGGCAGGCCACGTTGGCCAGGTCTTCGATCTCGGGCTCGGCAAAGGTTTGCTCGCGGCCTTTGTTCTTGTCGTCTTGCACCGAGTCGTCAAACACTTGGCGCTCGTCCTTGCTGAGCTTGACGCCCGTGCCCACGCAGTCGGGGCACCAGCCGTGTTTGCTGTTGTACGAGAACAATCGCGGATCGAGTTCCGCATACGAGGTGGAACACGCCGGGCAGGCGCGCAGTGTCGAAAACACGCGATGCTGGCCAATGCGGGCGGTGGACTCGCCGCTGAACATGGCTTCGCGCAGGCCATCCAGATCGCTCAACACATGCACCACGCCTTTGCCGTATTCCAGCGTTTTGCTCAGGGCCTCGCGCAGGGCGGTTTCGTTGCTCGGCAACACATCCAGGCTGACCACGGGCAATTCGATGTTGTGCTCTTTGAAGCGGTCGATGCGCGGAAAGCCTTGCGTCGGCAAAAAGTCACCATCCACACGCAAGTGCGTGTAACCGCGCGGCCGCGCCCAATCGGCCAGCTCGGTGTACACCCCCTTGCGGTTGACGACCAGCGGGGCCAACAGGCCAATGTGCTGCCCCTTGAACTGCGTCATCAGCTGGGCAATGATGCTGTCTGGGGTTTGCGGCTGGACAGGCGTGTTGTCGTGCACACAGTGCTGGATGCCCAACTTGACGTACAGCAGGCGCAAAAAGTGCCAGACCTCGGTGGTGGTGCCCACGGTGGATTTGCGACCGCCGCGTGACAAGCGCTGCTCAATGGCCACGGTGGGCGGAATGCCGTACACCGCATCGACCTCGGGGCGGCCTGCGGGCTGCACGATGGCGCGGGCGTAGGCGTTCAGGCTTTCGAGGTAACGGCGCTGGCCTTCGTTGAACAGGATGTCAAAGGCCAGCGTGGACTTGCCGGAACCGCTGACGCCCGTGACCACGTTGAACTTGCCGCGTGGAATGTCCACACTCAGGTTTTTGAGGTTGTGCTCTTTGGCGTTGACGATCTGAATGTTGTTGTTCAAAACAGGCGGCCGGCGAGCACCCAGAGCCAGCAAGGTGGCACCTTCCCCGCCTCGAACCTTAGCAAGCGAGGCTGCGGTGTCAGAGGGTGACGATTTTGGCGTACCCCCGCCGTATGAGGAACCCGCTGACACCGCAGCCTCGCCCCCATAGGCATTCGATCGCCCACCCTCAATCCCATAGACATTCAAACGCTCAGCAACGCCATGCACCTCGCCCATGGACTCGGCGTACTCGCGCAGAGCCAGCCCGGTGTGCGATGTCGCGTGTTGACGCACATCTTCCGGCGTACCCTCGGCCACGATCAAGCCCCCCGCATACCCACCCTCTGGCCCCAAGTCGATCAGCCAATCGCTGGCGCGGATCACGTCCAGGTTGTGCTCGATGACGATGAGCGAGTGCCCCGCTTCGAGCAGCTTGCGCAAAGCCCGCATGAGCTTGGCGATGTCGTCAAAGTGCAGGCCCGTCGTCGGCTCGTCAAACAAGAACAGCGTGCCTTTGCGCGCCAGACTCTGACGACTCTTGGACGCGCTCTTGGCCGCCTCGGCCAAAAAGCCCGCCAGCTTGAGGCGCTGCGCTTCGCCACCCGACAAGGTGGGCACGGGCTGGCCCAGGCGCACGTATTCCAGGCCCACATCGACGATCGGCTGCAGGGCGCGGATGACTTCACGGTCTTGCGCAAACAAGGCAGCCGCTTCGCTGACGGTGAGTTGCAAAATGTCGGCCACATTCAGGTGGCGCACAGCGCCACCGATGGCTTGGCGCTCGACGGTGATTTCCAAAATTTCAGGGCGATACCGCTTGCCATCGCAATCGGGGCAACGCAAATACACGTCGCTCAAGAACTGCATTTCGACATGCTCAAAACCCGAGCCGCCGCAAGTGGGGCAGCGGCCATCGCCACCGTTGAAGCTGAACTTGCTGGCGGTGTAACCGCGCTGGTGCGACAGCGGCGCGGTGGCAAAAATCTCGCGGATCGCGTCCCACGCACCCACATAACTCACCGGGTTGGAGCGGGCGGTTTTGCCAATCGGCGATTGGTCCACAAACACCACATCGCTCAGATGATCGGCCCCCAGCAGGCGGTCGTGTGCGCCGGGTGTTTCGGCGGCTTTGCCAAAGTGGCGCATCAGCGCCGGGGCCAGCACATCTTGAATCAAACTCGACTTGCCCGATCCGCTGACACCCGTGATGGTGACCAGGCGCTGCAGCGGAAAGTCCACGCTGATGTTTTGCAGGTTGTGCTCGCGTGCGCCTTCCAAAATCAAGCGCGGCGTGCTGTCAGACACCATGCGTTTGAAGCCAAGGCCGACTTGTTTGCGGCCACCCAGATATGCGCCCGTCAAGGTGTCGGCGTTGCGCAGATCGGCAGTCGTGCCGTCAAACACGATCTGCCCGCCGCGCTCGCCGGGGCCAGGGCCCATGTCGATCATGCGGTCGGCCGCCATCATCACGGCCGGGTCGTGCTCGACCACCACCAGCGTGTTGCCCGCGTCGCGCAAGCGGTGCATGGCCAAGGTGATGCGGTGCATGTCGCGCGGGTGCAGGCCAATGCTGGGCTCGTCCAGCACAAACAGGGTGTTGACCAGGCTGGTGCCCAGGGCGGTGGTGAGGTTGATGCGCTGGACCTCGCCGCCACTGAGTGTGCGGCTTTGGCGGTCGAGGGTAAGGTAGCCGATGCCCACGTCGCACAGGTATTTGAGGCGGGTGGTGATTTCTTCCAACAGCAGTTGCAGGGCTTTTTGTTCGGCGCTGGGGCCTTGGGCTTGTGCCTGGCTTGCTTCGGTGGTTTCTTCGAAGGTTCGGTCTGTATCAGAGCGGGGGGCGGGCTCCTCATGCGGCGGGGGTACGCCAAAATCGTCGCCCGCCCCCCGCTCTGACGCAGACCTTGTGGTCGATCGAGCATCTAGCGCCCTCTCGGTCGCTGTATCAATCGCCGTC
Organism: Comamonadaceae bacterium; assembly: GCA_027486555.1. Taxonomy (GTDB): domain Bacteria; phylum Pseudomonadota; class Gammaproteobacteria; order Burkholderiales; family Burkholderiaceae_C; genus Limnohabitans_A. The sequence goes on from JAIXOX010000129.1 coordinate 45,070, forward strand.
TTGGTGACTTCGTGTGTCGGTGCGTTTGCACCCGCCCCCATGGCTTCGGCCGGGGATGGGCTGGGTGACGATTTTGGCGTACCCCCGCCGTATGAGGAGCCCAGCCCATCCCCGGCCGGAGCCTCCCCTGCCACCAGGGAAGCATGCCCAGAAGCAGACACCCGATCAAAGAACAAACGCAACCGGTCCAACGGCATGATCATCATGTCGTGCAAGCTCAAACCCGGCAGCGCCTCCAACTGCGCGCGTGTCCACTTCACACCTGCGGGCATGAAACGCTTCTCTACCGGCAACACCCCATCGGCATCTGAATGGCTGCCAATGCGCCACAGCAGGCTCTCTGTCTTCAAACGCGCCCCTTGGCAGGTCGGGCACTCGGTGTAGCTGCGGTACTTGGACAAGAGCACGCGGATGTGCATCTTGTAGGCCTTGCTCTCCAGGTACTCAAAGAACCGCTTCACGCCATACCACTGGTGGTTCCAGCGGCCCTTCCACTCGGGCGAACCGTTGATCACCCAGTCTTGCTGGGCTTTCGTCAACTTGTCCCACGCGGTGTCGCGCGGAATGCCGGAGGCCTCGGCGTGACGCATCAGATCGTCCTGGTTTTCTTGCCAAGCGGGCGTTTGCAGCGTCTTGATGGCCCCGGCCCGCAACGTGAGCTTGGGGTTGGGAATGACCAGGCCATAGTCCACGCCGATGACGCGTCCAAAGCCCCGGCAGGTCTCGCACGCGCCCACGGCCGAGTTGAAGGAGAACATCGACGGAATCGGGTCGGTGTAGCGCTGGTCACTGTCGGGGCAATGCAGGCCTGTGGAAAAGCGCCAGATGTCGAAGGCGGGTTCAGAGGAAGAAGCCAAATTGGGATCTGACCCCAATTTCTCCACATACACATTCAAGCGGCCACCGCGTTTGAGGGCCACTTCAATGGCTTCGACCACGCGGGCTTTTTCGGCTGTGCCGATGCGAAAGCGGTCGGCGATCACGTCCAGCACTTTGCGCGGGCCGGTGGGTGTGGCCACTTCGCGCTCGGCTTGCACCTTGGTGAAGCCACTGGCAGACAACCATTGCTCGACTTGCTCAGCGCTGGTGTTGGCGGGCAGTTCGACCGGGAAGGTCAGGTACAGGCGCGGGTCCCCCGCTTGCGCGGCACGCTGGGCCAGTTCGGCGTAAATCGTGTCGGGGTTGTCGGTGCGCACGCTTTGCGCGGTGTCTTTGTCAAACAACTGGCCCAGGCGGGCGAACAACAACTTGAGGTGGTCGTTCAGCTCGGTCATGGTGCCCACGGTCGAGCGTGAGCTGCGCACCGGGTTGGTCTGGTCAATCGCAATGGCCGGGGGCACACCGTCGACCTTGTCCACCGCCGGTTTGTCCATGCGGTCCAAAAACTGGCGGGCGTAGGCGCTGAAGGTCTCTACATAGCGGCGCTGGCCCTCGGCATACAGCGTGTCAAAGACCAAGCTCGATTTGCCCGAGCCGCTGGGGCCGGTGACCACCGTGAGTTCACCGGTGCGGATGTCGAGGTCGATGTTTTTGAGGTTGTGCTGACGGGCACCACGGATGCGGATGAGACCTTGGGACATGCTGGGCTTTATGGGGTGGGGGCCAAGCATTCTAGGGCGGCAGGATAAACCCGCCGCTGACTGTGGGAGCCTCGCCTTTGGGGCGATTGTCTGTGGTGTGCTGGCGCACCATCGCGACGGGGGCGTCGCTCCTGCAAAAAAGCCACGCGGGTGCGTGGCTTTGGGGTGATCGCCAGAGCCCAAAGCTCTGGGATGCTGGTGCGCTTACTTGGCTGCGCTGGCGTCTGATGCCGGTGCGGCGGCAGGTGCAGCAGGTGCAGAGGCGTCGGCCTTGGCGGGTTCCACATGAACGGCATCAGCACCGTGCTTTTCACCGCTCATGTCCAGGCTGTCACCACCCTTGCTGATGACATACAGCGCCAAGGCAGCAAAGACCACGAATCCAACAGCAATTTTCCACATGATTCATCTCCAATCAAAAAAAGGGCCTTCACAGAGGGAAGGCCCAGAATTTAGCACCCGAGTCACCCCGGGTTGCTTACATAACAGATCAGTCGTCTGCGTAAATGTCGATGTCTTTGGTTTCCTTGATGAACAGGCCACCGATGACCACCGTGGCCCCCGCGATGATGATCGGGTACCACAAGCCGTTGTACATGTTGCCGGTCTGGGCCACGATCGCGAAGGCGGTTGTGGGCATCAAACCACCGAACCAGCCGTTACCGATGTGGTAAGGCAAGGACATGGAGGTGTAACGGATACGGGTGGGGAACATCTCGACCAGCATGGCGGCGATAGGACCGTAGACCATGGTCACCAACAACACCAAGTAGGTGAGGATGATGATGACGGTCACTTTGTCGAACTTGGCCATGTCGGCTTTGACTGGGTAGTTGGCGGCCTTCAAAGCGGCGCTCAGGTTGGTACCCAACAAAGTAGCACCAGCGGTCTTCTCGTTGCTCAGGTCTTTGACAGACTTGGTGGCAGCTTCGATGGCCTTGGCATCTTTGGGTTCAGCAGCGTTCAGAGCGGCCAGCTTTTCCTCGGCCTTGGCCTTGGCAGCAGCGATGTCTTCAGCGGAGTACTTGACGTTGACCACGGTCTCGCCCACTTTGATCACTGCCGGTGTGCCCGCAGGTGCCACCACGTTGTCATAAGACACGGATGCACTGGCCAAGCGTTGTTTGGCGATGTCGCAAGAAGAAGTGAACTTCTTGGTGCCTGTGGGGTTGAACTGGAACGAGCACTCGGCTGGATCCGCAGTCACGGTCACCTTGGCCGATTCCTGAGCAGCGTACAGGTCTGGGTTGGCGGCTTTGGTCAAAGCCTTGAACACTGGGAAGTAAGTCACAACAGCCAACAAGCAGCCCGCCAAGATCAGTGGTTTACGACCGATTTTGTCGGACAAGGTGCCGAAGATCACGAAGAACGGGGTGCCAATGATCAAGGAGATCGCGACCATGATGTTGGCGGTAGCGCCGTCCACTTTCAAGGCTTGTGTCAAGAAGAACAAAGCGTAGAACTGACCGGAGTACCAAACCACAGCCTGACCCATGACCAAGCCGAACAAAGCCAAGATCACGATCTTCAGGTTTTTCCACTGGCCGAAAGATTCGGACAAGGGGTTCTTGGAAGTCTTGCCTTCGGATTTCATTTTCACGAAAGCAGGCGATTCGTTCATGCTCAGTCGGATGTACACCGAGATGATCAGCATGATCACCGACACCAGGAAGGGTACGCGCCAGCCCCAATCAGCGAAAGCTTCTTCGCCGATGATGGTACGTGTGCCCAGAATCACCATCAGCGACAGGAACAAGCCCAAAGTCGCTGTGGTCTGGATCCAGGCGGTGTAAGCACCACGCTGGCCCGCAGGAGCGTGCTCGGCCACATAAGTGGCAGCACCACCGTACTCACCACCCAAAGCCAAGCCTTGCAGCAAGCGCAGGCAGATCAGGATGACAGGAGCGGCCACGCCAATGCTGGCGTAGTTGGGCAAAATGCCCACGATGAAGGTCGATGCACCCATGATCAGGATCGTGACCAAGAAGGTGTACTTGCGGCCAATCATGTCGCCCAAGCGGCCAAAGAAGATGGCGCCGAAAGGACGCACGATGAAGCCGGCAGCAAAAGCCAACAGCGCAAAGATGAAAGCGGAGCCTTCGTCCAAGCCACTGAAGAACTGCTTGGCAATGATCGCGGCCAGTGAGCCGTACAGGTAAAAGTCATACCATTCAAAAACGGTACCCAAAGAAGAGGCAAAAATTACCTTCTTCTCTTCCGCCGTCATCGGGCGGTTTGCTTCAGTTGTAGCCATAAAGCTGTCTCCAAAAAAAAGAGTCCCCAAAACGAGAACTTGCGCCTATTCTTGATCCTGGCACTTGCCCCTGTCTGACGGGCAACCAACAGGGACTTACGCACCAAGCGTTTACCCTTGGTATTTTTTTCACATTGCAAAAAAACTTCAATTTCCTAGGGTATTTACCCAATTTTGTTTGCGGGGACAAGCTGAACATCGACACCAAATTTGCACTCAACCCCCCGTTACAGCCTCAAAATTGAACCGTTTGTCAGGATCGTCACGCTGCCTCCAACACTTCAGCTCATCCATTACAGTCAGACGAGCAGCGAAACCCGCTCTTCAAATCAGCAGACCCCACGTACAAAAATCATGAACGACAACACCTTTGACTACATCATCGTTGGCGGTGGCACCGCAGGCTGCTTGTTGGCCAACCGCCTGAGTGCCGATGCCAGCAAGCGTGTGCTGCTGATTGAAGCCGGCAAAAAAGACGATTACCACTGGATCCACATCCCGGTGGGCTACCTGTACTGCATTGGCAACCCGCGCACGGATTGGCTGTACCAAACCGAAGCCACCGAGGGCCTGAACGGGCGCAGCCTGCGTTACCCGCGTGGCAAGGTGTTGGGCGGTTGCTCCAGCATCAACGGCATGATTTACATGCGTGGCCAATCCCGCGACTACGACCAGTGGGCGCAGATCACCGGCAACGAGGCTTGGCGCTGGGACCAAGCACTGCCCTACTTCAAACTGCACGAAGACCACTGCAACGGTGCCAACGAATTTCATGGGGCCAAAGGGGCCAAGTCTGAACTGTTGGCCCCCAAAGACTTGCCCAAAGGCGGTTACCTGCACACCTTGCGCGGACGCAACACGGGCGGTGAATGGCGCATTGAAAAGCAACGCCTGCGCTGGGACGTGCTGGACGCGTTTTCTCTAGCAGCCCAGCAAGCGGGCATTCCGGCCATTGATGACTTCAACCGGGGCAACAACGAGGGCGTGTCTTATTTCGATGTGAACCAACGCAGCGGCTGGCGCTGGAACACGGCCAAAGCCTTTTTGCGCCCGACCTGCTATTCACGCCCCAACTTTGAGTTGTGGAACAAAGCCCA
>JAIXOX010000110.1 GCA_027486555.1 Comamonadaceae bacterium
CTGTAGACACAGCCGCAAACTGCTCCACCAAGCCCACTGCTGTGCATCAAAAGAATCAACCATTCCATTGACCATCGCCGATGGATGGCAGATTTTCAGCGGGTTTGGCGCAAAGTCCGGCTGAGCAAAATCACAGGAATCAAGCCCACCAACACCAGCGCCAGCGAGGGCAAGGCCGCTTCGCCCAGGCGTTCATCGCGTGCCAATTGGTAGGCCACCACCGCCAGCGTGTCGCTGTTGAAGGGGCGCAGCACCATGGTGGCGGGCAGCTCCTTCATCACGTCCACAAACACCAGCAAGGCGGCGGCGATGGTGGTGCGTTGCAACAGGGGCGCATGCACCCGCCGCATCAAGCCCCAGCCAGTCACGCCCAGCATGCGGGCCGAATCGTCCAAGCTGGCCGGAATGCGGGCATAACCGCTTTGCACCGACTGCAACGCCACCGCACAAAAGCGCACCAGGTAGGCCCATACCAGCCCCAGCGATGTGGCGGTGATCCAGGCGCCCGCCGACGACGCAGGCCATGTCTGCTGAATCCAGCCCACCGGCAAGAGCAAGCCCACCACCACCACCGCGCCGGGAATGGCATAACCCAGCCCCACCAGCTGAATGGCCCCCAGGCTGATGCGGTCGGCCCGGGTGCGCACCCTGAACGAAAGCGCCAGCGCCACACCCACGGCCAGCACCGCCGTCACCGCGCCCAGGCGCAAGCTGGTCCAGGCCCACTGGCCAAAACGCGCCCAGGGCATCTCGGTTGTCTCGCCCAAAAAGGCGCGCAGCATGATGAGCACCGGCAGCACAAAACCCAGCAGCACCGGCAAGCTGCACACCGTCCACGCCAAGATGCGGCGCGTGCCGTGCAGCTGCAAGGGCTGCGCCTCGGCCGAGCCCTGACGAGAGCCGCGCCCCTGGTTGAAGCGCATGCGCTTTTGGGCGCGTTGCTCCAGCTGCAGCAAGACCACCACCACCAGCAGCAGCACCGTGGCCAATTGCGCGGCGGCGATGCGGTTGTCCATCGACAACCAGGCTTTGTAGATGCCTGCCGTGAAGGTCTGGATGCCAAAGTAGCTGGACACGCCAAAATCGGCCAGGGTCTCCATGAGCGCCAGCGCCACACCCGCAGCCACAGCGGGGCGGGCCAAGGGCAAGGCGATCTCGCGGATGCGGCGGGACAAAGGGGCACCCAGCAGGCGCGCCGCTTCCATCAAGCCCGATGCGCGCTCGACCAAGGCGGTGCGGGCCAGCAAATACACATACGGGTAAAGCGAGAGCGTGAACACCAGCGCCGCGCCCCAGACGCTGCGCACATCGGGCCACAAACGCCCTTGCAAGCCCAGCGCTTCGCGCAAGGCCACCTGCAGCGGCCCGCTGAACTGCAAAAAGTCGGTGTAGGCATAAGCCACCACATACGCCGGCATGGCCAGCGGCAAAAGCAGCAGCCATTCAAAAACGCCGCGCCCCGGAAAATCAAACAGCGTGACCAAGGCGGCGGTGGCCAAGCCCAGCACCGTCACGCCCACCGCCACCATCAGGCACAGGCCCAGCGTGGTCAGCGCGTAATCGGGCAGCACTGTGCGCGCCATTTCCAGCAAGATGTCGGCACTTTGTCCGCTCCACTGCAGCCATGAACCCAGAACGGCCAGCACCGGCAAGGCCAAAAACAGGGCCATCAAGGCGTAAATAAAGGAGGGGAGACCCGATAAACGGCGGGCCAAAGTGGTCTGCATATCGTTTCTATTGTAGAAGCCGCACGGGTGGCGCATGGGCAAGACCCAGAAAGCCCACGCCTGCAGCCCAACAGGGGTCCCTCTTTGCCTTGCAAGCGAAAGACGCCGAACCCGTCACCCCGGCACCTGACCCAAAGTCCATTTGCCGCAGGTCATCCAGCGTGCGGCTCAAGGTGCCTACAATTCAAGTCATGTTTCTAGAACTCCGCCAACTGGACATCCAATACCCCGGCAGTCCCTCGCCCGCCGTGCGGGGGGTGAACCTTGGACTGCGTTCGGGTGACATTGGCGTGCTGATCGGCCCCTCGGGCTGCGGCAAAACCACCTTGCTGCGGGCTGTGGCGGGGCTGGAGCCGGTCTCGGGCGGGCAGATTTTGCTGTCTCAAAGGGTGGTGAGCGAAAAAGGCCATACCGAACCGGCCGAGCGTCGACGCATTGGCATGGTGTTTCAGGACTACGCGCTCTTTCCCCATATGGATGTGGGCCGCAACGTGGGTTTTGGCATTGCGCATTTGCCCAAAACCGAACGGCAAAAACGGGTGGCCGAGGTGCTGGAACTGGTGGGCCTGACCGGTTCTGACACGCGTTTTCCGCACGAGTTGTCAGGTGGCCAACAACAACGCGTGGCCTTGGCCCGCGCCCTGGCCCCCAAGCCCGACCTGCTGCTGCTGGACGAGCCGTTTTCCAACCTGGACATTGACCTGCGCGAACGCCTGGCCCTCGAGGTGCGCAACATCCTCAAAGCCGCCCAAGCCACCGCGCTGCTGGTCACACACGACCAGCTCGAAGCCTTTGCTATTGGGGACGTGATTGGCGTGATGAACGAAGGCCAGCTGCACCAGTGGGACGACGCCTACAGCCTTTACCACCGCCCCGCCACCCGCTTTGTGGCCGACTTCATTGGCCACGGCGTGTTCACGCCCGCCACACTGCGCGAAGTGGACGGGCACATTTTGGTCAGCACCGCTGTGGGTGAGCTGCGCGATGTGGCCGAATGCCCCCTGCCCTGCGCGTTTGAAAACGGCCATTGCGATGTTTTGCTGCGCGCCGACGACATCGTGCACGACGACGATGCGCCTGTGAAAGCGCAAATCCTGCGCAAAGCCTTTCGCGGCTCGGAGTTTTTGTACACCCTGCGCCTGGCCACAGGCGAACAGTTGATGGCCCATGTGCCCAGCCACCACGACCACAAGCTGGGCGAATGGATCGGCATCCGTGCCGAGGTAGACCACGTCGTCACCTTCAACCGCGCCTGCCCGGTCGGCGACCGGGACTTGTGCCAAATGCCCTGCGCCAAAGCCCCTGCATGCGAGCACACCGACCCGCAATACCAGCCGGTCAAGTTTGCTTCCAACCTGACGCCTTGATCCAGGGTCTGGTCCAACACTTCATCTTCCAAGTCCTCGGGGAGTTGCACTCCCAGTTCGCTCTGCCCTTCATATCAGGTTAGAGCTAATACCCTGAGCCGTGGCCCAGAGGTTTTAAAACTCGGATTTCGCACCGAGTCCGCAGCGTGACAGGGCTTGGCGGGCATGTTTTTATGATGAAGCCCATGAACTACGCTGCTGCTGACCTTTTGGTTTTTGCCAACCAACTTTTGCAAACCGCAGGCTTGCCGCCCGACAAGGCCCAGGCCGTGGCCGACGTGTTGCTGGAAGGCGATTTGCTGGGCCACACCACGCATGGCCTTGCATTGCTCGCCCCTTATCTGGCCGAGCTGGAGGCGGGCAAGATGCGCAAAGAGGGCCAGCCACTGCTGGTGTCGGACCACCCCGCCGCAGTGACCTGGGACGGCCAGCGCCTGCCTGGGCCCTGGCTGGTGCTGCAAGCCATCGATCTGGCCACACAGCGCGCACGCACACAAGGCACCTCCACCGTGGTCATCCGGCGCAGCCACCACATTGCGTGCCTCGCGGCCTACCACCAGCGCGTGACCGATCAGGGCTTCATGATGCTGCTGCATTGCTCTGACCCGAACGCCGCCAGCATCGCGCCATTTGGCGGGCTGGACCCGGTGTTCACGCCCAACCCGATGTCGGTGGGCATTCCCACTTCGGGCTTGCCGGTGCTGATCGACGTGTCCACCTCGTCCACCACCAACGGCATGACCAACCGCCTGCACAAAGAGGGGGGCTTGCTGCCCGCCGAGTGGGTGATGGATGGCCACGGCCAGCCCAGCCGCGACCCGGCGGTGTTGTTCAACGAACCCAAGGGCACCATCTTGCCGCTGGGCGGCATGGACTCGGGCCACAAGGGCTACGGCCTGAGCTGGATGGTGGAAGCCTTGACCGGCGGGCTGGCAGGCCATGGCCGTGCGGACGCCCCCGAGGGCTGGGGGGCCACGGTGTTTTTGCAGATCATCGACCCCCGCGCTTTTGCAGGCCAAAGCGCCTTTACCACGCAGATGGACGAAGTGTCACGCCAATGCCATGCCTCGCGGCCCGCACAGCCCGACCGCTGGGTGCGCACGCCTGGCGAGCGCGGCCTGAAGCTCAAGGCCGACAGCGCCAGCCAGGGTGTGGCGCTGTACCCGAACATCATGCCCATGCTGCTGCCTTGGGCCGAAAAATTTGGGGTGCGGGTTCCAATCCAGCAGATCTAGGCTGCTGGCTCTGTACTTCATGCTGAATGAAAGGTCCGCGAAGGGCTATCGCGGCGGGGGCGCCGCTCCTACAAAGACAGACAGCGCCAACACCGCTAGTCCTGGCCCCCCGGATCAAGCCGCAGGGGCGGGTTTGCGCAGCATGCGCAAGAGCAGCGGTGCAAACCACACCAAGGCCGTGAGAATGGCCAGACACAGGGCGATGGGTCGGGCCACAAAAGCGGTCAAATCGCCGTTCGACTTGATCATCGAGGTGATGAAGTTCTCCTCCAACATGCCCCCCAACACCACGCCCAAAATGGCCGGTGCTGTGGGGAACTTGTTGGCTTCCAGCAGATAAGCCAGGATGCCAGCGATCAGCATCACGCCGATCTGGAACACCGAGTTGTTGATGGCAAACGTGCCGACCACACAAAACAGCAAGATCATCGGCATCAGAATTTCACGCGGCACTTTGAGGATGCGCTTGGCCACCTTGATGCACAAAATCCCCAAGGGAATCATGATCAGGTTGGCCACGATGAAGAGCAAGAACACCGCGTAAATGTTTTGCGGGTTGGTGGTAAACAAAGTCGGGCCGGGGTTCATGTTCTTCATGTACAGCACGCCAATCACGATGGCTGTGATGGAGTCACCCGGAATGCCAAACACCAGCGCCGGAATCCACGCACCGGCCAAGGCGCTGTTGTTGGCCGAGCCGGATTCAACGATGCCTTCCACATGCCCAGTGCCAAACTTCTCGGGCTCCTTGGAAAACTTCTTGCTCATCGCGTACGACATCCAAGCCGCGATGTCGGCGCCCGCTCCCGGCAAAGCGCCCACGGCGGTGCCCAGCACACTGCCTCGCAAAATCTGTTTGGGGTATTTCTTGGCCAGCGCCCATTGGCCCTTGAGTACACCACCCACCTCTTCGACCACCAACTCTGCAGGCGGGCTGGTGTCCACCACATAGCGGATGATTTCAGAGATGGCAAACATGCCGATCATCATGGCGATCATGCCGATGCCGCCCGACATTTCGGTGCTGCCAAAGGTAAAGCGCGGAAAACCGGCCGGGTTACCCAAACCCACACACGCCACCAGCAAGCCCAGGAACAACATCATCAGGCCCTTGACCGGGGAACCGGTGGAGATGAAAACTGCGCAAGTCAGACCCAGCAGCACCAACCAGAAGTATTCAAAGGAGCTGAAATTCAGCGCAAAGTCGGCCAAAGCAGGCGCGGCCACAATCAGCACCGCCGTGCCAAACAAGCCCCCCACTGCCGAGAACACCAAACCTGCGCCCAGGGCTTTTTCGGCCTGGCCTTTGCGGGTCATGGCAAAGGCCTCGTCGGTGTAAGCCGCAGATGCCGGGGTGCCGGGAATGCGCAGCAAACAGCCCGGAATATCGCCCGAAAAAATCGCCATGGCCGTGGC
>JAIXOX010000051.1 GCA_027486555.1 Comamonadaceae bacterium
CAAGCCATCATTGACCATGTGGCCGCCGGGGGCGATGCGCTGGTGCTCATGCCCACGGGCGGGGGCAAGTCGCTGTGCTACCAAATCCCGGCCATTGCGCGCCAGCGCTCTGGCCAGGGCATCACGGTGGTGGTCTCGCCGCTGATTGCGCTCATGCACGACCAAGTGGGCGCGTTGCACGAAGCAGGGGTCAGCGCCGCGTTTCTCAACTCCACCCTGACCGGCGAAGAAGCCAGCGACATCGAGCGCCGCTTGCTGCGCGGCGAAATCACCCTGCTGTATGCCGCGCCCGAGCGCGTGACCACCTCGCGCTTTTTGGCCCAAATGGATTCGCTGCAAGAGCGCGGGCTGCTCAGCCTGTTTGCCATCGACGAAGCACATTGCGTGAGCCAGTGGGGCCACGACTTCCGGCCCGAATACCGGGGCCTCACGGTGCTGCACGAACGCTACCCCAGCGTGCCGCGTGTGGCGCTCACCGCCACGGCCGATGCGCTGACGCGTGCCGACATTGTTGAGCGGCTGCAGCTGGAAAGCGCCGAGCTGTTCATCAGCAGTTTTGACCGGCCCAACATCCGCTACACCATCGTCGAGAAAAAAGACGCCAGCACGCAGCTGCTGCGCTTCATCGAGCGCGAACACCCCGAAGAAGCGGGCGTGGTGTATTGCCAGTCGCGCAAGCGGGTCGAAGAAATCGCGGTCATGCTGTGCGAGTCGGGCATCCATGCGCTGCCCTACCACGCGGGCCTGGACGCCGCGGTGCGCCAGCGCCACCAAAACGAATTCCTGCGCGAAGACGGCGTGGTGATGGTGGCCACGGTGGCCTTTGGCATGGGCATCGACAAGCCCGATGTGCGCTTTGTGGCCCACCTGGACATGCCCAAAAACATCGAAGGCTACTACCAAGAAACCGGCCGTGCCGGGCGCGATGGCCTGGCCTCTGACGCGTGGATGGCCTATGGCCTGCAAGACGTGGTGAACCAGCGCCGCATGATCGACGAAAGCCCGGCGGGCGAAGAATTCAAGCAGGTCATGCGCGGCAAGCTCGACGCGCTGCTGGGCCTGGCCGAGGCGACCGACTGCCGCCGCGTGCGCCTGTTGGGCTACTTTGGCGAGAGTTACGCCAGCCAAAAGGACAGTTCGCAGGGCGTTTACATGCCGTTTTGCGGCAACTGCGACAACTGCCTGCACCCGCCAGAAGTGTGGGATGGCACCGATGCAGCGCGCAAACTGCTGTCCACGGTTTACCGAACGCAACAAAGCAGTGGTCACCACTTTGGCGCGGCCCACACCATGGACATCGTGCGCGGCAAAAAAACCGAAAAGGTGGTGCAGCGCGGCCACGAAAGCATCAGCACTTTTGGCTTGGGGGCCGAATACAGCGAGCAGCAACTGCGCGCCGTGATGCGCCAGCTGATCGCCATTGGCGCACTGCATGTGCACACCGAAGAAGGCTTCAGCACCCTGCACCTGACCGAGGCGTCACGCGCCGTGCTCAAAGGCGATGTGCCCGTGCAATTGCGCGAAAGCACCAGCCAACGCAGTGATAAGAAAAGCCGTTCCCGCAGCGCACCTTCACCTGCAGCGGCCAATTTGGGACAAGACGCGATGGTGCGTTACATCAACCTCAAGGCCTGGCGCGCCGAAGTGGCCAAAGAACACAACCTGCCCGCGTACGTGATTTTTCATGACGCCACGCTGGCCGCGATTGCCGAAAGCGCCCCGCAAAGTCTGGGAGACCTGCAAGGCATCAGCGGGCTGGGCGTGAAAAAGCTCGAAGCGTATGGCGCGCAGGTGCTGCGGGTTTGCAACGGGGCATAACAAACTGCAGGCCACCGCCCATGACGATGGCATTAAAGGCGACAAATCGAAAAAGGCTTTGACGTGACAGTTCTTTGACGTCTGCTTCTTGGCTTGTCTGTCCCTACGTCCAAGCGCCCTTGTATACGATTTCTCTCGCCTAGCGCGCAGCACGCTGCAGGTGCTTGAGATTGACCGGAAGTGGATTTAGCTGGGCGTTCACCGGCACATCACTAAGACCGGAATCATATTTAGGAAATTATGCAATCCAAGATCGTGACCACGATGCAGGGCCTGGTGGCCGAGATCTAGCGCGACTACATCAGCTCGCGTACCAAAGAGGTCCTGGCCAAAGGCGTCAACAAAGTGACCATCGCCAAGCTGCTAGACGTTTCACCGAACACGCTTTGTGAGTGGTTGAAGGCCCGACGACCGTCAGCATCGCAGCCATGAACTCCATCTTTCACGCGACCAGCAATTCGCCCCAAGAAATTGCCATGGATCCTGAACCAACCCTCTTTGGCCGTATGTGCATGTGAGCAGAGTGTGAGCAGTGGAAAATCAAGAAAAGTATCTTTTTAAATTACATTTCCCACCGATTTAGTTGGTTATTCCTGATGTCCAGTTCAGCACGTTACCTACGGTAGGGGCGTGTTTGAACATAGTCAATTTGACAAGCCTGCCAAAAAGTCTGCATTCTAAAAAGGCACAAGGACAAGGAGTGGCAACATGCAAGTCAGTGAAATTCTAAAAACAAGGCCAACACCTAAGGTAGGTGAAATGCGTCTTTGGCGGGGTAGCAGATCCATGTGTCTCAACCCCCGTGTTCACTATGCGGGGGGCATTGGACCGTTGTGGGCCAGTGAAGGTCTACTGCTGGAATTTTCGTTAGTTGGCTCCAACCGGTACTACAGGGGGTTTTGTCGCAAGGTCGATCCGATGACGAAGACGGTTTTGATAACTATTACTCAAGGCAATACATGGGGATCACTGGCACAAGGCACTAGTGTTTTTATCAGTGCAAATCGTTTCAGTCGCTGTCATTTACCAGATTCTGATTTACCTTCCTTGGTGAATGAAGCTCAAATTATAGAAGCAGAAGTGAAAGCAAAACATGCATTTATTGATCTTTCGCTGGAAGAGCTTGAGCTTGGTTTTAAAAATGAACACACACAAAACATGAAAAAACTGATTGGCGAAGTTGAATATCAGTTGTTTCAGTCGGCATTTATTGAATACAACAAATTGAGGATTATGGCCGTGGAGGCTGGAGCATGGTATATCGATCACCCGAGTAAAGCCATCAATAAGCAACGCAATAAGCTGATTAAGTTTCTCAGTAGCAATGCAAAATAGCGAAAAATAAAGGATGATTGATGACTAATGATCAAGCAGTGGGAATGTGGTGGGGGTTATTCATAGGTGATGCTATGGGCGTCCCGCTTGAGTTCACTAAGCCCAACAATGGCAAACCAGTGAAAACTTTCACTGAAGGTGGTGTGCATAAAGCGGCCAAGGGTGAGTTCAGCGACGATGGTGCAATGGCTCTAGCAATAGCAGACGCTTATATTTCTCAAGGTCGCTTCTGTGGCTCAACCATTCAGCAAAACTTCATTGACTGGATGGAAACGGGCGTATTTGGAACAAGACCAGGTGAGCCTGCGTGGGACATCGGAATGACTATTGAACGGTCTTTAAGGGCCGTTAAGAACATCCAGAGGCCCTATACAGGCTCTAGCATGGCAGACAGCAGTGGTAACGGATGCATCATGCGCTTAGCACCTTGCATCATCTGGAACAGGCACAACTTGAGTGCGGCAATTGGTGAGTCTGTAGCGCAGGCACTTTTGACGCATGGGTCATCTGACTGCATCACCTATACGGCAGCACTGGCTCACGAACTTTGGGAAGGTAAAGCGTTACCGCAATACGACCATTTGCGTGATCGACCCATCAACAATTCAGGCTATGTGGCGGATACTTATGCCAGCGCTTGGTATTCGGTTATGACTACAAAGTCGTTTCATGCAGCGGTTGTGGATGCAATCAACCGCGGAGATGATGCAGACACAGTGGGTGCTGTAACAGGGATGATTGCAGGGAGGGTTTATGGTATCTCACAGGAAAACTTAATTAATGGGCTGCAGTTAAAAGAGCAGCTTTTAAAGACGCTTCAAAAAATCATCGGATCAGATTAATGTACAAAATCATACATTGGCTCGGCGTTATTTTAATAGCCTTATTGACTGTAATTTTTGTTTTTAAACCTTATCTTTTAGGATTTGCAGAACATCCAGAAATAAGACAAGCCAAAATTATTCTTATGGTAGATCGGGAAGGTATCCCTCTAAACGATTGGTTGTACTTAGAAAGAAAGTATGGATGCAAATTTTGGAATAATCAAACCAAATTAATGTCGTTTTATAAAGTTTCTATTGAAATCAATCGTGATTCGCACCGAAAATCAGAAGAATTTTTAAAGAATTACAAAGAGAACAGAGATGCATTAGAAAGAAAAATAGAGCAACTAGACGGCCGCACAAGTAGTGAAAAAGAGATTTTTACTTCTAAACTTTTAAAATCCAATCTAAATGGGGAGCTTCGCGAATTAGAAAAAGAAAGATTTTTGAATTTGGAATACGTTGCCATGTATGAAAAGATGAATGCAAAAGACCAAGAGCAATTTAACTTGGCCACATCCATTGAAACTGCAATCCGTTCAAAGCATGCAAGTTGCTTTGACGAAAGGTCGAGTCATCAATTGAAATGAAAGTGATGAGGTCAGTGATGGGTCAGGTCTTCCATTGCGACATTTATCTGGTGTCGTCAAAAACTGCATGATCGCAAGACCTGACACCAATATTGCATGTGATCTTCCTCGACGCGACACTGGCCGCGATTGCCGAAAACGCCCCGCAAAGTCTGGGCGACCTGCAGGGCATCAGCGGGCTGGGGGTGAAGAAGCTCGAAGCCTATGGCGCGCAGGTTCTGCGGGTGTGCAATGGCGCGACTTGATCACTTGCGCACAGCCGGTACCTCGATGGGCAAGCCCTCACCGCGCCACATCAGGTACAGCGCCAGTTGCCGCATCTCCAAAGCACCCCAAGGCGGGGTTTCGGCGCGAATTCCGGCATAACAACTGCGCAAGCGTCGCTCCAGCGATCCCGGTTTTTGCCATTCCAGACGGTACACCGGATAGCCATTGGGCTGGCCTTGACTCAGCGGGTCGGTGTACAGGCGTTGTCCAAAATTCTGGTCATGACATTGGGCGCAAGACAAGTTCATTTGGCCTTGGCGTTGAGAAAACAGAGTCGCCCCCGCTTGCCAGTGGCCGCGCGCCGCACCGCCAATGTCTACCCTCAAGGGCATGCCTTTGGAGGCCTGCGTCACCAGCAAGGTCAAGCCCAGCAGAGCATCAGACTCGGGGGGCATGGCCACCGCTTGTTGGTGCCGCGTGGTGCATTGGTTGATGCGGTCTTCGAGGTTGAACAGTCGCCCGCTTGCCGCGTCTATGGCGGGGTAACGCGTGGCGACGCCTTTCATGCTGATGGCCACTGCGCCGTGGCAGCTGGCGCAGGATTTGCCGTTCGCGGCACTGGGTTGGGCCCAAGCCTGAGCGCCTTGGCTGAGCCACAGCTGTGCGGGGTTGGCAAACTCATCGGCTTGCAAGGCTTGCACATCTTTTCCCGCAAAATGCAGGCCCGATTTGAGCTGCGACAAAGGTAAGCTGCGTGCGGTTGGCACTGGCGTTTGCGCAGCGGCGTACCCACTCACCCCCCACAACGCGATCAGCATAAAAACCAGCCAGCACACCTGGATCACGGTTTGCACACACCCTGCTGCGGACATCGACGCGAACGCTCGGATGCCCATGCGCTCAGGGACTGCTCTTGGGCAAGACCGGCAAGGTTTGCCGCAAGCTGCCTTTGACACCCCGGTCATCGATCCACGCCACATGCATTTCGGCCGTTTGGTCCGCACGCACAAAAAATTCAAACAAAGGGTTGGCCGAAATCCCCGAAGAAGGCTCGACACGGAACACCTCTTGCTGGCCCCAGGTGCAAGTCAGAGACTGGATCACATTGCGCGGCACCAATTTGCCCAACAGGTCTTGTAGATAGCCCGTGTCCATGGGGTGTTGCACCAGCAGACGAACTTTGACCACATCCCCAGCAAGGACGCGTTCAGGCCATTGGATGCGTGCGAAAGCCATGGTCATGAGGCGTCGACGCAAGCCGACTCGGTGACGATGATTTCCATCTGACCATAACGAAACTCGCCATTGGACAAACGCGCCAAGGCCACCACTTGCTGGGTGCCCGCCAAGCGCAGGCGCGTGCTGACTTCGGCCCGGCCATTCCATGGGCCCAAATGGAAAACCGCCATGCGCGTCACCGGATTGCGCTGAGACAAGAGGTAAACATGCGTCACATGGTCTTGGGGCGTCATGGGGCTTTGCACCTGCACCGTGACAGGCACCAAAGTGCCGTTGTCGGCCAGCACAGGGGCCACCCATTTCACGTCTTGCTCCAACACACGCGCACCCCGGGTCAGGGGCTCGATCATTTTCGCCACGCTCAACAACTGGCCCGATGCCATGTCTTGAGCCTGGCTGGGCCACAGCTGAACAGCTGCCCCATAAAGTCCGGCCCGCAGCGCTTGCCGCAAGCCTTCGCGACGGGTCAATGTGGGCATCTTCATGGCGTGGCCTTGCTTGGCAAGAACAGGTAACTCAAGATGTCTTCAAGCCCCTGCGACGTCAAAATGGTTTGACCCTTGTAGGGGTTTGCCACCTTGTTCAAACCCTCGGTGCTGAAATAGGCGGGCATGATGGTTTGCGGGTTAAAGCGCCGGGCATCGGCGATGCGCTCGCGGGCTTGGTCTTTGGTGCTGCGCTCGGCCAAACCGACCAAAGACGGGCCGAGTGCACCACCCGCAGGCAAACCCTGCACTTGGTGGCACAGCACACAGCCGCTGTCTTGTCTTTGCAACAGCAAGGCTTTGCCCCGCTCTGGCGAGGCCAAGCTGACGACCTCTGGCGTTTGCGCAGCGGCCCAGCCCCAGCCAGCGCTGCACACCAAGGCCCACACCCGCGCCAAGCCCAGCACCGTCATGCGCGCGCCAAAGTCAAACCATGGTTTTTCAGAGGCAAGCTGCGGATGCGTTTGCCCAAGGCGGCTGAAATGGCGTTGGCCACCGCGGGCGCCAAAGGCGCCTGAGCGGGTTCGCCCACCCCGCCCCAGAAACCACCTGTGGGGGCAATCACCACCTCGACCTTGGGCATTTCGTTCAAACGCATCATGCGGTAATCGTGGAAGTTCGATTGCTCCACACGACCGTCCTTGATGGTGTTTTCACCCCAGAAGATAGCGGTCAAACCGTGCACCACGCTGCCCTGGAACTGGGCCACGATGTTGTCGGGGTTGACGGCATAACCGGGGTCAATGCCGATCACGATGCGGTGGATCTTGACCTCATTCTTGGCGTTGATCGAGACATCGCACACGCAAGCCGTCCAGCTGCCATAACCGTCGGTGGCGGCCACGCCCCGGAACACACCCGGTGCCGGTTTTTTGTCCCACCCGGCCGCTTTGGTCACGGCCAGCAAGATGGCCCGGTCGCGGTTGGCTTTTTCATTGTTGGGCAGCATGGCCAAGCGGTACTCCACCGGGTCTTTGGATGCCGCCAGGGCCATCTCGTCGATGAAGCACTCACGCCCAAACGGGTTTTGTGAATGCCCCACGGTGCGCCAAAAACCCACAGGCACATTGGTGTTGCGCTGGGCATAGTCCACCAAGGTGTTGGGAATGTCATAGGGGTGGTCGTTGAAGCTGGCCACGGCCTGACCGTCCACACCTTTAGGCAAGGGCAGTTTCAGCAAGGTGGCCAAGATGGATGGGGCACTCACTCGGATGTGCAGCGCCTCGGCTTTGCCTGTGGCACTCAAACCCGCCTTGAAACGCATCAGACTGGCCGGGCGGTACAGGCCGTGCTGGATTTCCTCTTCACGAGACCACAGCATTTTGATGGGTTTGCCGGGCATGGCCTTGGCAATGGTGACGGCTTGGCGCGTGAAGTCTTGCGGACTTTTACGTCCGAGTCCTCCACCCAATTGCATAGGGTGTACTTTCACATTGGCCTGAGGCACGCCCGCAGTCGCCGCCGCCACAGCCAGAGTGGATTCGGGGTTTTGCGTGGAGCACCAAACATCGAGTTGGTCGCCCTGCAACCAAGCGGTACACACCATGGGTTCCATGGTGGCGTGCGCCAAATAAGGCGTGAAGTACTCGGCCTCCACAACCTTGGCCGCTTTGCTCAGCGCGTCTGCCGTGTTGCCGTCGTTGCGGGCCACCGCCAGTTCTGGCTGATCCATACCGGCTTTGAAGTGGGCCATGATGGCGGCGCTGCTCAAGGTGCCGTGCTCGCCCACATCCCAGTCCACCGCCACATCGCGCAGCGCTTCTTTGGCGCGCCACCAGTTGTCGGCCACCACGGCCACAAAGGTGCCCAAATTCAACACCTTGACGATGCCCCTGCGGTTTTCCACCTTGGAGGCGTCCATGCTTTTGACGGTGCCGTTGAACACAGGTGAAGCCGCAATGGCCGCGTGCAGCATGCCAGGCACTTGGGCGTCGATGCCGTACTTCACACGGCCAGTCACGATGTCGGGAATGTCCACACGGGGAATGGACTTGCCGATCAATGTCCAGTCTTTGGGGTCTTTGAGCTTGACGTCCTTGGGGGCTTCCAACTTGGCAGCCGCTGCGGCCAATTTGCCGTAGCTGAGCGTTCGCTTGCTGGGCGCATGGGTGACTTTGCTCAGCGCTGCCTTGCACTCGCTGGCCGGCACACCCCACTGCTGGGCAGCGGCGGCAATCAGCATCTCGCGCCCGGTGGCACCCGCTTTGCGCAGGTATTCCTGTGAATTGCGGATGGTGCGGCTGCCGACCGAAGCCATGTCGCCATAGGCGCGTTTGGTGCGCAGGTTTTCATGGGCTGTGGCGTACTCGACGCGCACTTTTTTCCAGTCGGCCTCCAACTCCTCGGCAATCATCATGGGCGCAGAAGTCATGCTGCCTTGGCCCATTTCAGCACGGGCGTAGCGGATGACAATCGTGTCGTTGGGTTCGATTTCGAGCCACACATTCAGCTGGGGCGTTGCGGCCGCCTGCGCGCTTTGTGGAACGAAAAATCCCATCGACAAGCCCGCCGTAGCGGTGCTGGAGATCTTCAAGAAGTGGCGGCGGTCCATGCCGGAGGTCAGTTCTGGGGTGCTCATGCGCGGGTCCCTTTCTTGGCGGCGGCGTGGATGGCGGTGCGAACGCGGGCGTAAGTGCCACAACGGCAAATGTTGGTCATGGCGGCGTCGATGTCTTCATCTGTGGGTTTGGGCTTTTTCTTGAGCAAGGCCACGGCCGCGAGCATCTGGCCGCCCTGGCAATAACCGCACTGAGGCACTTGGTGGTCGATCCAGGCTTGCTGAATCGCGTGCAAGCGGCCCTTGTCGGCCAAGCCTTCGATGGTGATGACCTTTTGCCCCGAAGCGCCAGAAACCGGGTAAACACAAGAGCGCACCGGCTCGCCATTGAGCAGCACGGTGCACGACCCACATTGGGCGATACCGCAACCGAACTTGGGGCCTTTGATGTCAAGCTCATCGCGCAAGGCCCACAACAGGGGCATTTCCGGCTCGACATCGAGGCTGTGGTTTTTACCGTTGACGTTCAGTTTCATGACAGGGGGCTCCTTGTGCACAGCAATAGCCTTCAACTGTGGCAAGAAGACGTCCGTTGCGCAACGGGGAAACAACCGAAAGTGCTGACTATTTCCTCGTCAATGTCACATGCGCGACCCTTGCTGCGAGCGCTTCATTAAACCGCTCTTGCAGGAGACTCGCCCTCGTGCCGATGGTTTGTGTTGTTCAAGGGGCCTTCGCGACGGGGGCGTCGCTCCCACAAAAACAGGATGGCCACTCAAGCCGCATCCACCACAATCGCCCCCCGCCGAATCTGGTCCCGCTCCAGGCTTTCAAACAGCGCTTTGAAGTTGCCTTCGCCAAAGCCTTCGTCGGCTTTGCGCTGGATGAATTCAAAAAACACCGGGCCCAGCAGGGTTTGGCTGAAGATTTGCAGCAGCAAGCGCTTCTCGCCGTTGGCGGTTGATCCGTCCATCAAAATGCCGCGCGCCTGCAGCTCGGCCACGGGCTCGCCATGACCTGGCAGGCGCTCTTCAAGCATCTCGTAATAGATGTCGTTGGGCGCGGTCATGAGCGGGATGCCCGCCATTTGCAGCGCGTCCACGCTTTTCAAAAGGTCGTCGGTCAGCAGCGCAATGTGCTGGATGCCTTCGCCGTTGAACTGCATCAAGAACTCTTCGATCTGCCCGCCGGTCTTGCCCGACTCTTCGTTCAGCGGGATGCGGATCATGCCGTCCGGCGCCATCATGGCTTGGCTGGTCAGGCCCGTGTATTCGCCCTTGATGTCGAAGTAGCGGATCTCTTTGAAGTTGAAAAGCTTCTCATAAAAGCCACTCCAGTACGCCATGCGCCCTTTGTAGACGTTGTGTGTCATGTGGTCGATGAGCTTGAGGCCGTGGCCTGGCGGGTGGCGGTCCACGTCGTCGATGAATTCAAAGTCGATGTCGTAGATGCTTTTGCCGTCTTCAAAGCGGTCGATCAAATACAAGGGCGCGCCGCCAATGCCTTTGATGGCGGGCAGGCGCAGCTCCATGGGGCCGGTGGGCACATCCACCGGTTGTGCGCCCAACTCGAGGGCTCGCGCATAAGCAAGGTGCGAGTCTTTGACGCGAAACGCCAGTGCACAGGCGCAAGGGCCGTGCTCGGCGGCAAAGTAACCCGCCAGGCTTTTGGGCTCGCGGTTGACGATGAAGTTGATGTCGCCCTGGCGGTAGAGCACCACGTCTTTGGAGCGGTGCTTGGCCACCAGCGAGAAGCCCATCTGCTCGAACAGCGGCTCCAGGGTGTTGGGGGTGGGGGATGCGAACTCGACGAACTCGAAGCCGCACAGGCCCATGGGGTTGTCAAACAAATCGGTCATGAAAATCTCCAGCAATGAACGGGGCCAAGCTGCAGGATGAGCATGGCCCGAATGAAATCGGTCAAACGAAACAGGGGGGAGTTGTAGGTCGGCGGCTTCAGCCCCGACATGTATTTTTTGGCTAATAACCGTCATGTCGGGGCTAAAGCCACCGACCTACAAGAAAAGCTTCAAGCCTGCGGCGGCGCGCAGGGCTTGCCCCGCGTGCTGCGGGCGAGGTGGATACCGAAAATCAAAACCTGGATGGACATAAGGGCGATGTTGGCCATTTGGGCCAAGGGTGTCAAGTTTGGCGGACTCAAGTCATCTATTAATCATGGTTGATGAATAATTTTTTTCCGCAAAAATGATAATATTAATACTCAATTTTTAACCCCAATCCATACAAAACCATGAAAAAAATCATCGCCATTCTGTTTGTAACTGCTTTAGCAGGCTGCGCAACACCCACTGTTGTGGAGACACGCAAAGCGGGTGACGCCTCGCTGTCATGCGAACAAATCAAGAACGAAATAACCGAAGCTGAACGCTTTGAACAAGAAGCGAGAAAAGAGCGCTCAGTCACGGGCACAAACGTTGCTGCTGCAATTTTCTTTTGGCCCGCACTTTTGGGAACTTATTCCAATACTGAGCAAGCCATCAGCGCAGCACGCGACCGCAAAGAGCATATGAACAAATTGGCAGATAAGAACGGTTGCAAACTGTAAGCCAACAAGGCAGGGCCAAGCTGCTCTGAAGCGTCAGCAACGCCAGCCAAGCCAAGCTTGGCTTGGTGCGAATGGATCAAGCCACTGACTTGCTTGCCCTCAGTTGCGTAATCTCATCCAAATCCAAACCCAAACCCAAGAGCAACTCATCGGTGTTTTCACCTTGCGTGGGCGGCTGGTGGCGCACACCCAAGCGTTGCCCGTCCATGGTGAACGGCAACAAGGCAGCGGGTGCGGTCTGCCCGGCTTTGGGGCCATCAGACAGGCGCACATCGGCCAAGCCACCAGTGGCCTGAAGGTGCGGGTCGTCAAACAGCTCTTCGGGTTTGACGATGGGCGCAAAGGGCAGGCCCGCTTTTTCAAAAATAGCGGTCAGCTCGGCGGCTGTGAATGCAGCCAAGCGGCGCCGCAAATCCGGCATCAGCTCGGCACGCAAGGACACGCGGGCGTTGTTGTCGCTGTAGCGCGCATCGGCCTTGAGGTCGGCAAAACCCAGCACATCACAAAAGACGGCCCACTGCGCGTCGCTCACGGCGGCCAAAAAGATTTGCTCGCCATTTTTGACGGTGAACACGTCGTACACCGCCCAGGCCGAGATGCGGTTGGGCATGGGCTCGGCGGCTTTGCCGGTGATGGCGTACTGCAGCATGTGCTGGCCGACCAAAAAGACGTTGTTCTCAAAGAGCGCCGACTGGATCTCTTGTCCGCGCCCGGTGATGCCGCGCTGGATCAGTGCGCCCAGCACGCCAATCGCGCCGAACATGCCGCCCATGATGTCGTTCACGCTGGTGCCTGCGCGCAAGGGGTCACCGGGGCGGCCCGTCATGTAGGCCAGGCCGCCCATCATTTGCACCACTTCGTCGAGCGCGGTGCGGTGGTCATACGGCCCCGGCAAAAAGCCTTTGAGGCTGGCGTAGATCAACTTGGGGTTGGCGACTGACAAGCTGGCGTAGTCCAGGCCGTACTTGGCCATGGAGCCGGGCTTGAAATTCTCGGCCACCACATCGGCCGTGGCGCACAGGCGGCGCGCCATCTCGGCCCCCTCGGGTTTTTGCAGGTTGAGCTGTATGCTCTTTTTGTTGCGGTTGAACATCGGGAAAAAACCCGCGCCCGAGCCCAACAGGTGCCGTGTGCGATCACCCTCGATGGGTTCGACCTTGATGACCTCAGCGCCCATGTCGGCCAGCACCATGCCGCAAGTCGGCCCCATGACCATGTGGGTGAACTCGACAACCCGCAGGCCTTCGAGGGGTAGTGGCCGTGCCGCTTCGCTCATGCGCCCGCTCAGCGGTAAAACGCTTCGACCGTGCCTTTGATTTTGATCAGCAGCGGCTGGCCTTTGCGGTCCAGCGTTTTGCCTGCGGGCACACGCACCCAGCCTTCGCTGATGCAGTATTCCTCGACATCGTTGCGGTCTTTGCCATTAAAACGAATGCCGATGTCGTGCTCGAACACGGCGCGCACATGGTGCGGGCTGCGGGCGTCGATGGCCAGGCGGTCGGGTAATGTGGGACGGTCGGCGGCAATGGGTGATGTATCGGTCATGGGTTTGAACTTTTAAAACCTGCTGAATCTATACCAAAACAGGGCCCTTGACGGATTTTGTTGATAAATGCAGCCCTTCAAAATCGAGCACTTGCGACCACCGCCACATGATCGCGATCGATGAGCAGGTTGTAAGGGCCACCGCTGTAACGGTGGTATTGAACCTCGCCAAAATAACGCCGTCCGACCTCGGCACGCAAGGCAGGACGAAGCAGCGTTCGACCCTGAGAATAGGTGCCATCGTGTGAATAGCCCTTGATGTCTTTGGTCACCAACAAAGAAGGCGTCCACGTCAAGCCTGAACCGGCCGGGGCATAGCGGGCAGAAGCCAGCATTTTGAAGCCCCAGGCGCTCGGTGAAACGTAACCATCGGTGCTGCATGTCTTGCCGGGCACGGCATCCACACAGGCAGGCCCTCCGCTATAGGCTGCGCCGTTGTAAGCCAAAGGTCGGCCATAGCGCAAAACCGAGGGATCGGGCAAACCCCGAACCTGGCTGACGCCGACTTCGGCCAACAAGTTCAAGCGCTCTGCGCCCAGGATTTTTGGAAACACGCTGTCCACCCCCAGTGTGGCCGTGGCCACACCAAAGCGGTCGTAGGCGTCAAAGCTGGCCCCCACAGGCAAGGAGGTGATGCTCTTGTTCAGCGCCAGCACGGAAACTGGGCTGCGCGTCACAAAGCTGTTCAACACATCAAAGGCATTCAGCGTGACAGGCTGGTGCGGCACATAGGCCACTTCACCCGACAGGCGCGTGGTGGGCGATATTTTTTTGCTGAAACTCAGGCCCAGCAAGGACAGATTTTCCGGGTACACCATGGCGTAACTGGACGACCGAATACCGGGTGTCAAGGCGTTGATGGTCATGCGCAAGCTGGGGTTGGCGCTGTGCGTGTTCATGGCAAAGAACTTGAGATCGGCATCCCAAGGCTCTGCTTTGTAGCCCAGCAACACGCCATAGGCGCCTGAACTTGCAGCTTTCACATCGGCATTGCGGTGCAAATAGGCACCGCTGGCCAACAGGTTTTGCTCTGATGCGCCGGCCAAGGCCGCAAAGTTGCAACCCGGCGGCGCAAATGACTGGATGTCGAAATACGTGCCACAGCCGGGCAAGACCGTGCTGCGCGACTCGTAGGCGGCAAAGCCTTCCAGACGCCACAGGCGGCCTGACGTCCACTGCGCACTCAACATGCCTACGGGCAATCGGCCCTCCGACGGCGAAGCGCCCGGTTGCAGCAGCGAGGCTATATCGGTGGGGTAGATGGCCGTACTCACACTGCCCATGCTCAGCAGCGTGCCGCCCCAGGAAAGCACCTGGCGGCCCAGACGCAGTTTGAGGGGTGTGTCAGTGCCCGCATCGACCTGCCCATAGACAAAGGCTTCCCGAAACTCGACTTGGCTGAACTTTGCGCTGGACGCAAACCCACTGTCGCTCAGCGGCTGGTTGGGCTGAAAACCATTGGGGTAGTGGCCATAAGCCGCATTTTTTTCTCCCAGCGCCAGGTCTTGCCAAACTCTGCCACGCACAAAAAGGCCGATGTTGTCTTTGTTCAGGTCCAGGTCCCACACAAGCTTGAGCACGGTGGAGATGGCATCTCCCTTGCGAAAGTTCAAATCCGAACCCCCAGTCTGGCCCTGCAAGTTGCCCTTGGCAATGCCAGGTACAGCCCTGGAAGGCCAATCGGCATAAACATCCGGATTGGGGGATTCGGTACGGATTTGTGTGCCCATGGTGACCGCGCCATGGAACTCAGCCTCAATGCCCTCCAAAAGCTTGAAGGCAACAGCATGAGAAGAAGCCAGAACCATGACCGAGAAAACCAGCGCCCCTCTTGTTGAGTTCACTTTTAAATTCCTTGATGCCAAACGGATAAAGCCTGTTTCATCGCCAAAACCTTCGCTCTGAACTTGTTAGAAACCCGCTTTGTAGCCAAGCAGAATGTTGTTTCTGGCGTTTTTGATGATTATGCCCTTTGGTGCAAGCCCGGTGCCGGATTCATCCACTTTCAGCACCGGTGAGTGCAGGGTGAGGCTCACGCTTGGTGGCAAAATGCCCGGTCCTAAAACATGCCCGCGCAAGGCATGTGTCCCACGCCCGGGTTTCGGCCCTTCCGCTTGACCTCCTCCATTCATGATGTCCTCTCCCCTTGGCACCCTCGGCATTGATTTCGGCACCTCCAACTCGGCCGTGGCCTGGCTTGGCCAGCAGGGATCTGCCAGGTTGATGCCCCTGGAAGGGGAGGCCCTGGCCATGCCCACGGCTGTTTTCTACAACGCCGAAGACAGCACCACCCACTTCGGGCGCGACGCCATACGGCATTACCTGGAAGGCACTGAAGGCCGTTTGATGCGCTCTCTCAAGAGCCTGCTGGGCAGCCCGCTCTTGCTGGAAACCACCCAAATTGGCCACCAGCACATCAGCTTTCAGGACATCATTGCCACTTTTTTAAGCACCTTGCGTGACCGCGCCACCCAAACGCTGGGCGCTGTGCCCCGGCGCGTGGTGGTGGGCCGCCCGGTGCACTTTGTCGACGATGATCCCGAGCGCGATGCCCAAGCCGAGACCTCGCTGCGCCAAGCCGTCGAGGCGGTGGGCTTTGAAGAGGTGTCGTTTCAGCTCGAGCCGATTGCCGCCGCGCTGGATTACGAGCAGCGCTTGACAAAAGAAAGCACCGTGCTGGTGGTCGACTTGGGGGGCGGCACCTCGGACTTCACCGTGGTGCGACTCGGGCCTGAGCGCATGCGGCACGCCGACCGCAGCCCGGACATCCTGGCCACCACCGGTGTGCACATTGGCGGCACCGACTACGACCGGCAACTCAACTTGGCGCAGGTCATGCCGCTGCTGGGCTACAAACATATGGGTCCAGAACACCGCGAGGTGCCCAGTGGCGTGTTTTTTGACCTGGCCACCTGGCACCTGATCCACTGGCAATACCAACCCAGAGCCATGGCCCACGCCAAAACCCTGCGCAGCAATTACAGCGACCCGCGCCTGCACCAGCGGCTGATGCAGGTGTTGACCGAGCGCCACGGGCACCTCATCGCTCACGAGGTGGAACAAGCCAAGATCCGTTGCTCAGTCCATAGGGCAGACACCGGCATTGACCTGTCGTTGGTGGAGCGCGATTTGCTTGCTCGCCTGGGTGTGGCGGACATGCAAGCCCATTTGCACGATTTGCTGGCCCGCACGGTGGCTTGTGCTCGAGAGTGCGTGCAGCGTGCGGGCTTGACGGATGATTCGCTGGGCGCGATTTACCTCACCGGCGGCTCTTCGGCCTTGAGCACTTTTCAGCTCGCCTTGCAAGCTGAGTTTGCGGGCGTGCCGCTGGTGGAAGGCGATTTGTTTGGTGGCGTGGCGCTGGGTCTGGCTTACAGCCGCTGAATGGATGCGAAGTGGGTTTTTATTGATCTGCCCAGTCAAGTTTGAAGTCAAAGGCCTGTTTTTTTTGTCGCAGCGGTCAGCGATGCCATCTGTGTGTGAGACCCGCCGCTTGGGCGATTTGTGGTGGTCTGCAAGGATTTTCGCGACGGGGGCGTCGCTCCTACAGGGGGCGTGCTTGTATTTTGTAGGAGCCCCGCCCTCGGGGCGATGGGTGGTGGTCCGCGAGGAATTCGCGACGGGGGCGTCGCTCCTACAAGGGGGAATGCTTGTCTTTTGTAGGAGCCCCGCCCTCGGGGCGATGGGTGGTGGTCTGCAAGGCTTTTCGCAGCAGGGGCACCGTTCCCCCCCAAAACCGTTCATGCAGACACCATCGGGCCGGATTCACAAGGACGGCGTCAAGCCCAGTCTTCGCCCGCGTCCCAAGAGCTGTCACCGGTATCCAATGCATCGTCTGCCGAAGCCTGTGGTGACACCAGGCCAGGTGCGGCTTCCTCTTGAGCGTTGCTGGATGGTGATGCGGCGTTGGACTCGGGCGAGGGCTTGTTTTGCCCCATGAGGCTTTGCACACCCTGAAACAACAAACCGCCGGCCACAACACCCGCGGCCGTGGTGGCCACCTGGGCCATCAAGCCGCCACCCCAGGCGCTGGCCTGAGGGGCTGCACCACTGGCCATCGCACGGCTTTGGTTCGGCACGGGAACGGCTGCTGGGGCAGGTGATGGCACGGCCGCCGCCACAGTGCCCCGGCCCCAGGCTTGCGCACCAGACATCAAAAATGAACTGGCAGCTGGTGCCACCGTGCTGGCGCTCAGCAAGCGGGCAGCTTGCTCGGCACATTGGGCCTCCAGTTGCTGGATGCGCTCTTGCGCCGCGTCCAGCGCCAGGCCCAAGCCCATGGCGCGCTGCACCAGCAAATAAGGCGCATCGGCTTGCAAGGCCACGGCCTCACGGATCAGGGCATCGGCGGTGGGATCCTTGGGGTCGGCGCGGGTCTGGCGCAAGGCGGTCAAAAACTGCTGAAGCTGGTCACGTTCTGTGGCGTTCATGGTGAGAACCTTCTTGGGTGGTGGATGGTTTGAATCCAACCATTATGGGTTTGCAGTTTGGGCGAAGCAGCGATGGACCCCGGCAAGCTCAGGTCTTTTGCAGGTACACATAAGCGCCCATGAGGGGCTGCGCCTGGTCCAGCCGCAAAGGTGCGCGGTGCACCTTGGCCCAGCGCCAGCCGTGTTGATCGGCCAGTTTTTGCAAATACGGCAGGGCGTGCGCGTAGCGCAGGCTGCTGTGCAGCTGCACCTCGAATCCCGGATCGGCCTCTTCCACGGTAAACGCCAGCCAACCCCCGGGTTTGACACGGGGACTCAAAGTCTCGAAGACGGCATCAAGCCAACCCACATAAATGAACACGTCGGCGGCCAACACCAGGTCGGACTTTGTCGTGGCTTGCTGGAGAAAGCTCACCAAGTCCTGGGCATGCAGACTGTCGTAAACACCCAGGCTTTGCGCCTTGACCACCATCGCCTTAGACAGGTCCACCCCCGACAAATGTTCTGAGCGAGGGCGGATCAAAGGGCCGCACAAACCTGTGCCGCAACCCAAGTCCCACACCTGCCCGAAACGGGCCGAGGGGTCCGCAGGCAGATGCTGCAGCAGCATGCTGTGCCCCTGGTAGCCCAGTTGCCCCACCAGGTGCGATTCAAAGTCATCGGCGTACTGGTCAAACAGTTTTTCCACGTAAGCTGCCGGTGCGTTCACCACAGGCTGCTCCGGGTTGAGGGCGGCCAGGTAATAGCGGTGCAGTTCTGCATCGGCCCCCAAGTCCAGGGCACGCTGGTAACCCGCAATCGCCTGCGCGGTCTGCCCCATGTCGCGCTGCACATGGGCCAGCTGGCTCCAGGCCTCGGCCAACTCAGGGTTGTGCGCCAGGGCCTGCTCAAAGGCCAGCAAGGCTTGCGGCAATTGACCTTGGTGCGCCAAGCATTGGCCCCATCGCAAACAAAATTCAGCACCGTCTGCGCCCAAGGCGCGCGCTTTGTCGTGGCAAAGCAAAGCCTGCGCCCAATCGCCCAGAGCCATGTGCGTCACGCCCCAAGCCTTCCAAGCATCGGTCTGGGTGTCGTCCGCGTCCAAGGCTTGCCGCAGGCACTCGTTGGCCCGCTCAAAGCGGCCCAGGTGCACGCAGCTGATCCCCAGGTTCAGCAGCACAGAGGGCCTGCCCGGCGCGTGCCGCAAAGCTTGTTCAAAAAAGTCGCAGGCCGCCTCGAAGTCGTGGCGTTCAAACTGTTCGATGCCCGCCACAAAGGCTTGGCGAGCTTGTTCAAGTGAAGGGTCCATGATCGCCAGTGTGACACAGGCTTTGTGACCCTTGGGGTGCGGCCATGGCGTGCAAGGCACAATGCTTTGCAACATGCGAACACCGGAGACACCATGAAAGAAACCCCTTACGCCTGGGTGGTGGTTTGGGCCACTTTTGTGTGCCTGGCCTTGATTTTTGGGGTGTCGTATTCGTTCGCGGCGTTTTTTGAATCGTTTGCCGTCGAGTTTTCGGCGCAGCGGGCCGATGTGTCCTGGATTTTTGGCCTGTCGGGCTTTGTCTACTTTGTGATGGGCGCAGGCGGCGGCATGTTGGCCGACCGCTTTGGACCGCGCATCGTGTGTTCGGCCGGCATGGCACTCATTGCGCTGGGCTTAATGGCCACCAGTTGGGCCACGTCTTTGTTCGCGGTGTACCTGAGCTATGGCTTGTTGGTCGGCTTGGGCATTGCCCTGGTCTACACCCCATCGATTGCCAGCGTGCAGCCTTGGTTCACCACCCGGCGCGGTCTGGCCGGGGGCATTGCCAGCTCGGGCGTGGGCGCGGGCACTTTGCTGGTGCCGGTGTTGGTGGCCATGGCGATTGGCCCCATGCCCTGGCGCGAGGCGATGCAGGTGCTGGCACTGGGCGTGTTGGTGCTGGGTTTGTTGGCGGCGGCTTTGTTGCGGCGCGCGCCTGCAGCACCGTCCAGCGGATCAGGCGGCTCGGCCTCCGGCCTGAGTTTGCGCGAGACCCTGCGCAGCCCCACGTTTCGCTGGCTCTACCTGGCCACGGTATTGGCTTCGCCGGTGATGTTCATCCCGTTCGCGCACGTATCGGCCTCTGCGCGTGACTTGGGCTTGGGCGAAGCCTTTGCCGTGGGGCTGGTGGGCTTGATTGGGGTGGGCAGTCTGGTCGGGCGCTTTGCCATCGGCCTGCTGGCCGACCGGCTGGGGCGGGCGCAGACGCTGGTGCTGATGCAGCTGTCCATGGGCGCGTCGTATGTGCTGTGGGGTGCGGCGAGCGGGCAGGGATTGCTGGTGGTGTTTGCGCTGTGGTTTGGCTTGAGTTATGGCTCCATCGTGTCTCTTTTGCCCGCCATTTGCATGGATTACTTTGGCGGCAAGTCGGTGGCCAGCGTGGTGGGCACTTTGTACAGCGGTGCGGCTTTTGGCAACTTGTTGGGCCCGGTGCTGGCCGGTGCGGTGTTTGACCACAGTGGGCATTATTTGGGCGTGATGGCGGTGTGCGGCGTGCTGTCGCTGAGCGCCACCTGGGCCTCGCGGCAGATGAAGCGCAGTGGGCAGGTGGCGTATTGAACCTGCGGTCTGTTGGCAGCGGATGGACCCAGCATGGAGGTTGATGGTTTTTTTGTAGGAGCCCACCCTGTGGGCGATGGCTTGCCTTGGCGGTGTGCGTGAAATCGCCCACAGGGTGGGCTCCTGCAAATATCCTTGCACCGCTTAAGCTTGAGGTTTCAACGGAACGACGCTGAAAAGACAAAAGGACTTTATGCACAACGATTTGCACGCGCTGCGGCGCATCCTCAAAACGTGCCCCACCATCGCCGTGGTGGGTTTGTCAGCTGAATGGCATCGCCCCAGCTACTTTGCAGCCAAGTACATGCAGTCGCATGGCTTCAAAATCGTGCCCGTGAACCCGCGTTATGCGGGCACGCCTGTGCTGGGCGAGACCTGTTATGCCAGCTTGGGCGACATCCCTTTGAAGGTGGACATGGTCGATGTGTTTCGCCGCGCCGAAGACGTGTTGCCGATTGCCGAGCAAGCGGTGCAGATCGGCGCGCGTTGCCTTTGGCAGCAACTGGGCGTGGCCAACCCCGAGGCCGATGCGCTGGCCCGGCAAGCCAGGCTGGATTCGGTGAGCAACCGCTGCGTGAAGATCGAGCACGCCCGGCTGTTTGGCGGGCTGAATTGGGTGGGCGTGAACACCGGCATCATCTCGGCGCGGCGGCTGGTGTGAAGGCTTCTTATGGATCAGGCCCGATGTTTGCATCTTCTGCACCGCGACCCCGTAGGTCGGTAGCTTTAGCTCCGACAGTGCTGGTTGGTCGCGGGCACTTGTCGGGGCTAAAGCCGCCGACCTACAAAATCATTGACCTTTGAAATCTTTACAGGGCCGGGTCAATATTTCTGCATTTGTTATTTTTGAATCGACTTTTTTCATACCGAACACCATGACCGACCGCCAATTCCACCCCGAGACCCTGGCCATCCACGCCGGGCAAATTCCCGATGCGGCCACCGGCGCACGCGCCTTGCCCATCTACCAAACCAGCAGCTTTGTGTTTGACAGCGCCGAGCACGCGGCATCGCTGTTCAACCTGCAGACCTTTGGCAATGTGTATTCGCGCCTGAGCAACCCCACGGTGGCGGTGCTCGAAGAACGCGTGGCCGCACTCGAAGGTGGGCGCGCTGCCGTGGCCAGTGCCTCGGGCATGGCGGCCGAAACCATGGCGCTGATGACCATCTTGCAAGCGGGTGACCATGTGGTGGCTGCTGGTGCTTTGTACGGCGGCTCGGTCACCATGCTGGCCGTGAGCCTGGCCAAGTTCGGCATCGAGACCACCTTTGTGGACGCGACCCAACCCGAAGCCTTTGACGCCGCCATGCGCCCCAACACCCGCGCGGTGTACGCCGAAAGCTTGGGCAACCCGAGCATGGTGGTGCTGGACATCGCCGCCGTGGCCGAGGTGGCCCACGCGCACGGCGTGCCGCTCATCATCGACAACACCGTGCCCAGCCCGCTGCTGTGCAATCCACTGGCGCTGGGGGCGGACATCGTGGTGCATTCGGCCACCAAATACCTGGCGGGCCACGGCACCACCTTGGGTGGCGTGGTGGTTGAAGGCGGTAAATTTACTTGGGACAACGGCAAGTTTCCGGGCATGACCGAACCGTCCAAGGGCTACCACGGCGTGAAGTTTTACGAGACCTTTGGCGACTTTGGTTTCACCATGCGCTGCCGCATGGAGAGCCTGCGCGTGTTTGGCGCGGCGCTCAGCCCCATGAGCGCCTGGCAAATTCTGCAAGGCGTCGAGACACTGCCCCTGCGCATGCAAAAGCACTGCGACAACGCGTTGGGCGTGGCCAAGTTTTTGCAGGCCGACCCGCGTGTGGCCTGGGTCAATTACCCCGGGCTGCCCGACCACCCGCAACACGCGCTGATGCAGCGCCAGATGCGCGGGGCCTCGGGCTTGTTGTCCTTTGGGGTGAAAGGTGGCTTGGCGCAAGGCGTGACCTTCATCGAGTCAGCCCAGTTCATGAGCCACTTGGTCAACATCGGCGACACCCGCACCCTGATCAGCCATCCGGCCAGCACCACGCACCGCCAGCTCGACGACGCCCAGCAACTGGCTGCGGGCGTGCCACCCGACATGGTGCGCATTTCGGTGGGGCTGGAGAATCTGGACGATATTTTGTGGGACATCGACCAGGCGCTGGACAAGGCCAGCGCTTGAGCTTGCAGCAAAAAGCTTGAGTTCAGTCCTTATTGAGCGTTCCCGTGAAGTTTGAAGTGGAAGGCTTGTCTTGGGCACAGCGATGCAATCTGTGTGGGAGCCTGTCTTTTGTGGGATTCCCGCCGCCTGGGCGATGGGTGGTGGTTTGCAAGGGTTCATCGCGACGAGGGCGTCGCTCCTACAAGGGGATGCCTTGTCTTTTGTAGGAGCCCCGCCCTCGGGGCGATGGGTGGTGGACTGCGAGGCTTTATCGCGGTTAGGACGGGGCACACACAAATAAGCGTTCTTGCAAACATCATCGGGCCAGATCAATGACACCCATCAAACGGTCACCCCGGACTCGATCCGGGCTCCATCGCCAGCAAAGCCTGTTTGCGCCTGCGCTCCGCCTGCAGCAGGCCCAGCCCGGCGGCCACCACCAGCGCAATGCCGCACCAGGCCAACACATTGGGCACATCGCCCCACATCCAATACCCCAGCACCAGCGCCATCAGCAAACCGCTGTAGCGAAAAGGTCCGATCACGCTCATGTCGCCCAGCCGCATGCTCAGCGTGAGCAGGTGGTAACCCGCCGCCAGGCACAGCGACGCGCCGAACAGCAGCCACAGGTGCTGGGTGGCCATGGGTTTCCAGGGCTCGAACAAACTCCACACGCCCGACAACAGCATCACCATGGTGGAGGTGGACAAGGTGATCAGCAGCGAAGGCACCTGGGCAGGCACCAGGCGCGTCATGAAATCTCGCCCCGCGTGCAACACCGCCGCAAACAGGCAGAGCAAGGCATAGGCATTGAAGTCGCCCACGCGCGGCTGCACCACCAACAACACACCGGCAAAACCCAGCACGATCAGCGCCCAACGGCCGGGGGTGACCTGCTCCTTCAAAAAGAACACCGCCATCAAAGTCAAGAACAAAGGGCCCGCCAAGTTGATGGCCGTGGCGTTGCCCAGCGGCATGTGAAATACCGCCGTGAGGTAAGTGAAGGACGCCAGGCTGTCGAGCACGGCGCGGGCAGGCACCGAACGTGTCAGCGTGGTGCGCCAGAGTTGCAACTGGCCCATCCAGCCAGCCAGGGCCAACAGCAGCGCCGTGGTCATCACGCCGCGCACAAAAATCAGTTGCGGGGTTGAAAGGTCCGTGCTGACCCACTTGACCAAGGCATCGTTGACCACAAAAAACACCATCGCCCCGGTCATGGTGACGATGCCGCGCCGGTTGTGCTGGCTCATGCCGCCAATCCTCGCAGAAACGGCAAGGCCTTGGCCAGCAGGGCCTCAGGCGCCTCTTCGGCGATGTAGTGGCCGCAGGGCAGCGCCTGGCCCGAGACCCGGGTGGCCACTTTTTGCCATGCCTTGAGCGGATCAAAACAGCGCTGCACCACGCCTTGTGCGCCCCACAGCACCTGCAGCGGCATCTCCAGCTTCCTGCCATGAGCGATGTCCTCCCGGTCGTGCACCAGATCAATACCTGCTGACGCCCGGTAGTCTCCGCACAGGCCGTGTGCGGCACCGGGCAGGGCCAGGCAGCGCTGGTATTCGGCCAGGGCGCGGGCATCAAAAGGGGCCAGCCCGGCGCTGCGGTTGCCCATGACATCGGTCACATAGGCAGCCGGGTCAGCCTGGATCAGGCGCTCGGGCAAGGGTTGCGGCTGGATCAAAAAGAACCAGTGCCAATAGGCGCGGGCAAAGGCCTCGGTGGTCTGGGCGTACATGGCCAAGGTGGGCGCGATGTCGAGCAGGGCCATGCGGCTGACCGCATCCCCATGGTCCATGGCCAGGCGGTGCGCCACGCGAGCCCCCCGGTCGTGCGCCAACACCACAAAGCGCGCAAAACCCAGCTGCTGCATCAGGCGCACCTGGTCTTGCGCCATGCTGCGTTTGGCGTAAGCCGCGTGATCCGGTCCACCTTCGGGCTTGGACGAATCGCCATAGCCACGCAAGTCGGCCGCCACCACGGTGAAATACTGGGCCAGCATGGGGGCGACTTTGTGCCAGATGGCCAGGGTTTGGGGGTGGCCGTGCAGCAGCAACAAGCCCGGACCCTGGCCGCCCACCATGGCCGAAATCGAGATGCCGGGGCTGACCTCCAGCAAGTGGTGGGCAAAACCGGGAAACAAAGGCAAGGCAGGGTGGTTCATGGGCAA
>JAIXOX010000112.1 GCA_027486555.1 Comamonadaceae bacterium
GGGCACAATCCATCCATGCAAACACCCATACCCTTCATCGCCCCCGAAGTCTTTGCGACCGCCGAAGCCGCGCTGGCCCGTGTGCAAGCCATCTACGACCAAAGCGTGACGCATTTGCGACTGGCCATGCAGCGTTTTGTAGCGGGCGTCGACATGCAAGACCGCGTGCGCGCTTGTTACCCCTATGTGCGCATTGAAACGGCCACCGATTGGACGCCGCCGCATGACGGCGACCACGAACCTTTGAGCTACGGTTTTGTGGCGAGCGCCGGGCAGTACACCACCACCCTCACCCGCCCAGATCTCTTTGCAGGCTACCTGCTTGCGCAGTTTGAACTGCTGATCAAAAACCACAACGTACGCCTGGAAGTGGGCACCAGCAAAGACCCGATGCCGGTGCATTTTTCATTTGCAGAAAACGAGCACATGGAAGGCGAAATGACGGCCGCACGGCGAGCCCGCATGCGCGATGTGTTTGACCTGCCCGACCTGACGGCCATGGACGACAGCATCGCCAACGGTACTTGGCGCGGAGCCAACGGCCAGCCCCAACCTCTGTCGCTGTTCACCGGTGCCCGTACCGATTATTCGCTGCACCGCTTGCGCCATTACAGCGGCACCAGCCCCACGCATTTTCAAAACTACGTGTTGTTCACGAATTACCAGTTCTACATTGACGAGTTCATCGCCTTGGGACGCGCCGAAATGGCCAAACCCGACAGTCCCTATGTGGCGTTTGTCGAACCAGGCAATGTGGTCACTCGCCGCGCAGGTTTGCCCGCGCTGGCCAACGACGCACAGGGTGCGGCCCCACCCAGGTTGCCGCAAATGCCCGCTTACCACTTGGCGCGAGAGGGGCACAGCGGCATCACCATGGTCAACATCGGGGTGGGCCCAGCCAATGCCAAAACCATCACCGACCACATAGCCGTGCTGCGCCCACATGCCTGGTTGATGGTGGGCCACTGCGCGGGCCTGCGCACCACGCAGCAGTTGGGCGACTATGTGCTGGCCCACGCCTATGTGCGCGAAGACCATGTGCTGGACGAAGAGCTGCCCCTGTGGGTGCCGATTCCGGCGCTGGCCGAAATTCAGGTGGCGCTGGAAAATGCCGTGGCCGAGATCACTGGCTGCGATGGACACGACCTCAAGCGCATCATGCGCACCGGCACCGTGGCCAGCACCGACAACCGCAACTGGGAACTGCTGCCCGACAACACGCCGCAGCGGCGCTTCAGCCAAAGCCGCGCCGTGGCGCTCGACATGGAAAGCGCCACGATTGCGGCCAACGGTTTTCGCTTTCGGGTGCCCTATGGCACGCTGTTGTGTGTGAGCGACAAACCGCTGCACGGCGAGATCAAATTGCCGGGCATGGCCAACCACTTTTACCGCGAGCGCGTCAACCAGCACCTGCAAATCGGCATCCGGGCTTTGGAGTTGCTGCGCGCAGCAGGACCGGCCCAGCTGCACAGCCGCAAATTGCGCAGTTTTGCCGAAGTGGCGTTTCAATAAACAATCCCTTAAGCCCTTAGGTCGGCGGCTGTAGGTCGGCGGCTGTAGGTCGGCGGCTTTAGCCCCGACAAGAGGCTTGGTCTCATCCTGCAACACGGGTGCCCATAACCCCCATGTCGGGGCTACAACCACCGACCTACCAGACGATCACCTTCTAGAATCAACACCATGCACATCCTCTTCATTGCCGACCCCCTCGAGTCCTTCAAAATTTACAAGGACACCACGTTTTCGATGATGCGTGAGGCACAAAAGCGCGGCCACCAAGTTGTGGCCTGCCAAATGACCGATGTGCGTTGGCAGCAAGGCGAAGCGGTGTCGGCCTTGGTGCGCGACATCACCCTCACCGGTCAATCTGACAGCTGGTTCACCCAGACCGCCACGCGCCGAGCTTCTTTGAAAGACTTTGACGCGGTCATCATGCGCACCGACCCGCCTTTTGACAGCGAATACTTTTACGCCACCCACTTGCTGAGCCAAGCCGAGCGCGAAGGCGCCAAGGTGTTCAACAGCCCCGCGGCGCTGCGTAACCACCCCGAAAAACTGGCCATTCTGGAGTTTCCGCAGTTCATTGCGCCCACCTTGGTCACGCGCAGCGAAACCGACATCCGCGAGTTCCACGCAACACACGGCACCATCATCTTGAAGCCCTTGGACGGCATGGGCGGCACGGGCATCTTCAAGGTGGGGGCAGATGGCCTTAATTTGGGTGTGATCATCGAAACCCTGAACCGAGGCGGCGCACAAACCGTGATGGTGCAAAAGTTTTTGCCCGGCATCGCACAAGGCGACAAGCGTGTGTTGTTGATTGGCGGCAAACCCGTACCGTTTTGCCTGGCCCGCATTCCGCAAGGCGGTGAGGTGCGTGGCAACTTGGCGGCGGGCGGCAAGGGCGTGGCACAACCCATCTCCGAGCGTGACCGCGAAATTGCCGAAGCGCTGGGGCCTATTTTGTTTGCACGCGGCTTGATGCTGGTGGGTCTGGACATCATTGGCGACAGCCTCACCGAGATCAACGTGACCAGCCCGACTTGCTTTCAGGAAATCACCGACCAGATGGGCTGCGACGTGGCGGCGCTGTTCATGGACGCGGTGGAAGCGGCGCTGTAAAGCCCCTGTGGGCGATTGGGCGTGGCACACGCCCTCAAAACACCATCGCGCACGGGGTGCGCTACTACAAAAAAGCGCAGCGCAGCATCAACGGCTCACGGTCAAATCCCCACCCTCAAAGGTATACAAGCGCCCCGGCTCAAACGGCACCCAGTTTTCATCGGTGGTGAGCGGCTGCGTGACGACCACGGCCACGCGGTCGGTCTCGCGGGTGTGCTCGGCAAAGTTCATGCTCAGGTCTTCGTCGCTCAGCGTGGCGCGTGCGAAAGGGTGCCTGCGCAGCACGTAGTGCAAGTGGGTGCTGGCGTGTGCCCACAGCGCCTGGCCGTTGGACAGCAAAAAATTGAACGTGCCATGCTTGGCGATCTGCGGCACCAGTTCGCGCAGGGTGCAGCTGAGCTCGTGCACGCTGGGCACACTGGCGTGTGACTTGGCCAGCTCTTGCATGATCCAACAAAACGCCCGCTCGCTGTCGGTCTGGCCCACGGGCTTGAAGCTGCCGTGCAAGCGCGGCGCAAAGTCCACCAAATTACCGTTGTGCGCGAACACCCAGTAGCGGCCCCACAGCTCGCGCACAAAGGGGTGGCAATTTTCCAGGCTCACTTCGCCTTGTGTGGCTTTGCGGATGTGGGCGATGACGTTCTGGCTTTGGATCGGGTAGCGCCGGATCAGCTCGGCAATCGGCGAGCTGCTGGCGCTTTGGTGGTCCACAAAGTGGCGCACGCCCTGCCCTTCAAAAAAGGCAATGCCCCAGCCGTCCCCGTGGTGGTCGGTGTGTCCGCCGCGCTGGGCAAAGCCGCTGAAGCTGAAGGTCACATCAGTGGGGGTGTTGGCGTTCATGCCGAGCAGTTGGCACATGGTTCAGTCTTTCTTGGGGAGCCTTGGGGCTTCCCCCATTTTCCACGCAGCCAACAAGGCCAAGGCAGTCATGGTGGCCAGAAACACAAAGGTCTCGTTGAAGGCACGCAAATCGGCGCGGCCCGGATGGCTGGCCGTCAGGGCGTACTCCGCCAGCCGCCACTCCAGCACGATGGCGCAAATGCTCACGCCTGCAGCGCCGCCCAGCATGCGCACAAAACCAATCACGCTGGACGCCTGCGGGATCAGGTCCTTGGGCAAACCCCGCATCGCGCCCAGGTTGAGCGAAGGCAGGATAAAGCCCAGACCGATGCGCCCGAGGATGACCAAAATCCAGAGCAAGGCCAAACCCGCCGCCGGGTGGACCAAGGGCATGAGCGCAAACGACAGCGCCAGCAAGGCCAAGCCCCAACTCACCCAATGGGCAGGCGGCATGCGGTGCGACAAACGCCCCACCGCTGCGATGGTCATGGCCAACAAGATGCCCGCCGGCAACAAGGCGGCACCGATGTAGGACGGCGACAGGCCCAAGCCCATCTGCATGTAGACCGGCAGCAAATACGTGGAGCCAAACAGCGCGATGCCGTAGGTGAACGACACCAGCGCCCCCATGGAGAAATGGCGGTGGCCAAACACCTGCAGGTTCATGAGCGGACCACGCCGGACTTGGCGGACCCGGTGCAAGGACTTGGCTTTTCGGCCTGAAGTTGCAGAACGCACGCGGCGACCTGGCTGCAGCAAATGCCGCTGCCAAGCCACAAACACCACCATGCCCAAGCCCGCCATCGCCAGCAACACCAAGGCCACCGTGGCGTCGTCGCTGCGCAGCTGCACCAGACCGTTGAGCAGCATCAAGGTGGAAGCACTGACCAGCGCCAGCCCAATCCAGTCCAGCCCCGGGCTGTCGGCATCGGCCTGCACACCGCCCGGGGCCGAGGTGGGCACGTAGCGGCGCGACAGCCAGAGCGCCACCATGGCCAGCGGCACTACCATAAAAAAGATCGAGCGCCAGCCGAACACATCGACCAGCACCCCGCCAATGCTGGGGCCAATGGCCGGGGCCAACACCACGCCCATGCCAAACAAGCCACTGGCGCGGCCCTGCTCCTCGGACGCAAAAGCACGCAAGATGATGATGGCCGGAATGGGCTGCACCACACCCGCAGCCAAGCCTTCGGCCATACGTGCGGCCATGACCAGCGGAAAGTCGTTGGCCAAGCCGCCCACCACCCCGCCGCCCAGCAGCAGCCACATGCAGACCTCGTACACCCTGCGGTAGCCATAGCGCGACAGCAGCCAAGGCGTGGTGAGCATGGACACCGTCATGGCGACCATGAAACCCGAGGTGACCCACTGCACCCGGCTTTGGCCCAAGGTGAAGTGCGTGCTCATGTCGGGGATGGCCACATTCATGATGGTGGACGACATCACCGCCGCCATGGAGCCGAGCATCACCGACAGCAACAACAGCCAGCGGTGCCGCTCGCCATAACGCGCTTGCAGCGCCTGCAGGCTGTGGGGGCCTTGGGCCAGGTCCATTCTCGTCAGCCCTGGCGACGTCGCTGTGCATCGCGCCACAGCCGAATGGCCAACACCACCAAAGGCCCGGTATGCAAGAAAAAGTCAAAGATGTCGATGGGCTTGCTCAAACCGCCCTCAAAAAGCATGCGCCACTTCTCCACCAGATGCGGCTCGGGCACAAAAGGGGCGCCCGCCAGGTAAACGGCAATGCCCACCAGCCACAACATCGGAATCCGGTCAATCCAGCGCATCGCGCCCTCCTGAAAACCCCATTTTCAGGCATGCGCGATGGCATCCCTTGAATATGCAAATTCTGCTCCTCTTTAGGAGCCCACCCTGTGGGCGATTGCACGCACACCGCCAAGGCAAACCATCGCCCACGAGGTGGGCTCCTACAAAACGTCATGTGCACGAGCGATGTACGGCACACATCAAAGAAAACGGCTCCCGAAGGAGCCGCTTCTTCAAGTGTCAGACCTCGTCCGACGCCAACGTATTCAGGCCGCCTTGACCTTCAAACGCCAGGCGTGCAGCAGCGGCTCGGTGTAACCGCTGGGCTGCGCCTTGCCTTTGAACACCAAATCGCAAGCCGCTTGATAAGCCGCCGACTTGTCGAAGTTGCCGGCCATAGGCTGGTATGCCGCATCGCCCGCGTTTTGCGTGTCCACCACCGCGGCCATGCGTTCCATGGTGGCTTGGACTTGCGCTTCGGTCACCACACCGTGCTGCATCCAGTTGGCCATGTGCTGGCTGCTGATGCGCAGCGTGGCGCGGTCTTCCATCAGGCCCACGCCGTTGATGTCGGGCACTTTTGAGCAGCCCACGCCTTGGTCCACCCAGCGCACCACATAACCCAAAATGCCTTGGGCGTTGTTGTCGAGTTCCTTTTGCTTGTCCTCTTCGGACCAGGTGGCGGCGTCTTGGGCCACCACAGGGAACTGCAGCAAAGCGTTGAGGGTGTCTTCGCGCAGTTGTTTCGGGTCTTGCTTGGCAACCGCCTTTTCCATCTTCTTTTGCAACGCTGGCACGTCCACTTGGTGGTAATGCATGGCGTGCAGCGTGGCAGCGGTGGGGCTGGGCACCCAAGCGGTGTTGGCACCGGCCAGGGGGTGGCCAATCTTGGCTTTCAGCATGTCGGCCATCAGGTCGGGCATGGCCCACATGCCTTTTCCGATTTGGGCGCGACCGCGCAAGCCGCAGGCCAGGCCCACGTTGACGTTGTTCTTTTCGTATGCACCCAACCAGGTGCTGTTCTTGATGTCGCCCTTGCGCATGACGGGACCGGCCAACATGCAGGTGTGCATTTCGTCACCGGTGCGGTCCAAAAAGCCGGTGTTGATGAAGGCCACACGGCTCTTGGCGGCGGCAATACAGGCCTTGAGGTTGGCACTGGTGCGGCGCTCTTCGTCCATGATGCCCAGCTTGACGGTGGACGGCTTCATGCCGATGACTTTTTCCACGCGGCCAAACAGTTCGTCAGCGAAGGCGACTTCTTTGGAGCCGTGCATCTTGGGCTTGACGATGTAAACGCTGCCGGTGCGGCTGTTACGCAAAGGGTGCGATGCTTTCTTTTGCAAGTCCACCAAGGCGCAGGTGACGGTGATCATGGCGTCCAGGATGCCTTCTGGGATCTCTTTCATGCTGCCATCGGCGGCTGTGTAGAGGATGGCGGGGTTGGTCATCAGGTGACCGACGTTGCGCACGAACATGAGCGATCGGCCGTGCAATTTCACGGAACCCTTGCCCGTGGGTTTGGTGTACTCGCGATCACCGTTCATGGTGCGCGTGAAGGTCTTGCCGCCCTTTTGCACTTCTTCGCTCAAGGTGCCTTGCAAAATGCCCAGCCAGTTTTTGTAGGCCAACACTTTGTCGTCAGCATCCACAGCGGCCACCGAGTCTTCCAGGTCGAGGATGGTGGACAGCGCGCTTTCAACGACCAGGTCGGACACGCCAGCCGGGTCGGTT
Organism: Comamonadaceae bacterium; assembly: GCA_027486555.1. Lineage (GTDB taxonomy): Bacteria > Pseudomonadota > Gammaproteobacteria > Burkholderiales > Burkholderiaceae_C > Limnohabitans_A. The sequence continues at coordinate 6,967 of JAIXOX010000112.1, forward strand.
TTGCCAATGGCGGTGGTCTTGTTGATTTGCAGGTCCAAGTGAATGCCGTTGTGCACAAACAAGACGGATGTAGGGGCATTGGCATCGCCTGTATAGCCCACGAACTGCTTGGCGTCGGCCAGAGTCGAGTTTTTGCCATTGGCCAAGCTCACCACCAGCTTGCCGGCTTTGACGGTGTAGCCCTTGCTGCCCACATGCGAGCCGGTCTTCAGCGGCGCGCAGCGGTCGAGCACGTTGCGGCAGTAGTCGATGACTTTGGCACCGCGCTGGGGGTTGTAGCCCGTGCCTTTTTCACAACCTTCGGCTTCTGGAATAGCGTCGGTGCCGTACAGCGCGTCGTACAAAGAACCCCAACGCGCATTGGCGGCATTCAGGGCATAACGTGCATTCAGGATCGGCACCACCAGTTGGGGGCCTGCCAGCTTGGCCAGTTCGGCGTCGACGTTGGCGGTGGTGGCTTGGGCGTTGCGTGGCTCTGGCACCAGGTAACCAATTTGCGACAGGTACTTTTTGTACTCTTTCATGGCCTTGCCCTCGGCCACAGGGCCGGGGTGGGCGGTGTGCCACTCGTCCATGGCGGTCTGGATGCGGTCACGCTCGGCCAGCAGGGCGATGTTTTTCGGGGCCAGGTCGGCCACGATGTCGTTGAAGCCTTTCCAGAACTTGTCGTGGTCCACGCCGGTGGCGGGCAGCATCTGGTCGTTGATGAAACTCAGCAAGGGATTGGCCACTTGCAGGTTGTGGATGGCGGTGCGTTCAGTCATAAAAACCTCGGGTGTCAAGTCAAAAAATGGGGAAAGGTCGCCACGCGCAAACACCACGCCAAAGGCCAACCTGCATCCATGAGCACTCTATTCTAAATTTAGACGCAGATAAACCTGTCCAAACTGCATAGACCCATGACTTTTAAACACAAATAAATTCAACATCCACAGCTCTGCCCACCCAGAGCTCTGCGGTTTAATTCAGGCATGACAACTGCCCCCAACCCATCTGTTTTGATCAGCGAAGTCGGTCCCCGAGACGGCCTGCAATCGGTCAAGGCCGCCATGGCCACGGTCGACAAACTGCGCTGGATTGACGCACTGGCCGCAGCCGGTCTGCGCGAGATCGAAGTGGCCTCGTTTGTGCCCGCCCACTTGTTGCCACAAATGGCCGATGCCAGCCAAGTGGTGCAGCACGCCTTGCGCCACACGGGTGTACGGGTGATGGCCTTGGTGCCCAACTTGCGCGGAGCCCAAGCGGCTCTGGCAGCGGGCGCTCAAAAACTCACCCTGCCTGTGTCGGCCAGCCCAGCGCATTCGATGGCCAATGTTCGCAAAACACCCGAAGCCATGGTCGACGAGGTGCGCGCCGTTTTGCGCCTGCGTGACGACATGGCACCCGGGGTGTCCGTCGAAGTGGGCATGTCCACCGCCTTTGGCTGCACCTTGCAAGGCAGCGTACCCGAGGGCGATGTGCTGCGCCTGGCGGTGCAACTGGCGCAAGCGGGCGTGGACGAAATCGGCCTGTCGGACACCACCGGCATGGGCAACCCGGCACAGGTCAAGCGCTTGTTCACGGCCTTGTTTCGGGAAATTGGCGCATTGACGGGCGCAGCCCACATGCACAACACCCGGGGTCTGGGGCTGGCCAATTGCCTGGCCGCTTACGAAGTGGGGGTGCGCACCTTCGACAGCTCGCTGGGCGGGCTGGGCGGCTGCCCTTACGCCCCAGGCGCTTCAGGCAACGTCGTGACCGAAGACCTGGTGTTCATGTTCGAAGCCATGGGTGTGTCCACCGGGGTCGATCTGAACCGACTCATGGCCGCCCGCGAGCCGCTCAAAGCCGGTCTGCCTGGCGAACCGCTGTATGGAATGACCCCGGAGGCGGGTCTACCCAAGGGCTGGCCCTCGGTTTTGTAGGAGCCCACCCTGTGGGCGATGGTTGGATGGGCACAGGACCCTGATCGCCCACGGGGTGGGCTCCTACAAAGACAGCATCAATCCAGCAAAGCACGCAAAAACTCCAACCTCGAACCCGCATAATCTGCGCACATGGACAAGCTCAAAGCCTTTGAAACCTTTGTCGCGGTGGCCACCAAAGGCAGCCTGACCGCCGCAGCCCGGGCCGAGGGCGTGGCCCCGGCCATCATCGGCCGCAGGCTCGATGCGCTGGAAGAAAGCCTGGGCGTGAAACTACTGGTGCGCACCACGCGCCGCATCACCCTCACGCATGAGGGCAGCGCATTTTTGGAAGATTGCCAACGCTTGCTGTCGGATGTAGCCAACGCCGAGGCCAGTGTGTCGGCGGGTGGCGTCAAGGCCAGCGGGCACTTGAGAATCACCGCCCCGGCCGGTTTTGGCCGTCGCCATGTGGCCCCTTTGGTGCCGCGCTTTCGTGAACTGCACCCAGATGTGACCATTTCCCTGAACCTGAGTGACCGGGTCGTGGACCTGGCCGCCGAAGGTTTTGACTGCGCAGTGCGTGTGGGCGACCTGCCCGATTCTTCTTTGGTCAGTGTTCGCATGGCCGACAACCGCCGTTTGTGTGTGGCCACACCCGGCTATTTGGCGCGACGGGGTACACCCAAACAGCCTTCGGACTTGCTTCAACACGATTGCCTGACTTTGTCGAGTGACGCCTCGCAAACCCGGGGCTGGGCCTTTTGTACCCCCACAGACATGGGCCTCGAGGTGACACACCTCAGGCCAGGCGGCCCCCTGGATTGCTCGGATGGACAGGTGCTGCACGACTGGTGCTTGGCCGGTTATGGCATTGCCTGGCGCAGCACATGGGAAGTTGAACGTGAAATTCACTCCGGCCAATTGGTGGCGGTGCTGGAAGACTTTGCAGCGCCACCCAACGGTATTTTTGTGGTGTTTTCGCAGCGCAAGCACTTGCCTTTGCGCGTGCGCTTGTGGATCGACCACCTCAAGCACCATTACGCACAACCGGGTTACTGGCAAAAGGCCGAAGACTAAGGCCAGCACGGTCACAGCTTGAGAGGCTTGTGCAAAGTCCATCACCCAAGAAGGGTGGCTCCTGAAAAAGGGACAGGGCACTCACCCCGCAGGAGCGCACCCTGTGCGCGATGGTTTTCGTTGGGGGTGTGCCCAAGCCAATCGCCCACGGGGTGGGCCGTTCAGATCACTTCTTGAGGCATTCCGACATGAAGGCCTTGCGCTCGTCGCCTTTTTTGCCAGCAGCGTCGGCGTTGCAGGTTTTCATTTTGTTTTGCTGTTTTTCTTGTTTGCTGGCGCTCAAGCAATCTTTCATGAAGGCTTTGCGTTCGTCGCCTTTTTTGCCATCAGCCTCTTTGTTGCAAGTGGCCATTTTGCTTTGCTGAGGTGTTTTTTCAGCTGCAGGCGCAGAGGCAGAAGCAGCCGGAGCCGCTGCTGCGGGGGCAGCAGCAGGCTTGACGGGGTCGGCGGCGTAAGCCAAGCCGGAAACCAAGGCAAAACCCAAAGCAGCAATAGAAATGGTGTGGCGCATGAGTGGACTCCCAAAAAATGTTCAAAGACAAAAGACACCACACAGGTCTGTGTGGTTGTCAATTTAACGCGCCATAGTGACCGCTGGGCGACAGCAGATGTGACGAACTGTAATTACTGTACTTAAAAACACACCCATGACCTGTTCAAAGCCAAGCACGCTAACGTCCCCGTAAAATCGCGTCCTATGCTTTCTGCCAAACAACATTTGCTCATGGCTCTGGCCACCGAGCTCGAGAAACTCCAACCCGGCGCAGGCGCACGGGCTGCCTTTGAATCCCCCAAGGTCGCCACGCACGGCGACTTGGCCTGCACCGCTGCCATGCAATTGGCCAAGGCCCTCAAACAAAACCCCCGGCAATTGGGCGAAACGCTGCGTGCCGCCTTGCTGGCCACCCCCGCCTTTGAGCGCTGGGTTGACGCCATTGAACTGGCCGGCCCGGGTTTTATCAACATCCGACTCAAAGATGCCGCCAAACAAGCCGTGGTTCACGAGGTACTGCAAGCGGCCGAGTGCTTTGGCGATCAGCCGGCAACGTCCAACAAGGTGCTGGTCGAGTTCGTTTCGGCCAACCCCACCGGTCCGCTTCATGTGGGCCATGGCCGCCAGGCGGCTTTGGGTGACGCAATTTGTAAGCTGCTGACCACGCAAGGCCAGCAGGTCTACCGCGAGTTTTATTACAACGATGCGGGCGTGCAGATTGGCACGCTGGCCAAGAGCACGCACATGCGGGCACAAGGCCTCAAACCCGGCGATGCCAGCTGGCCGACCGACCCCGAAAACCCCGAAAGCAAAGCGTTCTACAACGGCGACTACATCCAAGACATCGCGAACGACTTTCTGGCCCAAAAAACCGTCAAGTCAGACGACCGCGAGTTCACTGGCAGCGGCGATGTGAACGACGTGGACGGCATGCGCCAGTTTGCCGTGGCGTACCTGCGCCATGAGCAGGACCTGGACTTGAAAGCCTTTGACGTCCAGTTTGACAACTACTACCTGGAGTCGAGCCTGTACACCAGCGGCAAGGTCGACGCCGCCGTGCAAAAGCTCAATGAAGCGGGCAAGACCTACGAGCTCGATGGTGCCCTGTGGCTCAAATCCACCGACTACGGCGACGACAAAGACCGCGTCATGCGCAAGGGTGACGGCACCTACACCTACTTTGTGCCCGATGTGGCTTACCACATCACGAAGTGGGAGCGCGGCTTTGGCCGTGTGGTGAACATCCAGGGCACCGACCACCACGGCACCATTGCCCGCGTACGCGCAGGTTTGCAAGCGGCCAATGTCGGCATCCCCGAAGGCTACCCCGACTACGTGCTGCACACCATGGTGCGCGTGATGCGCGCAGGCGTTGAGGTCAAAATTTCCAAGCGAGCGGGCAGCTACGTGACGCTGCGCGACCTGATCGAGTGGACCAGCAAAGACGCGGTGCGCTTCTTCCTGCTGTCGCGCAAGCCCGACACCGAATACATCTTTGACATTGATTTGGCGCTGGCTCAAAACAACGACAACCCGGTGTATTACGTTCAGTACGCCCACGCACGCATCTGCTCGGTGCTGGCGGCTTGGAAAGAAAAAGACGGCGGCGACATCGCCAGCCTGACGCATGCAGACCTGTCTCCACTGCAAAGCCCACAAGCCCTTGCGCTCATGCTGGCCCTGGCCAAGTACCCCGAGATGCTGACGTCTGCCGCCACCGACTTCGCGCCGCACGACGTGACCTTCTATTTGCGCGATCTGGCCTCGCTGTACCACAGCTACTACGACGCCGAGCGCATTTTGGTGGACGACGAAGCGGTAAAAAAAGCGCGACTGGCGCTGGTCGCGGCCACCGCTCAGGTGCTGCGCAATGGTTTGAAGGTGCTGGGCGTGTCCGCGCCCCAAAAAATGTGAATGGATTTGCCATGATTGCTCAATCTCAACGCGGCGGTACTTTTCTGGGTTTCATCATCGGATTGGTCTTGGGCTTGTCCGTGGCCATGGCTGTGGCCATTTACGTGACCAAGGTGCCTACGCCGTTTTCCAACAAAAACCAACCGCGCACCAACGACCAGGAAGTGCAGGAAACTCGCAAAAACAAGGACTGGAACCCCAACAGCGTGTTGCAACCCAAAGCGGCCGAAGAGATTGCGCCCCTGCCTGAAACCCAAGCCCCTGTGTCGGACGACCAGTCCAAAGACAAATTGGCTGAAAAGCCAGCCGACAAAGCGCCCGCTGACACGCCCAAAGCCGAACCCCGCCCTGCCGCGGTGACTGCCGACCCCCTGGGCGATCTTGCCAAAGCGAAAACCACCCTGAGCACACCTGCTGCCAAAGCCAGTGCCAACGATCCTTTTGACTACTTGGTCCAAGCCGGTGCCTACCGCACCCCTGCCGATGCCGATGCTCAAAAAGCAAAACTCGCCCTGATCGGCATGGATGCCAGAGTGTCAGAGCGCGAAGTCGGTGGACGCACCGTTTACCGCGTCCGGATGGGGCCTTTTGAGGACAAAAGTGCTGCCGAACGCGCACGCGCCAAAATGGACGCCAACGGCATCGACAACACGCTTGTGCGTTTGCAGCGTTGACATGACATGAACACCAGCGCCCAAAAGGCCGCTGAAACCCAAGGAGCCTTGATGAAACGTCGCTTTTTTTCCACCGCCTTGCTGTCCACAGCCGCTTTCTTGGGCAGTTTGCCCGCTTGGGCGCAACAAGCTTTCAAGTCAGGCAAAGACTACATCACGCTGGACAAGCCATTGGCCACCGATGCGGGTTCCGGAAAAATTGAAGTGCTTGAATTCTTTTGGTACAGCTGCCCCCACTGCAACGCCTTTGAACCCCAATTTGCGCAATGGGCAAAAAATGCCCCCAAAGACGTGGTGGTGCGCCGCATTCCCGTGGCTTTTCGTGAAGACTTCGCACCGCAACAACGCCTTTACTTCACACTGGAGGCGATGGATTTGGTTGAAAAAATGCATGTGCGCGTGTTCACGGCCATCCACGGCGAAAAACTCATGCTGAACTCTGACGCGGCGGTGCTGTCCTGGATTGAAAAACAAGGCATTGACAAAGCCAAGTTCAGCGAAACTTACAAATCATTTGGCGTGGCAACCAAATGCAAACGCGCGGTACAACTGCAAAACGACTTCAAAATCGAAGGCGTACCCTCCTTGGGCGTGGCGGGGCGTTATTACATCGATGGCACCTTGGCCGGCAGCATGGACCGTGCCTTAAAAGTAGCCGAATCCCTCTTGGCCCAAACCCGAATGGCACGCTGAGGCACACTCGCCCTGCGGATGGGTGCCTGCCAGCATCCATCCAAGAGTTTTTCAGAGGCCCAGGGCGTATTGGCCTCCGATCAGCAAGGCTTGGGCCTACAATCTAACGATTGTCAGCAAGATTCATGCCCTCCAAATACCACACCCTTTTTTTGACTGTCTTTTTGGGCGCCATGCTCTTGGGCCTGTGCGGCTTGAGCCTGCCAGCTTGGGCCGAAAAAGCCGACCGCGACAAGCCCATGCACATTGAGGCCGACAGCATGCGGCATGACGACATCAAACAATTGACGCAATTCACCGGCCAAGTGGTCGCCACCAAAGGCACCTTGGTGTTGCGTGCCCACCGAATGGAAGTTCAACAAGACAGCCAAGGCAAACAAGTGGCCCGCTTGTGGGCAGCTCCCAATGAGCGGGTGTTCTTTCGCCAAAAACGCGAAGGATCAGACGAATTCATCGAAGGCGAGTCCGAGACCCTCACTTACGACAACCAGGCTGATGTGGTCACCTTGGTCAAACGGGCTGAAGTGCGCATGCTTCGCGGCACCGTGGTGGCAGACCAAATTCAGGGACAAACCATTGTGTTCAACAACAGCACCGAAGTGATTCAGGTGGATGGCCGTGCACAAGACAGCCCCAACGCCAGGGATCAGCGTGTGCGGGCCACTTTGACGCCTCGTCAAAACCCATTGGACCCTGCAGCCACTGCAGCCCAGACCGCACCGCGTCCCGTTTTGCGCAACAGCCCCGGCCTCACAACACCGTCCAAACCATGAGCCAGGCCCCGTTCACCAGCCGCCTGGAGGCTCGGCACCTGAAAAAAGCTTACGGCAGCCGCAAAGTGGTGCACGACGTGTCGGTGCAAGTCGACAAAGGCGAAGTGGTCGGTTTGCTTGGCCCCAATGGCGCAGGCAAAACCACTTCCTTTTACATGATCGTGGGCCTGGTCAGCGCCGACGGGGGGCAAATCCTGATCGATGGGCAAGACGTGACGCGCATGCCGATTCACAAACGCTCTCGCATGGGCTTGTCTTATTTGCCGCAAGAGGCCTCCATTTTTAGAAAACTGTCCGTGGCCGACAACGTGCGGGCCATTTTGGAGCTGCAAAGGGATGGGCAAGGTCGCCCCTTGGCCCACGCCGAAGTCGAAAAACGCCTGAGCGAACTGTTGGCCGATTTGCGGGTAGAACATCTGCGCGACTCACCCTCAGTGGCGCTGTCGGGCGGCGAGCGCCGCCGTGTCGAAATTGCCCGGGCCTTGGCCACTGACCCGCGTTTTATCTTGCTCGATGAGCCTTTTGCCGGCATCGACCCGATTGCCGTGATTGAGATCCAGCGCATCATTGCCTTTCTCAAGCAACGCGGCATTGGCGTACTCATCACCGACCACAATGTGCGCGAGACCTTGGGCATTTGTGATCACGCGTTCATCATCAGCGAAGGCCGCGTGTTGGCCGAAGGCACACCCGACGAAATCGTGGCCAATGCCGATGTGCGCCGGGTGTACTTGGGCGAACACTTCCGCATGTGATGCCCCCATCCGAACGCTCTGACATGAAAGCCTAGCCTTGAGACCCGGTCTGTCGCTGCGCATGTCGCAGCATCTGGCGCTCACGCCCCAGCTGCAACAATCCATTCGCCTGCTGCAACTGTCCACACTGGAACTGTCGCAAGAGGTTGACCAGATGCTGGACGAGAACCCGTTTCTCGAACGCACCGAAGAAGAAGCCACTGCCGAAGCCTTTGGCCTGGACCAAGCCGATACCCACATCAGCCTGGGCGACCGCGTGAGTGAAAGCGCCAGCACCGCCAGCAGCAGTGAGGACAGCGCCAGCGAAACCCGTGACGAAGCCGTGACCGATGTGGCCGAAAGCTGGGACGGTGACGGCAGCGTGGACATGCGACCCGACGACAGCGAGTGGGGCGGCGACGCCACACCGCGCCAGAACAACGGCGAAGAAACCGCCGACGCCATCGATTTGGCACGCAGCAGCGGTTCGCTCACCGACTTTTTGCACCGCCAAGCCTTGTCGCTTCGCCTGTCCGAAGTGGACCGTGCAGCCCTGCGCTTTTTGATCGAGTCGCTCAACGACGACGGCTACCTGACCGACACCCTGCCGGAGCTGGCCGCCAGTCTTGCGGGCAGTGACGACCATGAGCAAATCGACGAGTTGGTGCACCGCTTCACCGTAGCTTTGGGCTTGCTGCAATCGCTCGAACCCGTTGGCGTGGGCGCACGCGATCTGGCTGAATGTCTGCGCATTCAGATCAAGGCCTGGCTGCAGAGTGAGCCGGACAACGAAGTGGCCCAAGCGGCGCTGGTCATCTGTGCGCAACCGCTGGAAATGCTGGCCAAGCGCGACTTCAAACGCTTGGCGGTGTCGTGCGGGTTGATCGAAAGCGTGATCAAAGCTGCCATTGCTTTCATTGCACGGCTCGAACCCAAGCCAGGGCGACCCTTCGCGCTGGCCGAGCAAAACATCATCATTCCCGATGTGCTGGTGGTGAACACCAGCAAGACGGCGACAGCCAAATTTCGCATCCAACTCAACCCCGACGTCATGCCCAAGCTGCGCGTGCACGACATCTATGCCAACGCCCTGCGCGGCGGCAAAGGCGACAGCCATGCGGGCCTGCAACAGCGATTGCAAGAAGCCCGCTGGTTCATCAAGAACATCCAGCAGCGCTTTGACACCATCTTGCGCGTGTCTACCGCCATCGTCGAGCGGCAAAAGAGTTTTTTGACCCACGGCGCACTGGCCATGCGCCCGCTGGTGCTGCGTGAGATCGCCGACGAGTTGGGCATGCACGAATCCACCATCAGCCGCGTGACCACGGCCAAATACATGTCCACGCCACAAGGCACCTTTGAGTTGAAGTATTTCTTTGGCTCGGGCCTGGGCACCGACAGCGGCAGCGCGGCGTCCAGCACGGCGGTGCGGGCGCTGATCAAACAATTTGTGGCGGCCGAAAAACCCGCCAAACCGCTGTCGGACAACCAACTTTCCGAAATGCTGAAAGAGCAAGGCATCGACTGCGCCCGCCGCACGGTGGCCAAGTACCGCGAAGCCCTGAAGATCGCGCCTGCGAACCTGCGCAAAACCCTGTGAAAGTATTTGAGTGAATTCATTGAATCTGTTCATGCCCTGCGCCGCGGGCGTTGAAGGCTTTTTGGCCGACGAGGTGCATGCCATCACGGGCCTCACGGGCCAAGACCTGATGACCGGGCGGGGTGGCGTGATGGCCCGCGCCTCGTGGCGCGACGCCATGCGCATCAACCTGCACAGCCGCCTGACCCAGCGCGTGCTGGTGCAGCTGTCGGTCACCGATTACCGCAACGAAAACGACCTCTACCACGCCGCCAGCGAGGTGGCCTGGGAAATCTGGTTCACCCCCAAGCAGACTTTCAAAATCGACATCACGGCGCAGCACAGCCCACTGACCAGCCTGAACTTTGCGGCCCTCAAGATCAAAGACGCGGTGGCCGATCGTTTCCGCGCCAAACGCGGCGAGCGCCCGAACGTGGACACCACTTGGCCCGACGTGCGCATCTACGCCCACCTGACGCCAGAAACGGCCACGCTCTACATCGACACCTCGGGCGAGCCTTTGTTCAAACGCGGTTGGCGCACCGACAAGGGCGACGCGCCTTTGAAGGAGACCCTGGCTGCGGCCATGATCGCTGCCAGCGGCTGGGACGCCACAGTCCCTCTTTACGACCCCTGCTGCGGCAGCGGCACCATCCCCATCGAAGCGGCGCAAATCGCCTGCGGCATCGCCCCCGGTTTGCAACGGCGCTTTGGCTTTGAAAAACTGCTGCCCTTCCAGAACCACGTTTGGCAAGGCCTGATCGAAGAAGCCCGCGACCTGGAACACGAGCCCACTGCGCCGATTTTTGGCAGCGATGTGGCATTTCGAATGGTGGACTTTTCGGAGCGCAACGCCGAGCGCGCTGGCGTATCGGGCGTGATCGAGTTCCGGGGTGGCGACGCCCTGCAACGCATGCCGCCCAGCGAGACGCCCGGCGTGATGCTGCTCAACCCGCCTTATGGCGAGCGCATTGCGGCGGCCGGTGTCGCGGGGCGTGGGCGTGACAGCTTCCAGCCCGGGGCATTGTCTGAAGCACGTTCCAGCTCCCGAGCCGCCGACCAAAGCCACCACCGCGAAACCGCGCAGACCGACGACGGTGGCGACTTCTTTGCCCAACTGGCAAGCCACTGGAAGAAAAACTACAGCGGCTGGAGCGCCTGGATGCTCACGCCCGACCTGAAGCTGCCCAGCAAAATGCGCCTGAAAGAATCGCGCCGCGTGCCCATGTGGAACGGCCCCATCGAATGCCGTTTGTTCCGCTTTGACATGGTCAAGGGCAGCTTGAAGCGCCATGCCACCCCCAGCGCCGACACACCGGGGGCTGACGAAACGCCTGCGCCATGAACGCTGCCGCAGATGCGCAAGCCCCAGTGCGGCGCGTGCTGGACACCAACATCGTCCTCGACTTGTGGGTGTTTGACGAACCCAAGGCCAAAGCGCTGCGCACCAGCGTTGAGAGCGGCAGCACGCAGTGGCTGGCCACCGCCGCCATGCGCGAAGAACTGGCCCGCGTGCTGGCCTACCCGCAAATCGTCAAGCGTTTGACCGCCCGCGCCCTGCCCGCCGATACCGTGCTGGCGCACTTTGACCGCCATGCGCAGCTGCAACCCGACGCGCCCAAAGCCCCCTACGCCTGCAAAGACGCCGACGACCAAAAGTTCATCGACCTGGCCGTCGCCCACAACGCCGCCTTGCACAGCAAAGACTCGCAGGTGTTGTGCATGAAAAAACGCCTAGAGCGCTGCGGCGTGGCGTTGAACCCCATGACTCTGTAGGTCGGCGGCTTCAGCCCCGACGTTGCTCAGCTCTGCACAGACCCCATGTCGGGGCTAAAGCCTCCGACCTACAATCCCCGCCTGACCTCAGGAACACCCCATGAACACGACCGCTGGCTTGGAAGCCGAAGACTTTGACACCCTGGACAACATCTTGGACGACCTGCGCGAGCGGTTTGAAGAAACCCCGCAGTGGGAGTTTTGCGAGGGCTTCATGGCCGCGCTGGTGTGCTGCCGCCGCGCCATTCCCGACAGCGAGTGGCTGCCCATGCTGCTGGGTGTGGATGAGGGGGAGGATGGCGGCAGCTTTGCCGACGACGCCCAGCGCCAGCAGTTCATGGCCTTGTGGCAGCGCCGCTTTGACGAAATCAAGCTGGCCTTGGACACCCCCGTGGAAGCGCTGGACGACGACAAGGCCTACGCCCCTGAAGTGATGGACGTGCGTGGTGCGATCGCTTCGCTGCCACCCGAAGAGCGCGAAGAAATCGAAGACAGCGAGATCCCGTCTTTTGCGCAGGTGTGGGCGCTGGGCTTCATGTTCGCTGTGGAAAACTGGCCCGAAGAATGGGCCACACCCAAGGACAAGGAAGCCGCCAAGTGGTACGACCTCTCGCTCGAGGCCATCGTGGTCTTGACCGAAGACGATGACGCTGTGCCTACGCTGTCGGCCTTGTCAGAAGACGGCCCACCCAGCGTGAGCGAAGAGCGTCTGAACGCCTACGGCGAAGCCCTGTGGGCGGTGTACGACCTGCGTGAGATCTGGCGCAACATCGGCCCGCGTGTGGCGCAGGTCATCAAGGAAGCCACCCCCGGGCGCAACGATGCTTGCAGCTGCGGCAGCGGGAAAAAGTACAAGAAGTGCTGCGGGGCTTGACTACTTAGAGGGAGACCTGTCGCGCACAGCGAGTGGCCTTGTTGGAGCCCCGCCCTCGGGGCGATGGGTGGTGGTTTGTGAAGATTTTCGCGACGAGGGCGTCGCTCCCACAAACACCAACCCATTCCCCCCTCAACCCCTCAAACCATCCACTTGGCCAGAGCGTCGCTGGTGGCTTCGGGCAATTCTTCGGGGATGAAGTGGCCTGAGGGCATGACCTGGCCGCTGACGTGTCCTGCGCATTGCGCCTGCCACAGCTCCACCGGTTTGAACATGCGGTTGACCACGCCGCGATCGCCCCACAAGACCATGGTGTCGCAAGCGATTTTGTCTCCGCGCGCACGGCCTTGACGGTCGTGCTCCAGGTCAATGCCTGCGCTCGCGCGGTAATCTTCGGCTGCGCTGTGGATGGCGGCGGACCAGCCCTTGTCGTTGAGCGCAGGGTTGCAAAAGCAGCGCTCGTATTCGGCCAAAGCCTCGTCTTCAATGTAGGCCAAACCCTGGCTGCCCCAGCCGCCGAGCTTGGCGTGCAAATAGGCTTTGGGGTTGCCACCGATCATGAACTCCGGCAAGGGTGCAGGCTGAGTCAGGTGGAACCAGTGGTAATAAGCCTGTGCAAACGCAAAGTACGGGTCGGCCACGGGGCCTGACACCTCGGGTGTTTTGCCCCAGTTGCCGCTGTACATGTCGAAGGTGGGTGCGATGTCGATCACGCACAACTTCTTGACCCGCTTGGTGTGGTCCAGCGCCAGCCGATGCGCCACGCGCCCGCCCCGGTCATGGCCACACAAAAAGAAATCATCGACACCCATGGCATCGAGCAGGCCCACCACTTCTTGCGCCATAGCGCGTTTGCTGTAGTGCGCGTGCTCGGCGTCGCCCACGGCGTGCGACGAATCGCCATAGCCCCGCAAGTCGGGCATAACCAGGCGGTAACGGCTGCGCAAGTTTTGTGCGACGCGGTGCCACATGACATGGGTTTGCGGAAAGCCGTGCAGCAACACGAGCACCGGCAGGTGCGCATGCGCCGCCCAATCGGCCGAGCGCCTGAAGCACACGGGCAGGCCGGCCACGCTGAGCACTTGGCGCTCGAATCCTTCAAACCAGGCCATCAGTCGACCTTGGCACCTGAGTTTTTAACGACTTCGGCCCACTTTTTGTGTTCACGGTCAATGTGCTCGGCAAATTGCGCGGGTGTGTTGCCACTGGGGATTGCACCCAAAGTGGCCAAGCGCTCTTTCATGGCAGGGCTTGCCAACGATTTGGCCACCTCTTGCTGGATACGGCTGACCACGTCGGCAGGCGTGCCGGCAGGAGCCAACAAACCAAACCAGCTGCTGGCTTCAAACCCTTTGAGCCCGGCAGCCTCTTCCACCGTCGGCAGTTCAGGCATGGCCGCAGAGCGCTGGCTGCTGGTCACGGCCAGGGCTTTGAGCTTGCCGCCTTTGATCAACGGAATGGCGGAAGGCAGGTTGTCAAACATCACGTCCATGTTGCCGCCCGACAAATCCAGCAGCGCTGGGGCAGAACCCCGGTAAGGGATGTGCGCCATGAAAGTGCCGGTCTGCGACTTGAACAACTCACCGGCCAAATGGATGGACGTGCCGTTGCCACTGGAGGCCATGTTCAGCTTGCCGGGGTTGGCTTTGGCGTACTTGATGAAGTCGTTGACGGTGTTGATCTTGTTGGCCGCCGCTTTTTCGGCGTTGATCACCATCACGTTGGGCACGCCGGCCACCAAGGTGATCGGGGCGAAATCTTTGAAGGGGTCATAGGGCAGCTTGGCATACAGCGCGCGGTTGATGCCGTGTGTGCCCACCGTGCCCATGAGCAGGGTGTAGCCGTCACCGGGCGATTTGGACACGATTTCAGCGCCGAGGTTGCCCCCCGCACCGCCCTTGTTTTCGATGATGAACTGCTGGCCAAAGGCTTTGCTCAAGTCGGGGGCGATGGCGCGTGCCAGGATGTCGGTGGTGCCACCAGCCGCGAAGGGCACGACGATTTTGACCGGCTTGTTGGGCCAGGCGGTTTGCGCCCAGGCTGCAGACGTGGTCGTCAAAAGAACAGCGGCAGCCAGTCCCAGGACGGGGCGGCGGGAGAAATGTCGGGACAGTTGAACCATGAAGGCCTCCTATTTGAACAATCAAATGATGATGCCATGTAGACCCCAAAACCCTGTCACGCAAGCGAAGAAAGCGGCTGTATTTAAGGGTTTGTCCCGGTCAAAAGGGCTTGCAATGCGGGTTTTTGCACCTTGCCCAAAGCACTTTTGGGCAGGCTTTCCACAAAGACCACACGGCGCGGCAGCTTGAAGCGGGCGATGCGGCTTTGCAGGTGCTGCATCACCGCCTCGGCCGTCAAGCACTGCCCTGCCGCATCGGCGCTGCGCACCAGCACCGCCACCGGGACCTCGCCCCAGCGCTCGTCGGGCAAGCCGACCACAGCACTCTCGGCCACACCCAGCAAGGTGACCAGCTGGTTTTCGATTTCGGCCGGGTAAATGTTTTCACCGCCCGAGATGATCATGTCTTTGCTGCGGCCCACGATGGTGATACAGCCGTCTTCGGCGCGCTGTCCCAAGTCGCCGGAGTGGAACCAGCCGTCTTGCAAGCCCAGGCCCGCTTGACCTTGCGCACTCCAATAGCCGCGCATCAGGTTGGCAGCGCGGATACAGACTTCGCCCGTCTCTCCGGGGTCAACTTCCTGCCCTTGGGCGTCGATGAGTTTGACCTGCGCTTGCGGGTGCGGCCAGCCCGATGCGCCCACGCGGGCCATGGCATCGGGCAAGCGCAGCACGATGGACACGGGGCCGGTTTCGGTCGTGCCATACACCTGCCCCACCGGCACACCGCGTGCGTGCAGCGTCTCCAGGTAGGCCACTGGCAGGGTGGACGAGCCGGTCATGATGCCGCGCAGGCAGGCCAGCGACGTCTCGAGCCAGCGCGTGTGTTCAAACACGGCACGCATGGTGGCGGGCACCAGGAGCGACAAACTGGGGCGACTCGTGGCCATTTCATCGAGCCAAGCCGTCGGGTCAAAGCGCGGGTGCAGCACCACCTGAACCCCGGCCAGCAGCGCAGGCAAGGTCTGGATGCACAGGCCACCCACATGGAACATGGGTAACGTGGACAACACCTTGTCGCCTTCTACAAACTCATGCGCCCAAGCGCTGGCACGGGCGTTGGCCAACAGCGCCGCTTGTGTGTGCACAGCGCCCTTTGGCACGCCTGTAGTGCCCGAGGTGTAGACCAGCAGCAGCGGCATGTCGCTGTGCACGGCGGGCAGTGGCAAGCCGCGTGGTGCGGCAGTGGCGATCAGTGTGTCGTGGTGGGTGTGCTTCAGGTCTGCACCTTGCAGCGCATGGGCTGTAGTAGCGTGGTGGCTGTCGTGCACCAGAAGGCGCGGCTGTGAGTCCTGCATGACCTGCTGCAACTCGGGCACCGCCAGGCGAAAGTTCAGCGGCAAAAACACCGCACCCAAACGTGCGCAGGCCACCAGCGTGACCAATTGCAGCTCGTGGTTAAAGCCCAGCCAGGCCACGCGGTCGCCCGGCTGCACGCCCCAGTTGGATTGCAGGTGCGCGGTGACACGCGCCACGCGCCGCCAGAATTTGGCGAAGTCGTATTCAAAGGTCTGATCGGGCCTGCGCTCGTCACCCCTGAAGGTCATGGCTGGCTGTGCGCCGCGCTCGTGCGCGAGCTGCGCAAAGCGCGCCGCGATCAGGCTGGTTTCGTGGCCCAACATCAATCGTCTTTTTCGCCGGGTTCGTACAGGGCTTCGCGGCCAATGCGGTCCATGCACAGCTCGGCTGTCCAGGGCAGCATGAGCGAGCCGCAGCGCGCATCGCGGTACAGACGCTCCAGCGGCAGGCTTTTGAGCATGGACTGGCCGCCACAAGTGCGGATCGCCAAACGGGCAATGTCTTGCACGTTTTCCATGATGGTGTACTGCGCGGCATAGGCCCGCAGGCGGGTGGATTTGGATGGATCGACCTTGGCGTCTTCAATGGCGCGCAAGAACAGGTTGCGGGTTTGCTCGAGCTTGATGAACATCTCAGCCAAGGCGATCTGCTTGGTCGCGAACTGGCGGCGCTTGACGGGGCCAGTGCCTGGAATCTCGCCGCGCAGGTAAGCCACGGTGAAGTCATACGCCGCTTGCGCGATGCCCATGTAAGTAGGCGAAAGTGTCATGAACATGTGCGGCCAGCGGCTGGCGGCCTGAAAGTACAGGCCCTGCGGCATGAGCGCCGCATCGTCGGGCACAAACACGTCTTTGAAAATCAAGTTGCGCGATACCGTGGCGCGCATGCCCAACGGGTCCCAGTCGCCTTCGATGGTCAAACCCGGCGAGGTGCGCGGGATGGCCAGGTACAGGGTGTCGCGGCGCGAGAGGTCAGCGCCCTCTTTCTTCTCGGTGCACAGCACGCCAAAGTAATCGGCAGCATCTGACAGGGATGCGAAGATCTTTTTGCCGTTGATCTTCCAGCCGCCCTCTACCTTGACCGCGAGGGTGCCAAAGGGTTGTGCCCCTGATGCCGCAGCACCGCCTTCAGAAAACGGCTGCGCATAAATAGCGCCGTCTTTCACCACGCGGGCAAAGTGTGTGGCCTGGTGATTGCGGTGGGTGGCGCGCTGCTCGGGCGTCATCTCCAGGTCTTCCGACAACAAGCCGCTCCAGAGCATGGTGCAGACGTGCATGTTGAAGGTGAGCGCCGTGGCACCGCAGTAGCGACCGATCTCGGCGGACACCATCGCATACGTGGCGTAGTCGGCACCCTGACCGCCATGCGCTTCGGGCACACACAGCGCCAGCAGGCCAGAGTCGCGCATGTCGTCGTAGTTGGCAAACGGGAACTGCGCGTCACGGTCGAGTTGCGCGGCGCGGGGGGCGAACTTCTCGCGGCCCAGTTGCCGGGCCAGCGCCATCAGCTTTTGCTGTTTTTCGGTCAGGGGGTAATCGTCGCCACAAATCGGCATGACGGTGCGCAGGGCGGTGGGCATGACGGCAGGTTTGGCGTCTTCGGCAGTAGAAAGGTCGGTCATCAAAAGCTCCGCAAAAAAGGCAGCAGTGCATGGGCAAAGCTGTCGGGTTGCTCAAACGTCAGCAAATGGCCCACGCCCGGCAGGCACAGGTATTGCGCGTTCGGGATTTTTTCGGCCATGCGCTGCACCACGGTGGGCGCGGCGGTGCGGTCGTGTTCGGCCGCAATGCACAGGGTGGGCACGGTGATGGTGGGCAAGGCACTGCGCTGCTCAAATTGCACCAGGGCGCTGAGCGCTGCCTTGTACGCGGCTGGCGTGATGGAGCCCATGCAGGCTTTAGCCTGCGCCAGACCCGGCCCATCAAAGCCCGGCGCCACCATGGTCGGCACCAAGGCATCGGCCACATCGGCCATGCTTTGGCCTGCTTCCAAGGGGGCCAGGCGCTGGGCGATGAAAGCTTTTTGAAAATCGCCGCCGCTTTGACCAAAGCCCGGACTGCTGGCGGCCAGCACCAAGCCGGCCACGCGTTCGGGGTGGCGCGCCCACATTTGCAAGGCCACCATGCCGCCCAGACTGTGGCCCACCAAGACGGCTTGCTGCATACCCTGCGCGTCCATCAGCGCGGCCAGCGCATCGGCCAGGTCGTCAAAACTACAAGGCTCGATCAGTGGGCTGTCGCCGTAGCCCGGCATGTCCCAGGCCACACTGGCATAACCCGCTTGGGCGCAGGCCTGCTGGATGGCCGCCCACGAACTGGCACGCCCGCCAATGCCGTGCAAGAAAACCAATGTGGGTTTTGTAGGAGCCGCGCCCTCGCGGCGATCAGACGTACTTTTCGCGACGAGGGCGTCGCTCCCACAGGCGGGCACGGCCACGCAAGACATCAGGGCGCTCATGCCAGCGCCGCGCTCACGACCTGCCCGGCGTCCACCACCACGGTGTCGTCCAGCCGAATGGTGCAGCCGCGCATGGGCAAATCGAAATGGCCCAGCGTGTGGCGGCCCGCGACTTCGTTGGCCCCGGTCGAGTACAAAAAGTTGCCCGCAAAGGCGCGCAGCTCGGTGCCGTTGCAGTCGCGCTTGTCGTAAAAAGCCATCGCGTCCCAGCGCGCCGCCGGGTTCAGGCCAAAGCCCACATGCGACACCGCGTAGGCGGCGCGGTGGCCCTCAAAGTCTTCCCAGGCTTTGTAGTAGCCGCGCATCATGTCCACATCCACGCCCTGCCCTTCGATGGCGACCACGCTGTCGTTCTCGATGGTCAGGCGGATCGTGTCGCGCAGGTATTGCTTGAAGGTCAGGTTCACGTCACCCGGGGCCATGACCAGCGTGCCGTTGACGCTGCCCGCCGCCGGGAACGCCAGGGCCAGGCCAGCAGGCCAGTGCGAGACCATGCCGGGCTTGGGGCAAAAGCCCCACACACCGCCCACCACGGCTTGTTTGTCGCCATGTTTCAGGTTCACGCGCAGGTCGGTGCCAGCCGCAGACGTCACATGCATCTGATGCGCGGCGCGGAGCTTTTTCATGGCCGAGCGCACCACGCCTTCGAGTGCCGGATCGGCCACGGTGCGTTCCAAAATTTCGGGGTGCTCGTTCGACACCATCAACAGGCGCGGCATGTGCCCGTCCACGCCCTTCATGATGGTGGGCAGCTCGGGAGCGTGCAACAGCCCCTCGACGGTGCAGTCCACCACCATGTCGGCGCGGGCCAGCGCGGCCACCACCGGGCCGAGTTGCTGAATAGCGTCACTCGCGCCAGTGGAACGCACGGGCGCGGGGGCGGTCAGCGCGGGCGTGGTCAGCGTCAACTCAAACACCTTGGCCCCCATGGCCTCCAGCGCGAGGCTGGCCAAGTCCACGTTGACCCGGCGTGATTGGGTTTCGGCCAAAATGGCGACCACCTCACCGGGCTGCACCTTGCACAGCGTGAAGGTGCGGGTAAATGCCGCGAGCCACCTGTTTTCGATTCGTTCCACCAGCATGCTTGTCTCCTTGGCCTGCAGCGCTGAACGGCTCACCTGCAGACATGAATGATCAGTTTATATGAAAATTCATGCAATTCAACTATGATCAACCCATGCACCAAGCCCCCCCTTCTCACATTAAAGCGCTGAGCCCAGACTTTGAAACGCCGCACTTCAAGCAAGCACTGTCACGCTTTGCCACGGGCGTGACCGTCATCACCACGTTCGCGCCGGGTGCACGCAAGGGCGATTCGGCCAGCAGCAGCTTTGTGGGCATCACCGCCAGTTCATTCAACTCGGTGTCGCTCACGCCGCCGCTGGTGCTGTGGAGCCTGGGCCAAGGCGCCAGCAGCGCACCGCTGTTCCATGCGGGCACGCATTACGTGGTGAATGTGCTGGCCGCCGATCAGCTGGAGGTGTGCAACCGTTTTGCCTTCGGCAAGGGCGACCGCTTTGCCGACACCGCTTACACCCTGGGCGAATCGGGCTTGCCCATTTTGGATGGGGCGCTGGCCTGGTTTGAATGCCACAACCGCAGCCGACACGAAGAAGGCGACCATGTGATTTTTGTGGGCGAGGTGGAGCGCTGCGGCTTCAGCGATGACACGGCACCACTGGTCTACCAAGGCGGGCAGTTCAGTTCGACGGCACCGCTGAACAAGCCGCAGCCATGACCACCGAGCCAGGCTTTGTCGACGACTACCTGGCGTACTTGCTGGCCCGTGCCAGCCATTTGATTTCGAGCGAGTTCCACGCCGTGGTCGAGGCCAGCGGCCTGAGCCTGATGGAATGGCGCGTCATGGCCAGCCTGTCGGGCAAAGACAGTTTGAGCATCAACGAACTCGCCAGCATCGTGCTGGCCAAACAGCCCACCGTGACCAAGCTGGTGGGCCGCATGCAAGAGGCCGGGTGGGTCCAACGCGTTGACGCCACGCACGACAAGCGCCAGTCACTGGTGAGCCTCACCGCAGCAGGTCAGCGCAAGGTCAAGCCCTTGCTGGCGCAAGCGCGGGTGCATGAGACGCAGGTCATGGCCGAGATCGGATTAGCCGAAGTCGCGCAATTAAAAAAGGTGTTGGAGCGGATGATTGCAGTGCGCGGATAAGCGCCGATCAGAGGCGTGAAGCGGCCCTCAGTTCACTGATCAAAAAGCGAAATGGCGTCTGGGTTTTATCGGTACTCGGGGTCGTACTTCATGTCGCATAAAAAGTCGCATAACTTCTCGCATGATTTACAAAATGTCTTTGTGCGACATATACTTAAGAATCATGTCAAAGTCGCAGAAATTCCAACTCTATGACCATCCCACCCAGATGGAGCCGCTGCTTCCGTCTGAGCACCGTTTGGGCCCACTGCTGGAGCGTGCTCACGACCTGATCCGCCAGGCCGACCGCCTGGCCAGCTGGTGCCCTGCCGGTTCATTGCCCAGCCTGCGCCAGATGTTGCGCGCCATGAATTCCTATTACTCCAACCGGATTGAAGGCCAACACACCCTCCCCTTGGAAATCGAGCAGGCCCTGCGCAACGATTACGCACAAGATGCCGACAAAGCCCGTCGCCAGCGTCTGGCGCTCAGCCACATGGCCACAGAGGCACAACTGGAAAGCCTGTGGCCTCAATGGACCCACGCGCAAGTCTGGTCGCCACAAACCATTCAAGACATCCATCAGGACCTGTTTGCCCGCCTGACCGATCAAGACCGAATGCAACAGAAGGGCGCAGACATTCAGGTTCTGATTCCAGGAGCCATGCGAACAGCACAAGTGAGTGTGGGTCGCCACGCCGCACCCGCTGCGGCCGCACTGCCCGTCTTCATGGAGCGCTGGTCGAAGGTCTATGGACAAGTGCGTCGTGGCGAAATGCAAATCTTGGCGATGGCGGCAGCGCACCAACGTCTGGCGTGGATTCACCCTTTTCTGGACGGCAATGGACGTGTCGCCCGCTTGCACAGCCATCTGGTGCTCGGTCACATGGGCCTGACCAATGGTCTGTGGTCGCCTTTGCGCGGCTTTGCCCGCACACAAGAGGCTTACTACGCACGCCTGTCCGCTGCAGACGAACCCCGTGCAGACGATCTGGATGGCCGTGGCAACCTGAGCGAATCCGCCCTGCTCGCGTGGATGGATTACGTGTTGGACGTTTGCACCGACCAAGTGGCTTTCATGCGGGAATTGCTCAGCCTGGAGGACATGAAAGGCCGCATGGCCGCCTGCCTGGCGTATGAAGAGCAGGTGGTGGGTGAAGGTGTGCGAAGCACATCGCTTCGGGCTTTGCACTACCTGTTTGCCGCACAAACCGAATTGGATCGCGCCGACTTCAAGGCCATGCTGGGTCTGGGTGATCGGCTGGCCACCGCGCAGGTGTCAGCCTTGCTCAAACGAGGCTTGCTGGAATCGGACAGCCCCTACGGCAAGGTCCGCTTGGGCGTGCCCCAGCACGCTCTGCGCTTTTACTTCCCAAGACTGTGGCCTGAAGCCGAAGCTTGAGCACCCACGAACTCGCCAGCATCGTGCTGGCCAAACAACCCACCGTGACC
>JAIXOX010000108.1 GCA_027486555.1 Comamonadaceae bacterium
TCGCCCAATCAGCCTCGTAGTCCCTGATCCACAGTCACTGACAGAGAAGACAAAAGAAACAGAGAGATAGCTGTAAAACAACCGACACCTATTGACAGGTCAATCCATACCAGGAGCGGCGCCCCCGCCGCGATGGAACGCTCGCAGACCACAGACATTCGCCACGAGGGCGGGGCTCGTTCTGCTCAGATGTCTTCGAGCAAGGCGTAAGGCAGCGGCAGCAACTCCAGCATCGCACCGTCCGCACTGCCCACCCGCCAGCCGCTTGCCTGGCTCTCGAGCGTGCCGCTGACCAGCGCATCAAAACCCTGACCATCAGGGCGCGGCGCACTCAGCACCACCGTGGCGCAAGGCTGCTCGGGGTCTGCAGGGGTGAACACGTCTTGCCCAGCGACCAAAGCCACAGTGCTGTGCACCAGCGCTGTGCGGCGCTTCAGGGTGCCGCGAAACTGGCTGCGGGCCACGACTTCTTGGCCGGGGTAACAGCCTTTTTTGAAGTTGACACCACCCACCGATTCGTAATTGAGCATTTGCGGCACAAAGGTCTCAAACAAGGCTTGTGAGATCAGCGTCACGCCGCTCATGACCTCGCCCCAGTGCCAAACATCCACGGCCAACTCGGCGCCAGCCGACAAAGGCTGCCCCACGGGGGCGATCCAAAGGGCGCGGGGAATCCGGGCTTCGCCCAGCACAGCGGGGTAAAGCGCCACCATGTGTGCGCCTTCGGCCGCCACGGTTTGCCACGGAGCCATGTCAACTTGGACCGCCGAGGCCCGGGCGCTGTCGCCCAGCAAGCCGCGCAGCTGCCACTGTGCGGTGGCATCGCTCATCTTCACTTTGGCCCGCAGCACAAACATGGACAAGCGCTTGAGGGTCTGGGCCAGCAAGTCGAGGCTCAAGACCAACAAGACGGTGTCGGGCGCGGTCTTGATGACGATGAAACTGGCCTGCATGCGCCCCTTGGCCGAGCAAAAAGCCGCCAATCGCGCTTGGCCCACGGGCAAGAGCAGCACGTCGTTGCTCAGCTGGTTGTGCAAAAAGTTGGCGGCGTCTTCGCCTTGGGCCTGAATCACGCCCAAGTTGGACAGGGGGCAGCTGCCATTCAAAATGGTGTTCTTGGTTGGGCTGAATTCTGGACGGGTGTTCATAGGGGGACTCTGTCTGGCGGCAAGGGCTGAATTATCATGCCCCAGGCGTTTTTAACACCCGAACAAAGGACATGGCCGTGCTCAAAGGCTTGATGAAGTTACTGCTCAGTGTGATGTTGCTCGCCCTGGGCTTGGCAGCGGCGGGGTTTTGGTGGCTGAATCAGCCCATGGACACCCGCCAAGCCACCCTGGATTTGTCGATTGAGCCCGGCACTTCGCCCAAGTTCATCGCCCAAATGGTGGTGGATGCCGGGGCGCAAACCTCGCCCACGCTGTTGTATGCATGGTTTCGCTTGTCGGGCCAAGCGCGCCAGATGCGGGCGGGCAGCTACGAAATGGCGCCCGGCACCACGCCCGTGCGCCTCTTGAACATGCTGGTGCGGGGCGAAGAAAGCCTGCGCACGGTGACGATTGTGGAGGGTTGGAACTGGCGGCAAGTGCGCCAGGCCTTGGCCAAGGCCGAAAGCCTCAAGCCCGACAGCCGCGCTTTGCCCGACGACGCCTTGATGGCGCAATTGGGCCGTCCCGGTGTGGCACCCGAGGGGCGCTTTTACCCGGACACTTATTCCTACGCCAAGGGGTCGAGCGACCTGGCGGTCTTGCAGCGGGCCATGAAGGCCATGGACAAACATGTGCAGCAGGCCTGGGCGCTGCGCCAGCCAGATGCGTCGCTCAAGTCGCCCGAAGAGGCCTTGATTTTGGCCAGCATTGTTGAAAAGGAAACCGGCAAGGCCCAAGACCGGGCGCTGATTTCGGGAGTATTCAATAACCGTCTGCGCATCGGCATGCGTTTGCAGACCGACCCGACGGTGATTTATGGCCTGGGCGAGGCCTTTGATGGCAATTTGCGCCGTGTGCACCTGACAAGCGATACGCCTTGGAACACCTACACCCGGGCTGGTCTGCCGCCAACGCCCATTGCCATGCCCGGCAAGTCGGCACTTTTGGCCGCTGTGCAACCGGCCAAAACGCCCGCCCTCTACTTTGTGGCCAAGGGCGACGGCAGCAGCCATTTCAGCGCCACGCTGGACGAGCACAACCGGGCCGTCAATCGTTACCAGCGCGGCCAATGAGCTTTGTGGGCCTTTGGGGACAGCTCGCCCCGGGGTAATCACAGCCATCGGCGACAATCGGCGATCCATTCCATACGCTCATGACACACGGCACATTCATCAGTTTTGAAGGCATCGACGGTGCGGGCAAGTCCACGCACATCGCCCGCGTGGCCGAGCTTTTTCGTCAAGCGGGCAGGGCGGTGGTGCTGACCCGCGAACCCGGGGGCACGCCGGTGACGGAAAAGCTGCGCGAGCTGGTGCTGCACGCGCCCATGGACCCTCTGACGGAGGCACTTTTGATGTTCGCCGCTCGCCGCGAACATCTGGTGCAGGTGATCGAGCCAGCACTGGCTCGGGGCGATGTGGTTTTGTGTGACCGGTTCACCGACGCCACGTTTGCCTACCAAGGTGGCGGCCGGGGATTTGACTGGCAAGTGCTGGCTCAGCTGGAGCGGATGGTGCAGGCCCTGCCTGACGGCACTTTGCGCCAACCTGACCTGACCGTTTGGTTCGACCTGGACCCCTTGATTGCCGCTGAGCGCCTGGCTACAGCCCGAGTGCCAGACAAGTTTGAGTCCCAACCGGCGGGTTTTTTTGCCGCTGTGCGGACCGGATATGCCCGCCGCCAAGCCGAGATGCCCAGCCGTTTTACCCGCATCGACGCCGCGCAAAGTATGGAAGCTGTGGGCGCTGATGTGTTTCAGGCCCTGAGTGCTTGGCTGAAAAGGAGCGCCTCATGAGCGCCGTCTTGAATGCCCCCTGGATCGCCCGCCAAGCCAGCGATTTGCTGGCCCAGCGCGGACACGCCTGGCTGCTGCAAGGCCCGTCAGGCCTGGGCCAGTATGAGTTGGCTTTGGCCTTGGCTTCGGCCTGGCTTTGCGAAAAACCCACCGCGCAGGGCGCTTGCGGCGACTGCCCCAGCTGCCATGCGATTGCCGTGCACACCCATGCCGACTTGGCTGTTCTGATGCCCGAGACGGTGATGATTGAGCTGGGCTGGCCCTTGTCTGAAAAAGCCCAGGACGAAATCGACAAAAAAACCCGCAAGCCCAGCAAAGAAATTCGGGTGGACGCGATGCGTGATGCAGTGGAGTTTTCTCAGCGCACCGATGCACGCGGGCGCGGCAAGGCGGTGTTGGTGTTTCCAGCGGAGCGCATGAACACCATCGCGGCCAATGCTTTGCTCAAAACGCTGGAGGAGCCGCCGGGCGATGTGCGCTTTGTACTGGCTACCGAAGCCAGCCACATGCTGCTGCCCACCATCCGCAGCCGCTGCTTGGCCCACACGATGAAGTGGCCCGAAGCCGACGAGGCGCTGCCGTGGCTCACAGGGCAGGGCGTGCCCGCCGATGTGGCGCAAGATTTGCTGCGCAGTGCAGGCGGGCGTCCCGCCGATGTATTGCGTCAGGCCGAAGCCGGTTTGTCGCCCGATTGGTGGGCGCATTTGCCCAAAGCCATGCGCCAGGGCGATGCCCGGCATCTGTCCGAATTGAGCCCAGCCCAGGCCATTGACGCCTTGCAAAAGCTTTGCCATGACTTGGTGCTGCGTCAATCAGGCGCTGCGCCGCGTTTTTTTGAAGCGACACATTTGCCCGCCAGCGAGGCTTCTGTGGCGGTGCTGACCGACTGGTTCAAGCGCCTGATGCAGTCTGCCCGCACGGCCGAACACCCTTTCAATGCCGGTCTGATGCTCGAAGCCCTGACCGCCGATGCCCAACAAACCCTGATGTCCAAGGGCTGATTCACATGTACACCGATTCGCATTGCCATCTGAACTTTCCCGAGCTGATGAGCCAGCTGCACAGCATCCAGCAGTCCATGCAGGCCGCCCAAGTGACCCGCGCCCTCGTGATCTGTACCACGATGGAGAAATTTGACGAAGTGCACGGCCTGGCTATGGGTCACGACAACATGTGGGCCACCGTGGGTGTGCACCCCGACAACGAAGGCGTGCACGAGCCCAGTTTGCAGGATTTGCTGGACGGCGCCGCCCGACCCAAAGTGGTGGCGATTGGTGAGACCGGGCTGGACTACTACCAAATGGACGAGCGCAAAGGCGGGCGTACCGTGGCCGACCTGGAATGGCAGCGCGAGCGTTTTCGCACCCACATCCGAGCCGCCCGCCAGACGGCCTTGCCTTTGGTCATCCACACCCGACAGGCTTCAGACGACACCATTGCCATCTTGAAAGAAGAGGGCGAAACGGGGGGGGCAGGGTGTGCGGGCGGCGTATTCCATTGCTTCACCGAAAGCCAGCAAGTGGCCCGTGCCGCTTTGGACCTGGGTTTTTACATCTCGTTTTCGGGCATCCTGACCTTCAAAACAGCGGCCGATTTGCGTGATGTGGCCAAATTTGTGCCCGATGACCGTTTGCTCATTGAGACCGACAGCCCTTACTTGGCCCCTGTGCCTTACCGGGGCAAGACCAACAACCCCTCGTATGTGCCTTTTGTGGCCAAGTTGTTGGGTGAATTGCGAGGCTGTTCATCCGAGTCCATAGGTGAGCTGACCACCCGAAATTTTTTGAGCCTTTTTTCCAGAACCTCTCTCTGAACAGCCATGTTTGATTTTCAGTGCCTTCATA
The DNA here is from genome assembly GCA_027486555.1 of Comamonadaceae bacterium. Taxonomy (GTDB): domain Bacteria; phylum Pseudomonadota; class Gammaproteobacteria; order Burkholderiales; family Burkholderiaceae_C; genus Limnohabitans_A. The sequence goes on from JAIXOX010000108.1 coordinate 4,788, forward strand.
AAAAGTTTGTTTTTTTGGCTCTGTCGCTTGGCATGGGCATGGCGTCTGCCGGTTCATACGAGGATTTTTTCGATGCGGTCAAAAAAGACGATGTGACCGTGGCTCGATCCTTGTTGCAAAGGGGTTTTGACCCCAACACCGTCAACCCGCAAGGGGTGCCTGCTTTGATGATGGCCGTTTTGGTTCCGTCACTTCAAGTGGCAGATTTGTTGATTCGTTCGCCTCAGATTCGTGCAGAGGTGCGCAATCACAACGACGAAAGTGTGTTGATGTTGGCTGCCATCAAGGGTTATTTGCCCTTGGTTGAACAACTGGTGGCCAAAGATGCTGACGTGAACAAAACAGGCTGGACCCCTTTACATTACGCAGCTTCGGGTGGACACGTAGCGGTGATGTCTTTTTTGCTGGACCACAGTGCCTACATCGATGCCGAATCTCCCAATGGCACCACGCCGCTGATGATGGCGGCAAGGTATGGCAGCCCTGAAGCGGTCAAATTGTTGATTCAGGCGGGTGCAGACCCCACCTTGTCCAATCAATTGGGATTGACCGCCAAAGATTTTGCGGTTCAGGGCCGTCGACAAAATTCAATCGACTTGATGGACGCAGGCTTGGCAAGGTGGTTGGCACGGCAAAAATCTCCGCCCATCCCACCAGGTCGATGACCAATATTCACGCTGAGCAAACTGTTCAAACAGGTTCTTTGCTGGCATGAGATTGGGGGAAACCCGATTTTGAGTGCTGATATTCAATGTCATTAACTTCGTACAATCAATATTATGTTAAGTTAAAACAGAATTCTTTTACCGTTCCTTTTACCTCTAAGCGCTTGAGAGCCTTGAACATCTTGGTCACCGCCGTAGACACTGGAACCGAGGTGGAGGCTGACGAGCACCAAGTGCGCTGACATTCGCTGGGCAGCCGCAATCCTCAGGGTGTCAGCACCAAACGGTGAACAGGTGTGCTTTTTTGCTGCAGTGGGCGGTACTGGCCGGCTGCCCAAGCGCTGGCCATCGAGCGGCTTCGGGTATCAAAAGCATGGCCAGATTGACCGGTTTGGTAAATAAAGACCGATTGCTCAGGATTGGCCAAGTCATACACCGCCCGCATCGATGCTGCATGGCGGTTGGCAAAGGGCTCTTTGGGGTCGTTGGCCCAGTATTGGCCCACATTCACCGAGAACAAGTCCCCTGCACTTTCGGTGCGCACATCAAACACGGCATTCAAATAAGGCACTCTGCCAAAGGGTTTGTGGCTACTGATGGCCGGGTGCCATGCACCCCATCGCCAGGTGCGCATGTCTTGGCCTTGTTGGACGGTAATGCGCGTCAAAGCACGGTCGAGCGCCGCGGAAACTTGCGCAGGGCAGCCTGCAGCGCCGCACCAAAAAGCGTCCGAGCGTTTCACAATGCCTTCTACCGCAGCGCGGAAATGGCGTTTACCGTAGAGCGCCTGAAAACGCTCAGCCCCCAAATGCGGCACCAACAAACCGCGCGTCAACTCGTCGGCCCAGACGTTGAAAACCAGCGCAGCGCCGCTGTCCGTTGTCATTTGCCCATCAAAAGTGGCAAGCATTTTCAAGGCCTGATCGCCCAGCGGGTGTTGAGGCTTGGCGGTCAGAGCGACCGGCAGCAGGGCTTTAGCGCCCAGCGACATGACGTCATTTTGGATGGCTTGCAGGCTTTCTCGGCTGTGTTGAGGGCTGGCGGCCAGCATTTGTTCGATGCGGTCAAAACGCTCGGGCGTGGTCCAGTCCCCGCCCACAAAATGGGCATAGCCGGGCGGCAGGATGTTCTGGTTGGCGGTGGCGTGCCAGCCTTTGGCCTCGATGGTGTCGCGATCGACTGCGGGGTTTTGGGCTGCGGGCAGCCAACCAGTCCAGTCGTATTGGGCCAGCCATCCGGGGGCCGGAGCCACACCCCGAATGTCGTTTTGCGGCGAGCGAATGGGCAGCTTGCCCACGGCCTGAAACGCCACATCGCCCAGCGTGTCAGCCATGACCACGCTTTGCATGGGCGCATGGTTGTCGGTGAAGGCTTTTTGCAGCTCGGGCACGGTTTGCGCCCAGTTGGTCAACATGCCCGATTCCACGGTTTTGTTGTCTTCGGTCAAAGCCGACCAACGCAGGCTGATGGCATAGCGCTGCTTGTTGATGAGTTTGCCGTACTGAGCTTGCACATCGCTGATGACCGGCCCGTGGCGCGTGCTGCGCACTTTAAGGGTCACATCGCCCTGCCCTTTGACGCGAATGGTTTCGGTGCGCTCTTCAAATGCAGCCCAGCCGGTGGGGGTGCGGTACTGGCCAGCTTGGGTGGCGTCCAGCTGCTCCAGGTACAAGTCCTGAACGTCCGGGCCGGTGTTGGTAAACCCCCACGCCACGCCTTGGGTACGTCCCAGCACTACAAAAGGCAAACCGGGCAAGGTGGCACCGATCACATCCAGTGCGGGGTGCTTGTGTCCACCGGGCAATTCGCCCGCGGGCGCTTTGAGGTGCGCGAAATACCAAATGGCGGGAGAACTCAAGGCCAGATGGGGGTCGTTGGCCAGCAAGGGTTTGCCGCTGACGGTACGGCTGCCAGGCACCACCCAGTTGTTGCTGCCTTTGCCATCCAAAATGCCGACATCGCGCACCCAGTCGGCTGACCATTGGGCCAGGGCGTTGGGCGCAGGCTCGATGGCCGACGCGGTTTTGTCCTTGGAGGCGTACACACCCAGCTCGGCATACAAGGCCGGCAGGTCCACAGAGGTGGCGGGTTTTTCACCCGGGTATGGCGGCAAAAGTTGCCACAGCTGCTCTTGGTTGAGCACCTGCGAGGCCGACAAACGGGCGAATTCTTGGCCCCAGTTACCCCCCAAATCAAGGGCCATCATCAGCGCCCACCCCAAGCTGTCTTCGGGCGACCAGGCGGGGCCTTTGGAGCCACCAGCCACCGTGCCGAGGATTTTGAATTCTGGCGACGGCCGAACAGCGCCACTGGCCCAAGCGTTTTGAATGCCTTCGCAGTAGGCCTGCAGGGCCGCTTGCGTTGCAGGCGATAAACCCTTCAACTGTTTTTGCGCCATGCGGATGATGCCCAGCGTGCGCATGAGTTTGTCGGTGTCCAACGTGGCCGCACCCAAAATTTCGGACAACTCGCCACGCATCAGGCGGCGGTTGAATTCGAGCTGCCAGCCGCGTTCTTGGGCGTGCACAAATCCCAATGCGCGCCATGTGTCCAAAGCGGTTGCACCCTCGATGTGGGTCACATCAGCGGCGTCTCGGGTGATGGTGACCTGCCCACTCAAGCCCGCCAACTTCAGCTGTCCGTCCAGCTGCGGCATGCTGCGCAGCAAGTGCACGGCCAAGAAACCGCCCACCACCAGCGCAGCGGCCAAGAGCAGCAAAACAAGTCGTCCTGTCCATTTCATGGGTGTCTCCTTGTGGGCGATCTGGTCGCCTCTTGGGTGTCTTGCTCAGACCTTCGTTCAGGGCCTTTTCTTTAGGGTTTAAATGTGCCCCCAAACCATGAACGTGTCACGCCCTTCGGTGACAAGGTCCACCTTGGCGCCTACGGGCAGCAGCACCTTGGTCTCCACATGACCAAAGGGCAATCCGGTGAGTACCGGGGCCTTGATCTGGCTGCGCAGCCACTCGACCACGGTGGTCAGCTTGAAGCCTTTGTCGTGCGTAGGCACCAGCTTGTAATTGGTGAACTGTCCCATCAGCACCGCTTTTTGCTGGGCCAACACACCCGCGTGCAGCAGCTGCGTGAGCATGCGCTCGATGCGGTAAGGGTGTTCGCCTACGTCTTCGAGAAAGAGCACGCCACCTTTGACTTGCGGGAAGTACGGCGTGCCCAGCAGCGAGGTCAAAACCGTCAGATTGCCACCCCACAGAGGCGCGTCTTTGACCAGCACACGGCGCTCGGACTCCAGCTTGGGCCGCTGCCATCCTGTGCCCTCTCCTTGCTCCAGCAGCAAGTCGTCAAAGCAGGCTTGCATGATGTCGTCGGGCTCCTGTTCGGGGCCAAAGTCTTCACCCAATGCCGGGCCTTGCCAGCTGATGCGGCCAGTCTTTGCATACACCGCTTGGTTGAAGGCGGTGAAATCACTCAGACCCACAAACTGCGTGCCAGCGTCGATGGCTTTGGCAATGGCTTTGTAGGGCAAGCTGGGCAGAATGCGCGTGAGGCCGTAACCCCCGCGCGAGATCATCGCCACATTCGCACCACTGGCTGCGGCGCGGGTGATGGCCGCGATGCGCGTCGCGTCGTCGCCTGCAAATCGCAAGTGGCTGGCCAACGCCGCTTCATCCACCTCAAGCTCGTGCCCCTGGGCTTGCAGACGCTTCACGCCGCGGCGAAATGCGGCTTTGTCGCGCACTGCGCTGGAAGGGGAAAAAATGTAAATGTGGGCCATGGCTCGTGTTCTTCTTCAGGGCCTGAAGTGTCGCACAGCCGCCTGGGCAATCGCCCTGCCCTGCTCCTGCACAAAATGGCCTGCATCGGGCAGCAGCATCGGCTCGGGGCAGCCCAAAATCTGGCTTTGCAAAGCGCGCATCACCGGCTCGCCCAGCACCGGGTCTTGCTGGCCGATGGCCATGAAACTCTGGCCTTGCCAGTCCTTGCGCCAAAAGTCACGCGCTTGCCGCGAGATGGCCGCGCCGGGCGAATCGGCAAACTCCGGCACCATGGGTGGAAAAGCGCGCAACGCTGCGCGGTAGCCCTTGTCCGGAAAGGGTGCGTTGTAAGCCGCCGTCTCTTGCGGCGTCATACCGGGGTTGCCGCGTTTGAACAGCTTGCCCACATCGAACAGGGGCTGGCTTTGACACCAATCGCGCCAGGCCAAAAAGCCGGGACTCAGCGGCTGCTCGCCCGTGGCCAAGGTGGTGTTCATGACCAGCAGACCCTTGTAACGCTCGGGTGCGGCCATGGGCAAAGTCAACCCCAAAATGCCACCCCAGTCCTGCACCACCAGCACCACGCGCTGCAGGTCGAGGCGCTCGATCAAATCGAGCAAGGACTGGCGATGCGTTTCAAACTGGTGAAAACTGTCCTTCTTGGGCTTGTCGCTTTTGCCAAAGCCGATCAGGTCGGGCGCCACCACGCGGTGCCCCGCCGCCAGCCAAATCGGAATCATCTTGCGGTACAGATAACTCCAAGCCGGGTTGCCGTGCAGACACAGCCAGGTCAATGGTGCATTGGCGTCGCCCTCATCCAGGTAATGCATGCGCAGCCCGGCGATGCTGGGCAGGTCGCTCACATAGCGAGGCTGCCAGGGGTAGTCGGGCAAATCGGTAAACGCCTCATCGGGGGTGCGCAAAGCGTCTTCTCTGAGTGGGTGAAGGTTCATTCTTTTGGGCCTGAAAAAGTCTTTGAGCAACTGGCCGCATTCTTCGGCCAGCACGCCGCCCGTGACTTGGGTTTGGTGGTTCAACTGAGCGTGATCAAACAGGTTGAGCACCGAGCCCGCCGCACCGGTGCGCGGGTCGGGGGCACCAAACACCACCCGGTCTAAGCGGGCGTGCAGCATGGCACCGCTGCACATCGCGCAGGGCTCTAGCGTCACATACAGCGAACACCCTTCGAGCCGGTAATTGCCCAGCAAGCGGGCCGCTTCTCGCAGCGCCATCACTTCGGCGTGCGCCGTGGGGTCGTGGCTGGCAATTGGGGCGTTGCGGCCCGTGGCGATGACTTGGTCGTCTTTCACAACCACCGCGCCCACCGGCACCTCGCCCGCTGCAGCGGCCAATCGCGCCTGGTCCAGGGCCAGGCCCATCCAGTGGGCGTCTTGGCTGGGCGTGTCCACGGTCAAGCCACCATGCCCAAGCGCTGCATCCACTGCGCCAAAGCTTGCTCTTGTTCGCCGCCTTGGGCGTAAGCGGCGTGCATGGCCGCGTGCGACTCGGGGCGGTGCTGGTTGATCTTGACCTTGGTTTTGATGTCCAGAATCTTCAACTCAAACGCTACAATGCCATTCAGCATGCCGTGGGCATAGCTCTCGGGCAGCCCACGCCATTGCTCTGCATAAGCGGGTTCGTGGTCGGCAATCATTTGCTTGAGCATGGCGTCTTTGGCATCGTTGCCGTCCAGCATGCGGGCCTCGACCCGGGCGTGCACGGCAAGATAAGTCCAGGTCGGCACGCGCAACAAATCAGGGTAAACCGCGGGCGACATGTAAGCCTGCGGCCCCATGAAGGTCACCAGCGCCTGCGGACGTGCTTGCAAGAACCCGGCATGCGGATTGGCACGGGCACAGTGGCCCAACAGCGCTACCGACTGCCCGCCCTCCTCGATCAACTTGAGCGGCAAATGCGTGACAAACGGGAAGCCATAGCCGTCGGTCGACACCAGACTTGCGAACGGATGCTCGCGCATGATGGCCGAGGCGTGCTGGGGGTGGTTGAATTGTGTAGGCAGGTACATGCTGATGACTGTACCAAACAGAGGGCATTGATTACCCATTGATCAGCCTCTTGTAACAAATCATCCGATTTTGACCTTCAAGATCAGAGGATCTACGATGTCGAATATGACCCAGCAGATAAAAAATCAACTTAAAACCGAAAGCATGCGCCCCATTCATCAGGCGAAGTGCTACGTAAAGAGTTTTTAACGCCCTACCAACTCACCGCACATGCGCTGTCAATGGCGTTGCAATTACCCGCCCCGCGCATCAACGACATCGTGCGAGAAAAACGCGCCATCACCGTGGACACCGCCTTGCGCTTAGCCAAGTTTTTTGGCAACAGCGCCGAATTCTGGCTGGGTCTGCAAACCGATTACGACCTGGCTGTGGCGCGTCAGTCGATGCAAGATGCGCTGGACAGGATTCGGGAATATCAGCCTGCACAAGGACAATAAAAAATCTTATATAACGTTTAATGCTAATTTAATCATCCAATTGAATTCGCATACTTTGCCTATCTTCAACAAACTTGGCACCAAGTTTTTTGTAAAAATGAATTCCTTTTAAATTCCAATCTCTCACATTCCAATCAACTCTATAACAGCCATTGAGCCTTGCTTCGTGCAACACTTTTTGCATGAGCAATCCGCCTATACCCTTACTTCTATACTCCTGACGTACAAACAACTCTTTAAGTTGCAGTTGAATCGACTTGTCGATTTGCAACTCGACAAAACTTATAGATTCATAACAAGCTGCAAATCCCACAACGTCATTGGCGCTGTCAATGCAAACGTAGACCTGGAATTTTCCAAGATTTTTTCGCATCACATCATCAAAATAGAGAGATGCTGTGGCAATGTCTAAATTGCTGTTTGAATAATAGTGTTTATGCAGATCAAGCAATATCTTGCAAAATCCATCTTTGTGTACATCCAAATTAAGTACTTCTACTTTGAAATTATCTGCAAAATCCATTTGCAACTGCCTTAATTAAAAGTAAAATCAGACTTAGGAGTAACTGCTTTTTTGAGTAATAGCAAAGCTTTGACACTCAACCGGTTACTTTAAAGTCAAAACCCAATAAAATCAAAAGACTTTATTGGGTTGTGAAACATTTGTGCAAGTTGAAAACCTAATTCCCGTCATTCCCACTCGATCGTCGCCGGTGGTTTTGAACTCACGTCGTAGGTCACTCTGTTGATGCCTCGCACCTGGTTGATGATGCGCCCCGACACTTTCTTGAGCAGCGCATACGGCAGCTCTGCCCAATCGGCGGTCATGAAGTCGCTGGTTTGAACAGCGCGCAAAGCCACCACGTAGTCGTAGGTGCGGCCGTCGCCCATTACGCCCACGCTTTTCACGGGCAGGAAAACGGTGAAGGCTTGGCTGGTCAGGTCGTACCAGCTCTTGCCCGATTCGTCGGTGAAGTTGCGCAGCTCTTCGATGAAGATCGCGTCCGCACGGCGCAGCAGGTCAGCGTATTCCTTTTTGACTTCGCCCAGAATCCGCACACCCAGACCAGGCCCTGGGAAGGGGTGACGGTAAACCATCTCGCGGGGCAAGCCCAGCGCTACGCCCAGCTCTCGCACTTCGTCTTTGAACAGTTCGCGCAGGGGCTCCAGCAACTTCAGGCCCAACTGCTCGGGCAAGCCGCCCACGTTGTGGTGGCTCTTGATGGTGACGGCCTTTTTGCTCTTGGCACCACCCGACTCGATCACGTCGGGGTAAATGGTGCCTTGGGCCAAGAAGGTCGCGCCTTTGTGACCGCCATCGCCTGCTTTCAATTTCGCAGCCTGCTCTTTGAAGACGTCCACAAACAAGCCGCCGATGATCTTGCGCTTGGCTTCGGGCTCGCTCACGCCCGCAAGTTTGCCCAGGAACAAATCGCTGGCATCGACACGGATGACTTTCGCATGCAGCTTGCCCACGAACATTTCCATGACCATGTCGCCCTCATTCAGGCGAAGCAGGCCGTGGTCCACAAACACGCAGGTCAGCTTGTCGCCGATGGCGCGGTGGATCAGTGCGGCGGCAACGGAGGAATCGACGCCACCCGACAAGCCCAGGATGACTTCTTCGTCACCGACTTGCTCGCGGATTTTGGCCACAGCTTCTTCGATGTAATCGCCCATGATCCAGTCCGGGCGGGCTTGGCAAATGTCGAGCACAAAGCGGTTGAGCAACGCCTGGCCCTGCACGGTGTGCGTGACTTCGGGGTGGAACTGCACCGCATAAAAGCGGCGCGCTTCATCGGCCATGCCCGCAATCGGGCAAGCCGGGGTTGAGGCCATGACCTTGAAGCCGGCAGGCATGGCCGTGACCTTGTCGCCGTGGCTCATCCAGACTTTGAGCATGCCGTGGCCTTCGGCCGTGGCGAAGTCTTCAATGCCTTTGAGCAGTTCGGTGTGGCCGTGGGCGCGGACTTCGGCGTAGCCAAATTCGCGCGTGGTGCCCGCCTCGACCTTGCCGCCCAGCTGCTGGGCCATGGTCTGCATGCCGTAACAAATGCCCAAAACCGGCACGCCCAGCTCAAAAACTGCATCGGGCGCTTTGTCGTCCACCTCGTAAACGCTGGCGTGGCTGCCTGAGAGGATCACACCCTTGAGGTTGCCGTCTTTGGCGTATTCACGCACCCAGTCGCTGCTCACATCGCAGGGATGGACTTCGCAAAACACATGCGCTTCGCGCACGCGGCGGGCAATCAGCTGGGTGACTTGCGAACCGAAGTCGAGGATGAGGATTTTTGAATGGGACATGCAAAAAAGCGCTTTAAGTGTCAAAAGAAGCATCGGCTGCGAGCATGGTCTGCACACAGTCAATCAACGGAGGCAGATGACGGTCGATCACGGACTGGACAGTCAGTGCGTCAATGTCACCCAAATAGTTGTGAACCAGGATATTCCGAAAACCGCTGATTTCCCGCCAGGGAATGGCCGGGAACTCAAGCTTGAGATTATCGGGCAGCATTTGCGTGGCTTCGGAAAGGGTTTGCAAATTGCGAAGTGCGGCGTCGTAGAGAACATCGTCTTGCGTCAGATCACCCCGTGCCTGAATTCGGCCGATTTTGGCGGCCACATCTAGGATGTGAAGAGCGTAGGCCTGCCAAGACTTGCTCATAGCGACACAGCTTCAGCCAGCACTTGCGCTCTGATGTGAGGATTCAATTCGTGCTCGGGTATGAGATCCACTTTGCGATGCAGAACCTCACCCAAGCCCTGAGCCAAGGCCATGCGTTGGGAAAACAGGTCGTACCCACGAGGCAGGTCGACCAAAAAGTCCACATCGCTGTCCGGGGTCTCTTCCCCCCTAGCCACCGAGCCAAAAACGCGCAGGCGAGTCGCACCGTACTGCGCAGCCATGCTGTGCAGGTGAGTGTTCATCTGGCGTAGTTGGTCAAGCAACATGTATTGAGTTTAAGTGTTGACCGTGAAATCTTGCCATAAGCGATCAATCATCGGTCTCATTGATTTGAATTCATTGATACTGGAATCATCCAAATCTTTGATCGTCGACTCATAGAGAGTTTTACCCCCGCCATTGTCCAAAGTCAAAGCTCGTCTGAACTCATCTTCTGCTTGGGCATGTTTAGAGAGTAACCACAGAACTTGTGACTTATTCCCAAAAACAGTCGCGCCAGCATTTGGGTAGCGTTCTATGGCCATATTTAAGTCATCTAAAGCTGACTCCAAAATATTTACGGCCTTTTTGGAGTCTTTACTCCAAATGGATTGGGCTTTGAGGTGTTTGGTGAAGGCCAATCCGGTTAAAGCATAGGCAACAGGTTCATCAAATTGTCGACTGTCATCTTTTGCGTAAAAGTCCAGCGCCTCGCGGAAAGACTCAGCAGCATTGGAAAATTCTTTCAATTTCCCTTGTTCGGCCCCTTTATTTACGAGCGCCCGTGCTGCAATGGATTGAATTTTCAGGTCTTGATCATGCCGACACGCATCCAGAATGGCATCGTAGGCCTCAATGGCTTCTTGATGTTGACTTCTTTCCCCGAGTTCGTTTGCTTGATTATATTTTTTTACAAGAACTTCGTAGGTGAGTGAAGAGTCCGTCAACAACGGGTCAACGCGATTGGAGAAATGTTGGAATTTTTCTTGAAATTGCTTTTCAAAACGCGCAGCAAGTTCATCAATTCTTTTGCTTAATTGGGGCCCATTTTCTCTAAACCACTCCTCTGCCGTATATTTTGCAATATCCTTCGCCTCCGATTTGGCATTGCGATAACCAATATACCCACCAAGCACCAGAAGGACCGTGATCAAGGTACTCAAAACCGAAGCAATCACCCCGAAACGATCAACGCCCTGCCCCACCTGCGCAAGCTGATCGTCAATGCGCTTATTGATTGCATCTGCATCTTTTTGGTGCAGGGCTTTGATAGCTTCGATCTGAATTTGAACCAGCTCCTTTTGCGCAGCCGATTCAAATTGATTCACGTTATCGTTAGCCGCCAAAGCCGATTGGCTTGGCAGACTGAACAGCAGCGTTACCGAACACAGCGCAAAGAAAATGCTTTTGCGCATCATCACTCCGCCCGGTAATTCGGGGCTTCTTTGGTGATCTGCACGTCGTGCACATGGCTTTCGCGGATGCCCGCAGCGGTGATTTCCACAAACTGCGATTCGTTGTGCATGGCCTCAATCGTGGCACAACCGCAATAACCCATGCTGGCGCGCAAGCCGCCCGCCATTTGGTAAATGATGGACACCACAGAGCCTTTGTAGGGCACACGGCCTTCGATGCCTTCGGGCACCAGTTTGTCGGCGTTGGGGTTGCCGGTGCTGGATTCCTGAAAGTAGCGGTCAGCGCTGCCTTGTTGCATGGCGCCAATCGAGCCCATGCCGCGGTAGCTCTTGTAGCTGCGGCCCTGGAACAAGACGATCTCGCCAGGCGCTTCTTCGGTGCCCGCAAACATACCGCCCATCATCACCGTGCCCGCGCCTGCGGCAATGGCTTTGGCGATGTCGCCGCTGTAGCGGATGCCGCCGTCAGCGATCAGGGGCACACCAGTGCCTTTGAGGGCTGTGGCCACGCTGTCTACTGCCATGATTTGGGGCACGCCCACACCCGCGACGATGCGGGTTGTGCAAATCGACCCGGGGCCAATGCCCACTTTCACCGCGTCGGCGCCCGCTTCAACCAAAGCCAAAGCGGCAGCGCCGGTGGCGATGTTGCCGCCAATGACTTCGATGTGGGGGTAGTTTTGTTTGACCCAGCGCACGCGATCGATCACGCCTTTGCTGTGGCCGTGTGCGGTGTCCACCACGATGGCGTCCACACCGGCACGGGCCAGCGCTTCCACGCGCTCTTCGGTGCCCTCGCCCACGCCCACAGCCGCGCCCACGCGCAGTTTGCCAGCACCGTCGCGGGCCGCATTGGGAAAGTTGAGCTGTTTGGTGATGTCCTTGACGGTGATCAGACCTTTGAGTTCAAAGGCGTCGTTGATGACCAACAGGCGTTCGAGTTTGTGTTTGTTGAGCAGGTGCTTGGCTTGCTCGGGCGTGGTGCCTTCGGGCACGGTGATCAGGCGCTCACGCGGTGTCATGATCTCGCTGACCTTTTGGTCGTAGCGGGTCTCGAACCGCAGATCACGGCCGGTGACAATGCCGACCACTTGACGGCCGTCACAGACCGGAAAGCCCGAGACGCCCAGCTCGTCGCTCAAGGCCATGACCTGGCGCACGGTGGTGTCGGGGGTGATGACAACCGGGTCGCGCAGCACGCCGGACTCGTAGCGCTTGACCTTGGCCACTTGGGCGGCTTGCTCTTGGGCCGTGAGGTTTTTGTGCACGATGCCGATGCCGCCCTCTTGCGCGATGGCGATGGCCAAACGCGCTTCAGTCACCGTGTCCATGGCGGCGGACACCAAAGGCAGGTTCAAGCGGATGTTGCGGGTGAATTGCGTCGCGAGCGACGTGTCCTTGGGCAGGACTTGGGAGTAAGCGGGGACGAGGAGAACGTCGTCAAAAGTCAGGGCTTTACCGAGTAGGCGCATAAGCTAGGGCTCCAAAAAATGGATTGTACCCGTGCAAGCCTAGGGATTTCCCTGAAAGTTGAGCAGAGAGGTGGTCTGAGATGTGGCAAAAATTCTAGGGCCCAAACCGAGCGCCAACCCCCATTTGGGCTGCGGCCCGATCGCTCAGGCGTTTTGGTAATGCAGCACTTTGAGAGACTTTTCGGGGTCAATGTCCACAAAAGCCGCCGGATTGGCCAGCCGCTCGACAAATCGCAGACTCGGTGCCGCCTCGGCCACCTGAGCGTGCAAAAACTGCGTGTCCAATTCCGGTGCATTCAGGCACAGCAAGACATGACCCTGCGGCTCCAGCAAATCCGGCAATCGGCGGATGAGCTTGATGTAGTCCTTGGTGGCGATGAAACTGCCCTTTTGGTAGCTGGGCGGGTCGATCACGATCACGCCATAAGGCCCCATTTTGTTGATCTTGCCCCAGGTCTTGAAGATGTCGTGGCCCAAAAACCGGGCTTTGGGCGGCAAGTCGTTCAGGCGGTGGTTTTGTTGGCCGATGGCCAAAGCACCCTGGCTCATGTCCAGGTTCACCACCTGCGCAGCACCACCTTGCAGGGCCACTACCGAAAACGCGCAGGTGTAGGCAAAGAGGTTGAGTACGTTTTCATGCTTGGCGTGGTTTTTGAGCCACTCGCGCCCATGGGCCATGTCCAGAAACAGCCCGTGGTTTTGACCGCGCATCACATGCACGATGTAACGGGCACCCTGCTCGGTCACCACATGCGGCTCAGGCACAGTACCAGCCATGAGGCGGGTTTCTGCTTCGCCCGTCACCCGGCTTTGGAACACCCAGTTGAGCGTTTGACCCGGGGCCAGCGTTTGCCAGCGGGCCTGCAGAGCGCTTTGGCACGCGGCCAATTCTTCGTCCGTGACCGGCTTGAAACTGGTCAGCACCCAAACCGGCGCAAACCAGTCAAGCGACCATTGCTCGCAGCCGGGGTACATGCCGCCCCGTCCATGAAAAATGCGTTGGGCATCGTCGGTCAGGGGCATCTTAGCGATGGCGTTCAGCAAGGCTTGCATGGTGGTTTTCAGTAACCCGCGGCCGAGCCGCTCTTGCGATTGGCAAACAGGCCGGTGCGACCCTTGCCCTGGCGCTTAAAGCGCTGACGCCGAGCAACCTTGGGGTCGACCTTCAGGTCACGGTACAACTCGATGCGGTCACCCGATTGCACATGATGTCCCCAAGTGACCTTGCGCCCCCAGATGCCTGGCTGTTGGAACTTGAGCGATGGCAATGTCGCATCGTCCTTGACGCCCTGACCTTGCAGCCACAGTGTCATGCCTTGGTCCAGCACCGCTTGAACCGTGCTGCCCTCAGGCACTTTCAAGCTTTGCTCTTGCACATGCCGAGGCCCCAAGCTCCAGCACAGCACAACCTGAATCGTCGACTCAGCCATAGACCGCTTCGGCGCGTTTGACAAAGGCATCGACCAGACTGGCCGCGATCTTGTCGAACACCGGCCCGACCAGCGCTGCCAGGGTTTTGCTGGAAAAGCCGTACTGCAAATCCAGCTCGACTTTGCAGGCGCGTTGCGAGCCGTCGCCCACAGGCGTGAAGCGCCACATGCCGCTCAGGTTAGAAAACGGGCCTTTGACCAGACTCATGCCCACCGAGCGGCCTTCTTCGTGTGTGTTGCGGGTGGTGAAGGTTTGCTGGATGCCACCCAGGCTGATGCCCACCTCGGCCACCATGCCTTGCGGGTCGGTTTCGAGCACGCTGGCGCGGTCACACCACGGCAAAAACTCGGGATAACGGGCCACGTCTGTGACGAGGCGAAACATTTCTTCTGGCGAGTACCAGATCAGAACGGACTTGTGGATATTCTTCATACAATGCTGCGATTGTAGTTTTTCATTTCTTCTCTGGGCTTGCAGCCACTTTGCACGCCCTTGTGAACGGCCAGCCCGTCCTCATTTGCTCACCATGGCCACTCCCAAGAAATCCACAGCACCCGTTTTTGCCAAGATCGCCGAGAACAAAAAAGCGTCCTTCGACTATTTTTTTGAAGAGCGCTACGAGGCAGGCATGGTGCTGGAGGGCTGGGAGGTCAAGGCCATCCGAGAAGGCAAGGTGCAACTCACCGATGGTTATGTGGTCATCCGCAACGGCGAGCTGTTCATCATCGGCTGCCTGATCAACCCGCTCAAAACGGCCTCTACCCACATCAACCCCGAAGCCGCACGCACGCGCAAGCTGCTGCTCAACAAAGAAGAGATCAAGCGGCTGATCGGCAAGATCGAGCAAAAGGGCTACACACTGGTGCCAATCAATTTGCACTGGAAAGCGGGCAAGGTCAAATGCGACATCGCGCTGGCCAAGGGCAAGGCCGAACACGACAAACGCGACACCATCAAGGACCGCGAAGGCAAGCGCGAAGTTGAACGCGCCATGAAGAGCCGACACCGCGATCGCTGAGTCACTGATCTCAGAGGGCAGTTTGTAGGTCGGTGGCTTTAGCCCCGACACGGGGCCGCTTACAACA
>JAIXOX010000078.1 GCA_027486555.1 Comamonadaceae bacterium
AAGATCAACGAGATGGCCAAGCCATTGAAGATCGGGTCGTCCAGAATGAAGAAGGCACCAATCATGGCCGCCAGGCCAGTGAGCATGATGGGCTGGGCACGGGTGATGGCCGACTGCACAATGGCGCGGCCAAACTCCATGCCGCTTTGCACCTGCAGGTTGATGAAGTCCACCAGCAAGATCGAGTTGCGCACGATGATGCCCGCCAGCGCGATCATGCCGATCATGCTGGTGGCGGTGTACTGCGCGTGCAGCAGTGCATGGCCTGGCATCACGCCAATGATGGTCAGCGGAATCGGCGCCATGATGATCAGCGGCGTGAGGTAAGAACCAAACTGCGCCACCACCAGCAAATAGATCAGGATCAGGCCCACGCCATAGGCTGCCCCCATGTCGCGGAAGGTCTCGTAGGTGATCTGCGACTCGCCATCCCACTTGATGCTGTAGCCGCGCCAGGCGTCGTCGGGCTGGTGGATGAAGTACTCCTCCACCTTTTGACCATCCGGGCCTTTGATTTGCGCCATGTCGCCGCGCATTTTGAACAGGCCATACAAAGGACTGTCGACCTTGCCTGCCATGTCGGCCATGACAAAGTTCACCGGCAGCATGTCTTTGTGGATGATGGGTTGCTCGCGCAGCGTGTCGCTGACGGTGACCAGCTCGCGAATGGCCACCACTTTGCCCGTGGCGCTTTTCACGCCCAGCTGCAACAAGGCGTCTAAATCGCCATGCAACTGCGCGGGCAACTGGATCAGCGCGGGCACCGGGTATTTGCTGCCATCGTGCAAGTAGGTGGCGTCTTCTCCCGCCAGACCTGCACGCAAGGTGGTCACGATGGCTTGCTGCGACACGCCCAAGGCGGCGGCCTTGCGGCGGTCCACCAACAAAACTTTGCGCGGCGCGTCAGCAATGGCACTTTCGTCCACATCGACCACGCCTTCGGTTTTCTCGAACACCGCACGCACCGCTTTTGACACTTGGCGACGCCCTTCGGCATCAGGCCCATAAATCTCGGCCACGATGGGCGACATCACGGGCGGGCCCGGCGGCACTTCGACCACCTTGACGTTGGCACCGTGGCGGCGGCCGATCTCTTGCAAGTCCGGACGCACGCGGGTGGCGATCACATGGCTCTTGTCGCTGCGCTCGGATTTGCCCACCAAGTTGACCTGGATATCTCCCAGCTCAGAGCTTGCGCGCAGGTAATACTGACGCACCAAACCGTTGAAGTTGATGGGCGAAGCGGTGCCGACATAGGCTTGGTAGTGCGTGACCTCGGGCACGGTGGCCAGGTGACCGCCCAGCTCGCGCATCACGGCGGCGGTTCTTTCCAGCGGCGTGCCTGCGGGCATGTCCACCACCACCTGGAACTCCGACTTGTCGTCAAAGGGCAGCATCTTGAGCATGACCAAACCGGTCGCAGGCAAGACCAAAGACAAGGCGATCAAACCGGCAATGCCCAGACCCAACAGCTTGCGGTTGCGCCCGCCCGATTGGGGGTCGAGCAATGGCTTGAAAACTTTTTCGAACAGGGGTTCGAGCTTGGCGCTCAGGCCGGTGTGGCCGCCTTGCGAATCATGGGCATGACCCGACAGGGGCTTCATCCACATGCCCGCCAACCAAGGTGTGATAACAAAGGCAATGGCCAGTGACAGCAACATGCCCAAGCTCGCATTGATCGGGATCGGGCTCATGTAAGGGCCCATCAGGCCGCTCACAAACGCCATGGGCAAGAGCGCCGCGATCACGGTGAAGGTGGCCAAGATGGTGGGGCCACCGACTTCATCCACCGCACCGGGAATGATTTCTCGCAGACTCTTGCCTGGGAAGAGCTGCTGGTGGCGGTGGATGTTTTCCACCACCACGATGGCATCGTCCACCAAAATGCCAATGGAAAAAATCAGCGCAAACAGCGACACGCGGTTGAGCGTGAAGCCCCAAGCCCATGAAGCGAACAATGTCGCGGTCAAGGTCAAGATCACAGCCACGCCCACAATCGCGGCCTCGCGGCGGCCCAGCGCCATGAACACCAGTGCCACCACCGACGCGGTGGCAAACAGCAGCTTCTGGATCAGTTTTTGCGCTTTGTCGTTGGCGCTTTCGCCGTAGTTGCGCGTCTCCACCACCTCGACGTTGTCGGGGATCACGGTGCCTTGCAGCTTGGTCACACGGCTTTTCACACCATTGGCCACGTCGATGGCGTTTTCACCCGACTTCTTGGTGATGGACAGCGTGACGGCGGCGAATTCTTCACCCCCATTTTTTTCGTTGGTGCCGTGCCAGACATAGCGCGCAGCCGGCATGGGGCCGTCCTGCACATCGGCCACGTCTTTCAAAAACACCGGCTTGCCCTGCACCACCTGGACCACCAGGTCGGCCACTTCAGAAGCCTGCGACAGGTGCGGCCCGGCTTCGATGGCCACGCTTTGGTTGCCGCCCAACAGGTCGCCCACCGGCAAACCCAAATTGGCCGACTGCAAAGCCATGCGCAGATCGTGCACCGTGACGCCCGATCCGTTCATGCGCTGTGGGTCAATCTGCACCAGCACCGCACGGCGCGGCCCACCCATGGTGACCACATCGCGGGTGCCGGGCACGCGCTTGATGTCGGCCTCGATGCTGTGCGCCACGCGCTCCAGATCAAAAGCGCTCACATCCGCATTTTTCCCGTGCAAGGTGAGCGACACGATCGGCACATCGTCAATGCCCTTGGGCTTGATGAGCGGTTCAGGCAAGCCCAGGTTGCGCGGCAACCAGTCGGCGTTTTCGCGGATGGTGTCGTGCAACTTGACCAGCGCCTCGGTGCGCGGCACGCCCACCTTGAACTGCACCGTCATGATGGCCACGCCGGGGCGCGAGACCGAGTAGACGTGTTCCACGCCCGCGATTTTGGACAGCACCTGCTCGGCCGGAATGGCCACCATTTGCTCGACATCGCGCACCGACGCACCCGGGAAAGGCGCGATCACGTTGGCCATGGTCACGTTGATTTGCGGCTCTTCTTCGCGGGGCGTCACCATCACGGCAAACACGCCCAGCAAAAACGCCACCAGCGCCAGCAAAGGCGTGATTTGTGCGCTTTGGAAGGCCGCTGCAATGCGGCCCGAAATGCCCATTTTTGGCTCGTTCATGGGACTGCTCTCAAGGTTTGGTGGTGACGGTGGCGGGGTCAGTGACAACTTGCTCACCGGTACTCACGCCCGACAAAATTTCCACGTTCAGACCGTTCACACGGCCCAAGCGCACTTGGCGCAAACGCGGCTTGCCTTGTGCATCCATCACGTACACGCCAATCATTTCAGCGCGGCGCACGATGGCCGACAGGGGCAACACCACCGGTTGGGCCTGGGTGTTTTGGGCAGTGCTGCCAGCCTGAACGCCGGACACCCACACACGCGCAAACATGCCCGGCACCAGCCCCTCGATGCCAGCGGGCAAAGCCAGGCGCAGCTGTGCGGTGTGCGTGACCGGGTCCACCGATGGCAGAAGTTGGGCGGTGCCCGCCTTCACAGGCTGGGCGCTGTGACCTGCGATCTCGTAGCGCACCGACGCAAGTTGGCTGCGCACGCCACTGAGCATCGACTGCGGCACAGCCGCGCTCACGCGCAATGCCGAGGGGTCGTGCAGGGTCAGCATGGGGCGCCCGGGCATGGCCATGTCACCCAAAGTGACGGCCACATCGGATACCACACCATTAAAAGGGGCGCGCACACTGAAGAAACCGGTTTGTGTTTGCGCCGCGCGGGTCTGGGCCTGCTGCGCCTGCACCTGGGCGCGGGCCGCTTCCCACTGGGCCTGGGCGCGGTCGAGCGCACCCTGACTGATGTATTGCTTTTGGAAGAGTTGCTTTTGACGATCCAGCTCTTTGCTGGCCACGTTCAGGTTGGCTTGCGCGGCTTCGAGTTGGGCGCTGCTGCCCGCCACCTGTTGCTGGGCAGCGCTGGCGTCGACGCGCAGCAGCTCTTGCCCAGCGCGCACGCGGTCACCGGCTTTGACATTCAGGCCCACGATGGTGCCTGCCACTTGGGTGGACAAGGTGGCTTGGCGCACCGCTTCGACCACGGCGTCCAGGCTCACCTGGGTGGCACCGGCCGTGTTGGCGGTGGCCGCCATGGTTTTGGCGCTGTTTGCATTGGCCCACACAGGGCCCATGGGCACAGCAAAAAGGGCCAAGGCCGAAGCCAGGATCAAGCGTCTTTTCATCGAAACATCTCCGTTAAACCGTTGGGTGGCAATAGCCTGTTTAATTTTCAAATTTGCACAATTGCTTATTTGCATGTTAACGCAATGATACAATCTTTTCAAGCCTTGCGTCAATTCAAGGCAAAAAAGCTGTAAATTGGAGCGCACCATGAAAGACCTGCCCGACAAAGCCTTGGACCAGATCGCTGCCTATTTCCAGGCGCTGTCGGAGCCCACGCGCCTGAAAATCCTCAATTTGCTGCGTGAACAAGAACGCAGCGTGGGCGAATTGGCCCAACTCAGCGGCTACTCCGCAGCCAACGTCTCTCGCCACCTGTCTTACCTGGCCCAGCACGGATTGGTGGAAAGAGAAAGCCGTGGCGTCAGCGTTTTCTACCGCGTCAGCGACCCTTCTATTTATGCGCTGTGCGATTTGGTGTGCGGCAACATCGCCCGCCGCTACGAACAAGCCTCCAGCGACCGCGCCGTGTTCTCGCCCAACTGAACGCGACGCCAAGACCCTCACTTGGCACCCATCTCCCTTGCGGCCCCTTCAGTCTGTCAACACCCGCCCATCGGCATCGAGCACCCGCACCTGAATGGGAATGCCCTGCCCCACGCTTTGGGTGACGGTGCAAAAACCTTCAAACTGACCGAGTACGCGCTCAAGTTGCTCCAGCTTGGCCGCTGGCACACCCAGGTGCAAAGTGGCAACCATGCTCAACACGCGCATGCGGCCCTCGGCATTGCGCCCCACTTCGGCTTGCACTTCGCAGCGCAAAGGCTCGGGCGCTTGCTTGAATTTGCGCAAGGCAAAGAGCAGCGAATTGCTCAGGCAATTGCCCACCGAGGCACACAGCAACTGCACCGGAGATGGCCCCAGCCCCGCGCCCAAAGGCGCAGGTTCGTCGCCGGTCAGCACCGGCATCTTGTCGTCAAAGCGGATTTCGAAGCGGTAATCCTGCTGCTGGGTCAATGTGACCGAAATCAGTTTTTCACTCACGGGACTCCACTTTCTGATGATGACTGCCAACGGTTCACTGATCCCCCGTGCTGGAGGGCCACCGGAACCGTCTTTACAAATGTCAGTCTATGGGTGAAGGCCAGGGCCGCTTTTGTCCTGGATCAAGACCAAGCGTCTGCCGACGCCGGACCTGTAACGACCATGGCAGGCCGCAGATCAGGGCTTGGCGGGCGAAAGCAAGTCTTGCGGCTTGACCATGGGCCAGCCGCGCTTGGCCCACTCGCTCATGCCGCCATCGACATAGCGGATGTTGGTGAAGCCCTGCTCTTGCAGCGCCTGGGTCACGGCGCGCGAGCGGTTTTGGGTGTTGCAGATCAGCAAAACCGGTTGGTCGGCTTGCTTGGGAATCTCGGCAACACGCTGCGCCAGCTGACTCATGGGCAGCAAGACCACACCTTGTGCGACGCCCGTGGCGTGCTCTTGCGACTCGCGGATGTCGATCATGAGCACCTTGCCCGACTCGTGTTCTGCACGGGCTTGCTCAAGCGACACCGAGGGCATCCTCGCCTCTGAGTTGCACGCTTGCAGGCCCAAAACCAGCAGCATCCCAACCAACCACCGCCAAGCCTGAATGGACATCACAACCCCTTAAATATCAGCAATCCATTATATAAATTCACGGTCAAAGATGCACCCGAACAAACTGTGATGCACCCCACCAACTGAGGGGCAAGGCCCGACGGATAGGATCAATGATTCCCATCCATCCCGCCATCACCCAAGACAAGCTGTGAAAAACACCCAAGCGACCGAGCCACTGGTTCACGAACTCAGCGTACACATGGTGCGCGAACTGCGCTCGGACCATGCGGGCGAAACCGGCGCTGTCTATATCTACAAGGGCATCAACGCCGTGGCCCTATGGCGACAAGATGCCGAGTTGCTGGCCTTTGCCCGCCAGCATGGCGACACCGAAACCGAACATTTGCGCCTGATGGAGGACTGGTTGCCCGCTGCGCGCCGCAGCCGCTTGCTGGTGCCTTGGCGCATGGCGGGGTGGTTAACCGGAGCACTCCCGGCGCTGTTCGGTCGCCGTGCGGTTTACGGCACCATCGCCGCCGTCGAGACCTTTGTCGACGTGCATTACCAACAACAAATTGACCACCTGCAACAGCACGGCGGCCCCGCAGGCCTGCTGCCTTTGCTCTTGCGCTGTCAAGCCGATGAACAGCACCACCGCGACGAAGCCGCCGCCCTGGCGGGCCCGCACACGCCCTGGCTTTTGCGCCTGTGGTGCGCCGTGGTCGGTTCGGGATCAGCGGCGGCTGTGGTGTTGGCGCGGCGGGTGTAATCAGGCTGTTTCACGCCAATCAATGCCCGGCTGAAAGTGAAAGTGGCCGGATGAAAAAAACGATTCGATGTGCACAGGGTTGATGGCGTGAACGGATCGCTGGCCTGCGTCCAAAAAGGTTTACAGCAGAGCGAAGCACTTCTTGCAAGCGGCCAATGGCGCTCCGGCGCATTCAGCGCTGTCGCATGGCCAGCACGGGCCACAGCAGCACCGCTGCCGCCACGCCCACACCAGCGGCCATGCCCAGGAAAGCGGCCCAGTCCACCCAATACCCCATGTCATACAGTGAAGAGTGGGACAAAGACGGCAAAGCCAACACCGCCGACAGCGCCACCAGCACGGCCACAGCCGCCAAAGCGGAGCGGCTGACCTGCGCCAGCTTTTGGCGGTTGACCGCCATGACCGCCGCCCACACCAGCGCCAAAGGCAACAGCGCGGGCCACAGGCCCAAGGCGATTTCGTAAGCGATGTTCATCGCCAGCCAAATTTCATACATGTGCGTCTCCTGATGTTGTGAGTGGTCCTCAGACCCGGCCCTTGAGCGTCGCCATGTAGGCGGGCTTGAGCATGCGGGTTTTCATCAACCAAGCAAAGTAACTGGCCTGGAGCGGCTCGATCATCGGCAATGAAGGCGTGAGATTGCCCGCGTAATCGAACTCGATCAACATGGCCGAACCCTCTTTCACAATCAACGGGCACGAGGTGTAGCCATCAAACTTTTGGGCGGGCGCACGGCCCGCGATCACGTCCACCAAGTGCTCGGTCACGATGGGCGCGCTCTTTTTGACGGTGGCCGCTGTCTTGCCACGCGGCGTGCCATTCACATCGCCCACGCCAAACACGTTGGGGTAGCGGCGGTGCTGCAAAGTGTCCTTGTCCACCTCCAGCCACCCGCCTGCAGCAAAGGGGCCCTCTTTCCAGGCCAGGTCTGAATTCTTGACCGCATCCGGCGCGCGCATGGGCGGCACCACATGGATGAAGTCGTAAGGCACCTCGGTGCTCGCACCTTCGGGCGAGACAAAACGCGCCCGCTGCGCACCGATGTCGATGCCCTGCAGCTTTTGCGTGGTCTCGACCGCGATGCCCAAGTCCTTCCAGCGTGAGAGCACATTGTCATTCACCACCTTGACGCCAAACACATTGCCCAGCGCCGAGTAAAACGTGACTTTGGATTGCCCCAACGTGCCCGCTTGCGCCAGGCGGTCACGCAGTATGAAGGTCATCTTGAGGGGCGCACCCGCGCACTTGAGCGGTGTGGCCGGCAGCGTCAGCACCGCATTGCCGCCCTTGAGCCGAAACGCGTCCATGCTGGCCCAAGTGGCCTGCGCCGCCTCGGGGCTGGGGTACACGCTGGTCAGCCCCTTTTGCCCAATCGCATTCACATCCATGCCCTCGATCAGCGACCAGTCCTGGTGCGTGCCCATGGCCACCACCAGGTAGTCGTATTGGACGCGCTGGCCCGAAGACGTGACCACCATATTGCTGGTCGGGTCCAATTCGCTGACCATGTCCTTGATCCAATTGAGCTGCGGTGGGTGGAAATCGGCATTGCGGTCGCGCACCTTGCTCACCGGCCACACGCCCGTGGCCACCAGGGTGTAGCCGGGCTGGTAGTTGTGTTCTTCCTTGCGGTCGATCAGGGTGATCTTGGCCCCGTCGAGCAAGGCATGGAGCCGGTTGGCCACGGCAATGCCGCCCAAGCCACCACCCAAAATCACGATGTGCGCCTGCGTTTTGGTTTTGGCCGCCTGGGCAGCAGGCGCAGCGCTGGCCAAAACGGCAGCGCCTGCCGAGCCCAGCAACCACTGGCGGCGGTTCAGCGCGGGGGTTGAAGCGCGGGTTGAGATGGGGGTGGGGGTGGGGGTGGGATTCGTTGCCATGCTGTCTCCTCTTGCAGAGAGGGCATCTTGGCATCTTGAAACTCAAACGGCTTGAGGCAAATCAACTCTTGGACAAGAAGAAAGATGTCTGCGATTGTCGTCAGCTGCTGAAAAGTTCTGAATGCGTTCCAGCGCGCACGAAATTGATCGTGTTGGCCTCGATCTGGTAAATCAACAAGAAATCACCGCCGATGTGGCACTCCCTGTGATCGGCCCAATCCTCTTTTAAGGGGTGATCCAGCCATACAGGGCCAAGAGGGGCATCGTTGGCAATCAGCAGCAGCATGGCCTCTTTGAGACGCACCAAATCGAAACGCCCGGAATGCGACAAGCGTTGCCAATCCTTTAGAAACGCTTTGGTGTAGTCGGCGGCACGCGGTGGTGCCGCACGCTTACTGGCCGCTGTTTTTTTCAAGATCAGCAAACAGTTCGTCAGCAGAAGTAAAACGCACGCGACGAGCTGACATCATGTCGCGCGACTCTTGCATGGCTGCAAGGGTTTCGGCGTTTGGCACCTTGAGTTCAAGGGGAAAAGCCTGTTCCACGACCACGCGGTGTAAAAACAAACGCACAGCATCTGACACCGTCAGCCCCATCGCAGTCAAGGCCTGCGTTGCTTGCTCTTTGATGTCATCGTCCACCCTGATGTGGAGCATGGAAGTGTGTGTTGGCATGGCGGTTGCTCCTGGATTTGACACCATTTTGTATCTCATTTGAGATTCAGTCAAGCCTGCATGGCCATGGAAGCCATCAGCCTTTGGCTCTATCAGACGACATTGACAGGCCTTCTACCCACTCAGCGCTGCAACAGCGCCTCGTTCACAATCTCATAGCGCCTGCCTTGTTTGTCGCAAGGCTTAAGGGCACCATCCCGCACCAAGGCGCTGATTTCGCGGCTGACGGTTTCGAGTTTGATGTCGAGCATGGCGCCCATGTCGTCGCGCGCAAAAAACGAGGTGATGCTGGGTTGGTCGGGGTCGCGCATTTTCAGGGCCAAGGCGGCCACGCGTTGGCGGGCCGAGCCGAAGTTCAGGTCGGCCAGCCAGTCGTCGGCGTCTTTCAAGGCTTGTTGCCACTTTTGCATCAGGCGCTTGTGCAGCCGGGGCGAGTTGGACGACAGGTGGTGCAGCACCGACAGCGGGATACGGCAAACCTGGGCTTCGACCAAGGCGATGGCTTCGCTGTCGTAGTGGGCGGTGGCCAAGGCTTCGAGGCCGATCACGTCGCCCGGGCGCAGCACCCGCACGATGCGTTCGCGGCCATCGGCGGTGGTACGCACCAGTTTGACCATGCCTTTGCGCAAGGTGAACACGCCCACGGCGGTTTGGCCCTCGGTGTACAGCGCCATGTCGGGCGCGAACACCATGTCATCGATGGGGGTGTGGATTTCGCCAAAGTCCTGCTCGTTCAGATCGGCAAAGAGCACCATATCGCGGATACCACAGTTGCGGCAGTCCGAGGTGCCTTTCCAGGCCGAGTCAATCTTGATGGGGATCATGCTTTGAATTTAGCACGTCCAACGTGCCCCCAACTGACGCGCGATCGGGCTTTACAGGGCCTTGCGCCCTTGCGCCAAGCGCTCTTCAAGGTAAGGGCCATAAAAGTCGGGCAGGTAGGCCCCTTCCATGCGCTCGGCCACTTCTTTGCCGCCGGGCCCAAAAAACAGCAGCGTTGGGGTGATGGAGACTTTCCACCGCCGAGTCAGTTCATCATGCGTGGTCGGCTTGCCTGCAAAGTCGAGCACGGGCTGCTTGTTGCGCATGTCCACTTGCACGATGGCAGTGCCTGCAAGCGCCATGGGCGAGAGGTGGCTTTGCCGGGCCTGGCGGCAAAAGACGCAGCCTTCCAAGCTGACCATGACGATCAAGGGCTGCTTGTTTTTGAGGGCGCGGGCCAGTTCTTCGGGCAGCGATTGGGCGGCAGGCAAGGTGGCCACACGACCCGATTGCGCCCAAACGGGTGCGGCTGTAAACAATACCCCCACCCGTAAAAGCCAGTCACGGCGCCGCAAAACAGAAGATGAAAACATAGTCGGGTTGGAAGCCATGAATTGCGGACCGTGGACAATAGCGGGTTTTGCGTAGCGGGCTGGTACGTCCAATGACCCGCACTTTTAATATAAGAAACCAATGAATTATTGGAGAAATCCATGAATCTCGCAAGCTTGCTTGAAACTTGGGGAGACACAAATGTACTGGCCATGGCCGGTGCATTGGTGGGCTTTATCTTTGGCCTGGCGGCCCAGCGGACCCGATTTTGTGCCCGCGCCGCCGTGGTGGAGTGCTGCGAAGGTCAAACGGGCGACCGTTTCAGCGTGTGGTGGCTGGCTTTTGGCGCAGCACTGGTGGGGGTGCAGGCTTTGGTGTCCTTGGGCTGGCTCAAGCCTTCAGACGCCCGCTACATAGGCCCTGCCGGCAGCATCTCAGGCGCGGTGCTGGGTGGCTTGTTGTTTGGGGCGGGCATGATTTTGACGCGCGGCTGCGCCAGCCGTTTGCTGATTTTGTCGGGAAATGGCAATTTGCGTGCCTTGCTGGCTGGCTTGGTGTTTGCCGTCACGGTGCAAGCGAGCATTGCCGGTTGGCTGGCCCCTGCCCGCCAGGCCTTGGCCAGTTGGTGGCCCATCGATGGCGGAGCCGGGCGTGATTTGCTGCAGATCACGGGCATGGGCCCCACGGGTGGGCTGGTGCTGGCGCTGCTGGCATTGGGCACCGGGTTTTACTTTTTCTTCAAGATGCACCAGCGCCGTTGGGGCTTGGCGCTGGGGGCCATCGTTGTGGGCCTGAGCATTGCGCTGGGCTGGGGCCTGACGCAGGCGATTGCCTCGCACTCGTTTGAATCCATTCAAATCCAAAGCCTGAGCTTCAGCGGTGCCTCGGCCGAAATGCTGATGCGGGTCATGTCCAGCGCCACATCACCCAGCCTGGGTTTTGATGCGGGTTTGCTGCCCGCCACCTTCGCGGGCTCACTGCTGGGCGCTTTGGTGGGGGGCGACTTCAAGTTCGAGGGCTTCAAGACCGAGAACAAACTGGGCCACTACCTCACGGGTGCGGTGCTCATGGGTTTTGGGGCCGTGCTGGCGGGTGGCTGCACAGTGGGCGCGGGCATGACTGGCGGGTCGATCTTTTCGCTCACCGCCTGGCTGACCCTGATTGCCATTTGGTTGGGTGCGGGCCTGTCCTGGCGCATTCACCGCAGCATGGGCTGGCAGATCTGAAGCCTGGTATTTTGGCCCTGCGCAATCCACACTGATCCGTGCGGGATGGCTGGGCTGCATGGAACGGGTTTGTCGGTGGCCTTAGGGTTTGTGCCTTGGCCAAAACGATCGCCCTGCCTGCTGCTATCTTCATGCAACCTTGAGATTGACAGCCAGAGCATTCGTCTAGCGCTCAACCCGGAACCCTTGCCTGAATCAATCGACCTTGGCCCCTGCTTGGAACCAGCGACCGATCAAAGCGCGCTCTTCGTCAGTGATGCCCGTGCTGTTGTTCATGGGCATTTGCTTGGTCACCACCACTTGTTGGTAGACGTTTTGCGCATGTTGCTTGACCAACTCGGGATTGTCCAAGCGCACGTTTTTCATTTGGACTTGCTCACCATGGCACATGGTGCAGCGCTGTTCCAACACAGCCTTGACCTGAGCAAAAGCCACAGGTGTTGCAGTTGCTGCAGGTGCCGCTGCAGCCACAGGCGCAGAAGGTTTCAAGGCCACAATCACGCCCACAATCATCAGCACACCCACTGCCGCAAAGGGCCAAGGGTTAGCAGCACGCCCCAAATGGAAGGCGTGGCGCTGCACAAAGAACTGACGAATCAAGGCACCAGCCAGCATCATCACAAACAACAACACCCAACGGTGTTCATGTGTGTACAAAAAGCTGTAGTGGTTGCTGAGCATGGCAAAGATGACTGGCAGCGTGAAATAGGTGTTGTGCACACTGCGTTGTTTGCCACGCTTGCCGTGGATGGCCAGCGCATTGGCATCGTAGCTTTCACCAGACGTCATGGCCGCCACCACTTTGCGCTGTCCGGGAATGATCCAGAAAAACACATTGGCGCTCATGGCGGTGGCGATCATGGCACCCACCAACAAAAAGGCGGCGCGGCCGGCAAACAACTCATTGGCCAGCCATGCGCAAAATGCCACCACCACGATCATCAAACCCGCAACGATCAACTCGCCATTTTTGCGAAAACCGAACACTCGGCAAATGGTGTCATAGACCAACCAAAACGCCACCAACAGCCCCACAGCGGCCGAGCCGGCCATCACGGGTGACCAGTCCGTCAGCGATTTGTCGATCAAAAAGGTGCCTGCGTTGTACAGGTACAAGACCGTGAACAGCGCAAAACCGCTCAGCCAGGTGGAGTAACTTTCCCAATAAAACCAATGCAGTTTGGTGTGGATGACCTTGGGGGCCACCATGTATTTTTGGGGGTTGTAAAAACCGCCGCCGTGCACTGCCCACATGGCACCGCCCACGCCTTTTTCGAGCAAGTCGGGCGAGTTGGGTTTTTGCAGGTTGTTGTCGAGAAAGACAAAGTAAAACGAGGAACCAATCCAGGCAATGGCGGTGATGACGTGCACCCATCGCAGCAACAAATTGGCCCATTCCAGAAAATACGATTCCATGAAGGAGTCTCCAACCTGCTCACCACCGCGGGCCCTGTGAGCGGGTATTCGGTCGCGAACATGAACCCGGAGATTCCTGCGCCGCTGCGACCAGTGCACCGAAGTGTATACAGTTTATGCGCGAGTTTCCAGTCTTCAGTTTGCACTTGAGCTTAGGGAAAACCAGCAGCGCCCCGTCAAAGGGTTTGCAAGAGTTGCGCCGCCACCGCCACGGCAATGACTTCGGGCTCTTTGCCCGTGATGCCCGGCACCCCGATCGGGCAGGTGATGTGGGCGATTTCTTCGGCACTGAAGCCCCGGTCTTCCAGCCGGTGGCGAAAGGTGGCCCATTTGGTGGCACTGCCAATCAGGCCCACAAAAGGCAAATCGTTCTGGGCTCGCTGACGTTTGAGGCACGCCACCACAATGTCCAGGTCCTCGGCATGGCTGAAACTCATGATCAACACCCGGCTGCCTGGGGCCAGATCGGCCACAGCGGCCTGCACCGGGTTGGAGTGTTCACAGTCCACGCCATCGGGCACATCGGCCGGAAAAATTTCGTCACGGCTGTCCACCCAACGCACCGCAAAGGGCAAAGGGGCCAATGTCTGCACCAAAGCCTTGCCCACATGCCCCCCGCCAAACAACGCCAGCGGAGTGCGCAGGGGCATCAACAAGGTGCGCAACCTGGCCACATCAGCCCCATCGACCCGTTCAAAAGACAAACTCACCACCCCACCGCAACATTGTCCCAAACTGGGGCCCAGCACTTGGCGCAGGGTCGTTTGTTCGGTCTGCCCGGCCAACAAGCGCCGTGCATGCGCCAAAGCCTGAAACTCCAAATGCCCGCCCCCAATCGTGCCCGCTTCACCATGCTCAAACACCAGCATGTGGGTGCCAGGGCCTCGGGGCACCGAGCCTTGGGTGGCTTGCACCAACACCCACACAGCCGCTTCACGGGCCAATCGATCCAACGCTGCCAAGGTCCAGTTCACAGGTATTCCCACATCAAAAAAGGCACTCGCCAAGCCCGGCTGTCAATGCCACAATCCCGGCCAAACCTTGAGTATGCCAAGGAGAAGGATTCAACGATGAAACACATTCAACGCGACAACAAAGCAGACGGACGCAGCTTGTCACTGGCCTTGCTGACCCTGGGTGCTGCCGCCCTCAGCTGCTTGAGTGGTTGTGGCTCAAGTCCCGCCATCAAAAAGGCCCCACAAGCAGAAGCGCCCCCCAGCGTTCAACCAACGCCGGACAAACCCATCGTCGCCGAGCCCCGTGTTGCACCTCGTGTCGTAGAGCCGCCACCCGAGAAACCAATCCGATCTGCGGCTCGCAATGCCAAAGACTACCGAAAAGACGCAGCTTCACACCTTTACGCACAACACAGCCAACACATTTACAAAGGTCGTCTGCCCCCCATGCTGGAGGCCGTTGGCGTGCTCAACGTGGACATCGACCGCCACGGTTCAGTCAAGTCCGTCAACTGGATGCGTGCACCCCGCCATGCACCCCAGGTCATGCAACAAATCGAGCGCATGGTCAAAGCCGCCGCCCCCTACCCAGTGCCTCAGCACCTGAGCCAGGTCACCTACACCGATGTGTGGCTGTGGCACAAAAGCGGCAAATTCCAGCTCGACACTTTGACTGAAGGTCAGGACTGAGCGCACACACCCGATGAAGGAGTTCTGACGGGCGTTACGACTGCACCTTGGGCTTCAAGAAGCCTGTACTCGCTCGTGCGCCTCGCCGGGCAACAAAGTCAAAATGAGCGTGGTGGCCACCGAAAACCCCGCCAGCATCAAGAGCGAGCTGCCAAAGCCCATGGCCTTGACCACCGGCCCCAAGGCCCAGACCGACAAAGAGCTGACCGCAAACGACACACCCAGGCGCATGCCCGATACACGCGAGCGCAGGCGGTCGTCCACATAGCGGGCGATCATGAAATCGGTGAAGGGAATCGCCCCGAAGATGAACACCATCACACCAATGAGTGCCGCAAACAGCCACCAACCTTGTGCCTGCGAAGCCAGCACCAGCATGGGGATCTGCGCCAGGACCATGAACATAAAAAATCGCTTGAGCGGGAAACGGTTGATGAGGTGCCCCACCACCACCTGGGCCACCGAGGCCACGGCGTAGACCAACGCCAGCAACAGGCCCAAACTGGCAGGATCTTCCATCACGCCCACAAAGCGCTCGGTGATCAAAGGCCCATTGCCATTGGTGGTGAAGTTGAACAACACGCTGCTGGTCACAGCCGCTGCCGTCATGACCACCAGCGCTCGCGCCAACATGGGCGCGGGCAGGCTGACCTTGGCACCGCCTTTGCGCTTGGCGGGCGAGGACAACTCTTGCGGACAAGCGCGGGCAAACACCCAGCCGCAGACCAAGGCCAACACACCCGGCACCACAAAGGCCGCACGCCAGCCCTGCCACTGGATCAAAAAGCCCGTGAGCAAAGCCGCCACCGCCACACCCAGGTTGCCCGCCAAGCCGTTGAAGCCAATGGTGGCACCCGGGTTGGACGCGCGCTCAAGCAGCATGGGAATGCCCACCGGGTGGTAGATGGATGCGAACACGCCGATCAGCGTGAGACTTATGGCAAGTTGCCAAGGCGTTTGGGTGAACGCCGTGAGGATGGACGCTGCGCCAATGCCAAAAAAGAAGATCAGCATCATGCTGCGTCGGCCCCACAAATCACCCAGCCGCCCCGCAGGCAAGGAGCCCAGTCCGAACATGAAAAACGCCCCCGCACCATAGGGCATGAGGTCTTGCCACTGGGCCAGGCCCATGTCGATCGCGATGGTGCTGACCGCCGCCGCAAAAATCAGCAAAAACAAATGGTCCAACGCGTGCGCGATGTTGAGCAAACCCCGCACCACGCGGGGGTGGTCGGCGGCTTGTTCGGGCTCAGGGGTGGCAGAAGAGGTCAAGGTTGTCATGGTCGATTTCAACTTTCAGATACAGGCGTATTGACCCGGGCCAGGATGCACCAGCACTGTGCGCCCAAGGCCAATTGAACGCTGTCGCTTTGGTCACAGCGGGGGCTCATCCAGCGCGCGTCACAAAGGTGCATTGGCCGGGGCTTTGCGGTCCCAAATGTGCGCACGCCAATACACCGCCATGACCCCGGTCAAGAGCAACCCCAAAGCCGAATACATGCCAGCTGTGGCGGCATAGCCCCAGCGGTCAATCAGCGGCCCCGACAAGAGCAGGCCCAATGGCAAACCCCAAATGGCCAGCATGCGCATGCCCATCACCCGGCCCCGGTAAGCAGGCTCTGTGGCGCGCAGCATCACGGCGGCCAAGGGCGTCATGCTGAGGCTTTGCGCCAGGCCCGCCACCCACAGCAAGGCCATGCCCACGCCCAGGTGTGTGCTGAAGGCGAACAGCACATCCACCGCAAACCACACCGCCCCGGCCAGCACCATGGTTTGCGCAGCGCGAAACGCAAAGCGGTGCGAACTGAGCACCACCGAGCCCACCAAGCCGCCAAAGGCAAAGCTGGCCCCCAGCCAGCCCAGGCCCGTCTGGTCGGTCAGGTAAATGTTTTTGGCCACATAAGGCAGCAAGCCCAAAGAAAAGGGAAAGGCCAGCAGGTTGACCAAAAACGCCAGCGCCATGGCTGCCATCAGCACCGGACGCGTCCACACATAGCCAAAAGCCAGCTGCAAGTCGCGCACGGGCGATACGCGCACGGTGCCATGGGCTGGGGCGGGCACGTCCGACACTCCGCGAGAGAGCACAAAGCTGAGCGTGTAAAGCGCCGTGATCAGGGCATAGGCCCAGGTCATGCCCAGCCAAGCGACCACGCCTGCGCCCGCTAAGGCACCCGCAATGCGTGCCGAATCCGAGGTGATGCGCGAAATGCCCAAGGTGCCCAGCAAATGCCGAGGCGGCAGGGTCTGCGCAATCAAGGCGTTGCGCATCATCATGTCCGAGGGGCGCACCAGGCCCGCCAAGGCCGCCATGAACAGCACGATCATGGGCGTGAGGGCTTGCCACCAGGCCAGCAGCATGAAGGTGGCGGCCAGCATCGCATACAGGGCGCGCGACAGAACCAGCATGCGCCGATAACCCAACCTGTCGCCCGCCACACCAAACAGGGGTGAGACCAAAGAACCCAGGTATTGCAAGGAGCCAAACACCACCAGCATCATCACCGAGCCCGACTCGACCAGGATGAACCAGCCCAACACGATGGACTCCATCTCGAAAGCCCAGGAGGTGGCCAGGTCGGCGGGCCATTGAAAGCGAAAACTCCGCACCCTAAACGGGTCACGCCAGTGCATGGCGGGTGGGGTTGGGGCGGGGGTCGATGAAGAGGTCAACGTGGCGGCCTTGTGCCGGGCTTGAAAGACTGCAAGACCTCCAGCGGGAATGGGCTGCGGGTCATGCTGGGGCAGTGCTCAGTTTTGTCCAGCCCGAGAAGGCGGGTTGGGGAGCTCGGCGTTTTGAGCCGGGGCTGGCGCTGGCGCAGGCTCGGACATGAAGCACATCTTCTCGCCATCCCAGCGCTGGCCGCACCAGCAAAGGCCTTCGGCGTTGATGATGCAAGTGCCAGTGCCGCAGCACCGTGGATCGTCTGACATGGGCCTGCTCCTGTGGGGTGGTCAATCAAAATGACAGGATGCCTGAAACCGCTTCAGGCATCCTGCGCAAAGCCTCACAGCCCTGCAGTGGCCTTGGCTTTTTCGCACGCCATCAAGATGCGCTCGGGCGTGGCCGGGGCGTCCATGTAGACCACGGCTTTGTGGTCGGCGCTGGCCGCCACGGCATCGCGCAAGGCGAAGAAGGCCGACAGGCCCAACATCAAAGGCGGCTCGCCGGTGGCCTTGCTGTTGAACGGTGTGGGTTTCAGGTTGGCGTTGTCGAACAAGCTCACATTGAAATGCTCTGGAATGTCGCCCGCCACCGGAATTTTGTAGGTGCTGGGACCATGCGTGAGCAGTTTGCCCTTCTTGTCCCAAATGCACTCTTCCATGGTCAGCCAACCCATGCCTTGCACATAAGCGCCTTCAATCTGGCCTCTGTCCAAGGCGGGGTTGATGCTGCGGCCCACGTCGTGCACGATGTCCACGGCTTTGAGCCACCACTCGCCGGTGCGGGTGTCGATTTCGACTTCGCTCACGGCAGCGCCGTAGCAGTAGTAATAGA
>JAIXOX010000109.1 GCA_027486555.1 Comamonadaceae bacterium
CAACCGACACCTATTGACAGGTCAATCCATACCAGGAGCGACGCCCTCGTCGCGATAAGCCTTGCAGACCACCACCCATCGCCCCGAGGGCGGGGCTCCTACAAAATGCAGGCAATCCCCTGTAGGAGCGACGCCCTCGTCGCGATATGCCTCGCAGACCACTACCCATCGCCCCGGGGGCGGGGCTCCTACAAAATGCAGGGATTGCCATGTAGGAGCGACGCCCTCGTCGCGATAGGCCTCGCAGACCACTACCCATCGCCCCGAGGGCGGGGCTCCTACAAGATGCAGGCAATCCCCTGTAGGAGCGACGCCCTCGTCGCGATATGCCCCGCAGACCACCCCCCATCGCCCCGAGGGCGGGGCTCCTACAAAATGCAGGCACGCCCCTGTAGGAGCGACGCCCTCGTCGCGATAAGCCCCGCAGACCACCACCCTTCGCCCCGAGGGCGGAGCTCCTACAAAATGCAGGGTTTCCCATGCTGATCGGAATGCGCTGTCAATCTTCCGTCAAGCGGGTGTCAAATATTCGATTTCACTGATTCATATTTAAAGGGTATTTTTTATTTTTTTGGTTGCTTTTAGTATTGATATAAATCTGGCACAGACATTGCTTCATTGATTTCATATTAACATGAGGTCAACAACGTGAAGTCCCAAACCTTTTGTGCGCCCTTGGCCCTTTGGCTGGACCCCGAGACAGCTCTGAGCTCTGAGCACACGCAAGCATTGCAAATGTGTGGTTGGTCCGTCATGCCGATCAGCACACTCGACAGTTTGGTGGCCCACGCCAGCAGTGCGGCCGTGGTGGTCTTGCACTTGGCTCACGATGTCACGCGCCTCAAAGATGTTTTGCATCTGTTGCAAAACGCGTGCCTGAACACACCGGTGGTGTGCCGCGTAGACCGCGACGCCATGGACTTGGCGGTGGACGCCGCACAGTGTGGCGCATTGACCGTGCTGGCCTCACACGATGTGCGCAGCAGCACTTGGCAGGGCCTGCACGCCAAACTCAGCTCTGCTACCTCAGCCACCGCCACCCCCCAACGCAGCGCCCAGCAAGTGCGCAATGTGGTGTTTGTGGACCCCGCCAGCCAGCACCTGCTGGCCCTGGCCAAAAAAGTGGCGCAAGCCGAAGTGACCGCATTGCTGGTCGGTCCCACCGGTGCAGGCAAAGAGGTCATGGCGCGTGTTCTTCACGAAGCCTCGGGCCGCGCACGCGGTCCTTTTGTGGCACTCAATTGCGCGGCTTTGCCAGAAAACCTGATCGAAGACATGCTGTTTGGTCACGAAAAAGGCGCCTTCACCGGCGCGCACCGTGAGCACAAAGGCGTGTTTGAACAAGCCCAAAACGGCACGCTGTTTTTGGACGAGATTGGCGAGATGCCCATGCACCTGCAAAGCAAGCTGCTGCGCGTGTTGCAAGAGCGCCAACTCACGCGCCTGGGCGGCCACACGCCCATGTCATTGAATGTGCGCGTGGTGGCGGCCACCAACAAGGACCTCAAGCAGGCCATCGTTGACCGCGAGTTTCGCGAAGACCTTTATTACCGCATTGCCACTTTTCGCTTGCGCTTGCTGCCCTTGTGCGAGCGACCTGGCGACATCATCCCGCTGGCCCACCAGTGCCTGATCCATTACGAGCAAAACGGCCAAACCTGGCACCTGCACCCCCAAACGCAAGCGCTGTTGCTGCAATACCCTTGGCCTGGCAATGTGCGTGAATTGGAAAACGTGATGCGCCGCGCCATGGTGCTGTGCGCAGACCACCACGTCACCCCCGCGCATTTGATGTTTGACGAATGCTTGACCAGCTTGACCCCCTCTGCACCGGTGCACATTCCTGCAGCACACGCATTGCCAAGCCACGAAGCACCATGGCTCGGTGATGCCCCAGCAGCAGCGATGCCATCAGCGATGCCCTATGAGCACGCCAGAACGCCACACCTGCCGGTCAACGAGGCCGAAGACCGCGCTTTGTTCGCAGCGCTGCACAACACCAACCCCCCCCACAACACCGACCTGCACAGCGCCACGCGCCTGAGTGAGCACCAAGTCATCATGGCCACCTTGGCCAGCACCCCGAGCAAATCCGAAGCAGCCAAACGGCTGGGCATCAGCCCCCGTACGCTGCGTTACAAAATGGCCCAACTGCGTGAGCACGGGCTCTCCTTGGCTTCTGCCTATTAAAGGAAATCACCATGATCGACAAAACCATCTCTCCAGCCAGCATCCAGTCCATGTTGCAAACCCTGCGCACCCACCAGGCCCAAGCCTCGGGCATGCCCGATTCGGTGGAGCTGCAAAACGCCACCTCCGAAGCTGGCAGAACCAACTTCGGCGAATTTGTCCAGGGCGCCCTGAGCGAGGTCAACGAGACCCAAGTCAAATCTTCTGACATGCGCGCCGCCTACGACCGGGGCCAGACCATGTCCTT
The DNA here is from genome assembly GCA_027486555.1 of Comamonadaceae bacterium. Lineage (GTDB taxonomy): Bacteria > Pseudomonadota > Gammaproteobacteria > Burkholderiales > Burkholderiaceae_C > Limnohabitans_A. The sequence continues at coordinate 2,438 of JAIXOX010000109.1, forward strand.
GGCCGAAGTGGTGCTGGGCATGCAGAAATCGTCGCTGGCTTTCGAAGCCACTTTGCAGGTGCGCAACAAAGTGCTCAAGGCCTACGAAGACGTCCTGAACATGCCAGTCTGATCGACTTAGAGAGAACCCACCATGGCCACAGCCACTGCACCCACGAACACAGGCCTGATGACGGCGACGAACCCTCAAGCTCAGTTGCCAGCCACTTCGGGCAGCATGGCCTTGACCAGCGCCCCGGGTGAAGGCGCGCGCGCCGCACCCGGTGCGGGCTTGAGTGCCTGGCAAACCCTGAGCATGTCTGACAACTTCACCAAAGTCATTCAACAGCCCTCTGTGCGCCGCGCTTTGCCATTCATCTTGATGCTGGTGGTGGTGGTGATTTTTGCCCTGATCTATTCAGGGATGCAGAGCACGCCTTACCGTCCGGTCATGCCCGGGCTGCAAGAAGCTGACCAGCAAGCGGCTTTCAACTCACTCAAAACGGCCGACTTTCAGCCCAAAATCGATGCGGTCACGGGCCAGCTGACGGTGCCCACCGACCGCTTTCACGAGGCGCGTATTTTTCTGGCCTCGCAGGGTTTGCCCAAGTCCGGGGCCACGGGCCTGGACGGTCTGAAAGACCAGTCGTCCATGACCACCAGCCAGTTCATGGAGCAAGTCAAGGTGAATGCTGCCATGGAGCAAGAGTTGGCGCGCTCGATCATGCAAATTGGCAGCGTGCAAAGCGCCCGCGTGCACTTGGCCACGCCCAAGCAAAGTGTGTTCGTGCGTGACCGCACGCCGCCCAAAGCCTCTGTGGTGCTGGCGCCCTACCCCGGCCGCGCTGTGTCTGCATCACAGGTGCAGGCCATCGTTCACCTGGTGTCGTCGAGCGTGCCTTACCTCTCACCCGACCAGGTCACGGTGGTGGACAACGTGGGCAAGCTCATGACCGAGTCGTCCACCGAACAAAAGCTGGGCCTGACCTCGGCACAGGAACAGCACAAGCTGCAAATGGAAGAGGTTTTGCGCGGTCGCATCATGCAGATTCTTTCGCCCATGGTGGGCGAGGCCAATGTGCGTTCACAGGTCAACCTGGTGCTGGACTTCACCCAAACAGAGAGCACCACCGAGGACTTTGACAGCCGTGACAAAGGCCCACGCACGCGCTCTGAGGTGGTGGCCGTAGACCGCGCCAGCGCCCGCGATGCCGAAGGCATTCCGGGCTCGTTGTCCAACACCGCGCCTGCGCCACCCACCACCACCAACAACACCCAGTTGGACCCTACGGCAAGCGCACCGGATGCCAACAACAACAAAACCACGAGCAACCGATCGACGCGCAACTTTGAGCTTGACCGCACAGTGCGCCATGTGCGCACCGCCAGCGGTGGCATCCAGAAAGTCAGCGTGGCCGTGATTGTGAATGAGCGCCCCGCCCCGCCTGCGGCCAAAGATGCGCCCGTTGTCCCCAATGCGCCGAAGAGCATTGCCTACACCCCCCAAGAACTTGATCAAATGCTGCAAGTGGTGCGCGGCGTTGTGGGCTTTAATGCCGAGCGCGGCGACAACGTCTCGGTGGTGCCCGCAAAGTTTGAAACGCCCGCCGTGCTGGAAAGCATGCCTTGGTATTTGGAAGAGACGGTGCAAAACGGCTTCAAAAGCGGCTTGCTGGCGATCAGTTTCATTGTGTTCATGCTGATCGTGGTGCGCCCCATCATGCGCGGCATGATGGCCAGCAAGGCGCTGGCCGAAGAAGCAAAAGCCAAAGCCGCTGCATTGGCCGATGGCGAGTTGAGTCCAGAGGACATGAAGCTGATCCAGCTGGGCGAAGGCGAAAGCCTGGAAGACATCAAGGCCAAACTCAAGCCCAAGAAGTCAAGCATCAGCGCCGAGATGCTGGACACGGCCAATACTTACGACGACAAAGTGGCCATCATTCGCATGATGGTGGCCGAGGATTCGGGCCGGGTGGCCAATGTACTCAAAGGCATGATCAAGATCGCCTGAACCCTGCAAAGATTGAACAAACATGGCCACGAAAAAAGACAGCGACAAAGACGCCAAAGGCAATGACGCCAAAGAAGCCAAGGGTAAAGACGGCAAAGGCAATGACGCCAAAGAAGTCAAGGGTAAGGACGGCAAAGGCAAAGACGGTAAAGACGGCAAGGAAGTCAATGAAATCGAACCGCCTCTAGGAGACGCGCCGATTGTGATGACCGAGGAGCTGCAGGAAGAACTGGCCGCCATGACGGGCTCACAGCGCGCTGCGGTGCTGATGCTCTTGCTGGGCGAGCAACAAGCGTCCGAGATCATCCGCTTCATGAACCCCAAAGAGGTGCAGGCGCTGGGTGCGGCCATGGTGTCGGTTGCTGATTTGTCGCAAGAGGCGGTGAACGTCGTGCTGGACGAATTTGTCGCCATGCTCAAAAAGCAAACCAGCCTGGGCCTGGGCACGGGGGACTATGTCGAAAAAGTCTTGAAGCGCGCTTTGGGCGACGACAAAGCCTCGTCGGTGCTCAGCCGCATCTTGCCGGGCCAGGGCAGCAAGGGCCTGGAGATCCTGAAATGGATGGACGCCCGATCGATTGCCGACATGATCCGCAACGAACACCCACAGGTCACGGCCATCATCTTGTCGGTGCTCGAGTACGACGTGGCTGCCGACGTGCTGAATTATTTGGCACCCGAATCGCGCCCCGAAATTTTGCAGCGCATCGCCAGCTTGGAAACGGTCCAACCGTCGGCCATGGAAGAGCTCGAATCGATCATGAAAAAGCAGTTCGCCAGCAACTCCTCGGCCAAGTCGTCGAGCTTTGGCGGCGTCAAGGCGGCGGCCAAAATCATGAACTTCGTCAAGGTCGATCTGGAGGCCTCCATCATGGGCGGCCTTTCAGATCTCGACCCCGAGCTGATGCTGAAGATCCAGGACAACATGTTCACCTTCGAAAACCTGGTGGGCGTGGACAACCGGGGCATCCAGGCGCTGATGCGCAAAGTGGAGCCAGACATGCTGATGACGGCCCTGAAAGGTGCCCCCGAGTTTGTCAAGGACAAGTTCTTCGACAACATGTCGGCGCGCGCGCGTGTCATGTTCATCGACGACATGGAAGCCAAGGGACCGCTGCGCATCACCGACGTGGAAGACGCACAAAAGACCATCATGCGCCTGGCTCGCAAGCTGTCTGACGCGGGCGAGTTGGTGCTGGCTGGCCGTGGAGACGACTTTGTCTGAAAACCCCAACCCGACCGGCAGCTGGCACGCCAGCGCTTTGCTCAACGGCAAAAGCCAAACCCCCTCTTTTTTGCGGACCCAGTGGGACCAAGCCAAAGTGCACCCCTTTGGCCCCTGGCGTGTGGCCGATCGCAGCGACCCCACCGATGCGCTCACCCTGCCCGAGCCTTTGCCCAGTGCCAGCTCGCCTGAGCAAAAAGCCAATGCCCACCCGGCTGACACGCCCGAAACACCTGCGCTGCCGCAAGCCGAGGACGCACGGGTCTCCGAATCTGCTTTGGCCGCCTTGCGCGATACGGCTTACCGTCAGGGCCTGTCCGACGGCCAAGCCCAGATGCGCAAGCAACTGAGCGCCGAGTTGGAAACAGAACGCGCCAACGAGCGCGAACTGATCCGGCACCTGGGCATCGAATTGCACAGCATCAGCCAAGACCCGCAGCGATTTTTTGAACCCATCAAGCGCTTGTCGATGCATGTGGCCGAGCAGTTGGTGCGCGCCGAATTGCAACTGTCGGGCCAGGCCGTGAATGGTTTGATTCAAGGCTGTATTCAACAGCTGGACCACCCCGCCGAGGCCGTGCATGTGAGCCTGAATCCGCAAGACTTGCTGCGCGTCAAAGCCTTGGGCCAAGCGGCCATTGAACACCTGCAACTCGAGCCCGACAACCAGTTGCGCCCGGGCAGCGTGCGGGTTCGCGTGCAAGACACTTTGGTGCAAGACCTGATCGAGCACCGCCTGGAGCCGCTGGCGCGGCGTTTGCTGGCCCAGCCCGAAACCTGGATGCGCGACTCCAGCTTGGTGCAAGACAAAGTCGACGTGCTGCCCGAAAACACGCCCAAGCGTGACTGGGACCGCCAGGTCATCGATGTGCAAGATACCCAGATCAAAAACGAAGATCCCAACGAGGACACCCCGGCATGAACTTCGATCAAGAGGTGAACCAGCTGATCGGGGAGCTGCATGCACCCGAGCCCCAACGCAGCGGAACCTTGGTGCGGCTGGTGGGCATGCGGCTGGAAACACGCGGTCTGATGGCACCCCTGGGCGCATGCTGTGAAATCGTGGGCCAGATGGGCCACCGGGTCGAAGCCGAGGTGGTGGGTTTCAACGACGAAACCCTGTTTTTGCTGCCCTTTACTGAACCGCAGGGCATTGGTCCGGGTGCACAAGTGCGTGTGCTCAGCCACACCTCTCAAGTGTGGCTGGGACCCGATTTGCTGGGCCGCATCATCGACGGACGCGGCCAAGCGCTGGATGGCAAGCCGCAGCCAGAGTGCCACGATGTGTTGAGTCTGCAAGGGCGTCCCATCAACCCGATGGAGCGCGGCCCCATCAAGGAAGTGCTGGACGTGGGCATCAAAGCCATCAACGGCATGTTGACGATTGGCCGTGGCCAGCGCTTGGGGCTGGTGGCGGGCTCGGGTGTGGGCAAAAGCGTGTTGCTGGGCATGATGACGCGTTTTACCGAAGCCGATGTGGTGGTGATCGGGCTGATCGGTGAACGTGGGCGCGAAGTGCAGGCCTTCATCGAAGAATCCCTCGGACCTGTGGGCTTGGCCAAGTCGGTGTTGGTTGCTGCACCGGCCAACGAATCGCCGGTACTGCGCCTGAAAGCCACTCATTTGACACACGTCATTGCCGAGTATTTCCGCGACCGGGGCAAGAACGTGTTGATGCTGGTGGACAGCCTGACGCGCGTGGCCCATGCGCAGCGCGAAATCGGCCTGGCCGTGGGCGAACCCCCCACCGCCAAGGGCTACCCGCCTTCGGTGTTTGCGCTGCTGCCTAACTTGATCGAACGCGCTGGGGTAGGTCGCCACGGCGTGGGTTCGATCACCGCCATTTACACCGTGCTGGCCGAAGGGGATGACGCCAATGACCCGATTGTGGACATCGCCCGCGCCTCGCTCGACGGCCAGGTGATGCTGTCGCGCAAACTGGCCGATGCGGCGCACTACCCCGCCATCGACCTGACCGGTTCGGTCTCGCGGGTGATGCAAAACCTGCTCTCGCCCGAAGACCAAAAAATGGCCAACCGTTTCAGGCGTTTGTGGTCGCTGTACCAGCAAAACCAGGACCTGATCCAGGTGGGTGCTTACGAAGCGGGCAGCAATCCCGATCTGGACCAGGCCATCCGCTTGCGCCCCTTGATGGAAGGTTTTTTGCAGCAAGACATGCACACCAGCCAAGACGCGGGCACCACCAGACTGCAAGTGCAAGCGCTCATGAGCCATTGACCTGACAAGGAGAACAACATGCGACAAGCAAGAAGCTGCTGGCCGGTGCTGGTGAACAAAGCAGAAGAAGCGCTGCACACAGTTCAAAACGAGCTCAACCAAGCCATGGACCTGGTGCGGCAACTCGAGGACAGCCACCAGCGGCTGTGCAAGCTGTACGACGAATACCGTCTGCAAGAACAATCCAGAGACGGCACCGTGATGGGCATGCAAGCGAGCATGAACCACCGCCAGTTCATGACCCAGTTGCTCGGTCTTCAGCAACGTGTGCTGATGGATCTGGGCAAAGCCCAAACCAGATTGACGCAAATCCGAAAAAAACGCCTCCAAGCCGAAATCGAGCTGCACAAAATGCAGTCGCTGGTCGAACAAGACAACAAGGCGGTCGCGCAAGACGTCAAACGGCACGAACAAAAGCAGATGGACGAGCTGGGCGTGCGGCAGTTCGTTTTGGGCATGCAAAACTGACCACCCCCATCGCCCCGAGGGCGGGGCTCCCACAAAATACAGGCCACCACCCAAAGAAATGGCAGCCATTCCCCCTGTAGGAGCGACGCCCTCGTCGCGATAAAGCCCCGCAGACCACCCCCCATCGCCCCGAGGGCGGGG
>JAIXOX010000149.1 GCA_027486555.1 Comamonadaceae bacterium
CAAATACATTTGCCTTTGTGGGAGCCCCGCCCTCGGGGCGATGGTTGGTGGTCTGCGAAGGTGATCGCGACGAGGGCGTCGCTCCTACAAAAACCTTTGCCTTTGTGGGAGCTCCGCCCTCGGTGCGATGGTTGGTGGTCTGCGAAGGTGATCGCGACGAGGGTGTCGCTCCTGCAAAAACCTTTGCCTTTGTGGGAGCCCCGCCCTCGGGGCGATGGTTGGTGGTCTGCGAAGGTGATCGCGACGAGGGCGTCGCTCCTACAAGCTCCACAGTGACTGACGTCGCTCGCCTTATCAGCCCATTCAGCCCATTCACCCCGCGCTGCCCAGTGCCAAGCCCGCGTGCTCGCGCAGCGGATGGAAGTGAATTTTGGGAAAGCGCTCTTGCGCCAAGCGCACGTCATACGGGCTGGTGCACAGATAGGCCAATGTGCCAGCCGCATCCAGCGACATGCGCTGAGGGTAGGCGTTGGTGAACTCGCGCAGCTCGGCCGGGGTGTCGGCGGTGATCCAGCGGGCACCGGTGTACTGGCAACCTTCCAGGCGCACATCGCAGTCGTATTCGGCTTTCAGGCGGTGCTGCACCACTTCAAACTGCAGCTGGCCCACCGCGCCCAAGAGCATGGGGCCGCCGATTTCGGGCTTGAAGACCTGGATCGCGCCTTCTTCGCCCAATTGATCCAGGCCCGTTTGCAGTTGCTTGGTGCGCAGCGGGTTCTTCAGGATCACGGTCATGAAGAGTTCGGGCGCAAAGAAGGGCAGGCCGGTGAATTGCAGATTCGCACCGTCGGTGATGGTGTCGCCCAGCTGCACGCCGCCATGGGTGGTGAAGCCAATGATGTCGCCCGCATAAGCTTCGTCCACTGCTTCGCGCCGTTGGCTCAAAAAGGTCACCACGCTGGTCGGGCGCAGTTCTTTGGCGGTGCGCTGCACCTTGAGTTTCATGCCGGGCGTGTATTTGCCCGAGGCCATGCGCACGAAGGCGATGCGGTCGCGGTGGTTGGCGTCCATGTTGGCTTGCACCTTGAACACCACACCCGAAAACGCGCCGTCTTCGGGCTGAATCTCTTTGACCACGGGCTGCTTGTTGACCAGCAGGTTGCTGGTGCGGGGCCGGGGCGCGGGGGCCAAATCGACCAAGGCGTCCAGCACTTCCATCACACCGAAGTTGTTCACGCCGGAGCCAAAGAACACGGGGGTTTGTTTGCCCGCCAAAAACGCAGCCATGTCAAACGCGGGCGAAGCACCAGTGGCCAGCTCCATGCTGTCCATGGCGGTTTGCCACTCCAGGCCAAAGCGCTCGGCCAGGCTTTTGCTGCCTTGGGCATTTGTCATCCCGGACTCCGATCCGGGATCCATGGATACCGGGTCAAGCCCGGTATGACCAGACAAAGGGGATACCGGGTCAAGCCCGGTATGACCCGCTAATGGGATGGTTTCGAAGTCTTGTGGCAGGCGTTCGCTGCCGGAGTCGAACACCGTCATGGCCTTTGTGCGCAGGTTGATGATGCCGCCAAAAGACTTGCCTTGGCCTACAGGCCAGGTCATGGGCACGCAGGGCATGCCCAGCTCGCGCTCGACTTCGTCCAGGATGTCGAGCGGGTCGCGCACTTCGCGGTCCATCTTGTTGACGAAGGTGATGATGGGCGTGTCGCGCTGACGGCACACCTCGATCAGGCGGCGGGTCTGGGCTTCCACGCCGTTGGCTGCATCGATCACCATCAGGGCCGAGTCCACGGCGGTGAGCACGCGGTAGGTGTCTTCCGAGAAGTCTTTGTGGCCGGGGGTGTCGAGCAGGTTGATGACGTGGTCGCGGTAGAGCATCTGCATCACCGACGAAGCCACCGAGATGCCGCGCTGCTTTTCAATTTCCATCCAGTCCGAGGTGGCGTGGCGCGAGGCCTTGCGGGCCTTGACGGAACCGGCAATCTGGATCGCACCCGAGAACAGCAAGAGCTTTTCGGTGAGTGTGGTTTTGCCCGCGTCGGGGTGGGAAATGATGGCAAACGTCCGGCGGCGCCGGGTTTCGTGGGCGTAGGTCACAAGGGGTCCTGAGGTCGTGCGGTCAGCATCTGGCTGCCGTGGCGGTCCAACCCTGGGTGGGCTGGAAAAAGGGGTGATTTTACGGTCCTACCCTACATGGATGGCCTTTCTTCGTATAATTTGAAGCTTCCGAGGAGCGTTGCAGCGTCCCCTGGCTTTGAACAAAGCTGGCAGCGGGGCGTGAGGCTCGGAACCTACATACAGCAACGACGCTCATCCACACGACGTGCGGTGAGCCTGTTTTTTTCCTTCAGTGCTTTCCCAACGCGTGTGGTTCATTCACATTGCTTGGAGCTTTTCTCATGAATGCACGTATGCCTTCCACCCTCAACGCCGATTGCGTGATTGCTGACATCGGCCTGGCCGATTGGGGCCGCAAAGAAATCAAAATCGCCGAAACCGAAATGCCGGGCCTGATGGCCATCCGCGAAGAGTTCAACGCAGCGCAGCCCTTGAAGGGCGCGCGCATCACCGGCTCGCTGCACATGACCATTCAAACGGCTGTGCTGATCGAGACTTTGCAAGCCTTGGGCGCTGACGTGCGCTGGGCTTCGTGCAACATTTTCTCGACCCAAGACCACGCCGCTGCGGCGATTGCCGCCAAAGGCACGCCGGTGTTCGCCATCAAGGGCGAAACCTTGGCCGATTACTGGGATTACACCCACCGCATCTTTGAATTCGGCGCCGCTAACACCGAAGGCGAAGGCCCCAACATGATCCTGGACGACGGCGGCGACGCCACCTTGCTCATGCATTTGGGCAAGCGCGCCGAAACCGACGCTTCCTTGATTGCCAACCCTAGCAGCGAAGAAGAAGTGTGTTTGTTCAACGCGATCAAAGCCAAATTGGCGATTGACCCCACTTGGTACACACGCAAGGGCGCGCACATCATTGGCGTGACCGAAGAGACCACCACCGGCGTGTTGCGCCTGAACGAGATGGCCGCCAAAGGCAGCTTGATGTTCCGCGCCATCAACGTGAACGACTCGGTGACCAAGAGCAAGTTCGACAACCTGTACGGCTGCCGCGAATCTTTGGTCGATTCGATCAAGCGCGCCACCGACGTGATGATCGCCGGCAAAGTGGCCGTGGTCGCCGGTTACGGTGACGTGGGCAAGGGCTCGGCCCAAGCTTTGCGCGCCTTGAGCGCCCAAGTCTGGGTGACCGAGATCGACCCCATTAACGCCCTGCAAGCCGCGATGGAAGGCTTCAAGGTTGTGACCATGGAATACGCTGCCGACAAGTGCGACATTTTCGTGTCGGCCACTGGCAACAAGAACGTGATCCGTTACGAACACATGGCCGCCATGAAAGACGAAGCCATCGTTTGCAACATCGGTCACTTCGACAACGAAATTGACGTCGTTTCTCTGGAAAAGTGCCAGTGGGACGAGATCAAGCCGCAAGTCGACCACGTCATCTTCCCCGATGGCAAAAAGATCACTTTGCTGGCCAAAGGCCGTTTGGTGAACCTGGGTTGCGCCACCGGCCACCCCAGCTTTGTGATGAGCGCCAGCTTTGCGAACCAAACGATCGCTCAGATCGAGTTGTTCACCAAGCAGGGCGAATACGAATCGGGCAAGGTTTATGTGCTGCCCAAGCACCTGGACGAAAAAGTGGCCCGTTTGCACCTCGAAAAAGTCGGCGCCATGCTGACGGTTTTGAGCGACGAGCAAGCTGCTTACATCGGTGTTTCGAAGACCGGTCCTTACAAGGCCGAGACTTACCGCTATTGAGTCGAATCGCCCCGAGGGCGGGGCTCCTACAAATCCCTGTAGGAGCGACGCCCCGTCGCGATTGTTGTACCGGTATCGCCCCGAGGGCGGGGCTCCCACAAATCCCTGTAGGAGCGACGCCCTCGTCGCGATTGTTGTACCGGTATCGCCCCGAGGGCGGGGCTCCTACAAATCCCTGTAGGAGCGACGCCCTCGTCGCGATTGTTGTACCGGTATCGCCCCGAGGGCAGGGCTCCCACAAATCCATGTAGGAGCGACGCCCCCGTCGCGATTTTTTGAACTGAAATGACTGATTGATGCGCATTGACCAACTTCTCGTCGAACGTGGCCTGGCCGCTTCTCGTTCCCAAGCCCAGCGACTGATTGCTGGGGGGGTGAAGTGGCAGCAGCCGGACGGCGCTTGGCGCACCGTGGTCAAAAACCGTGACGAAGTGCCCGAAAGCGCTGCCATTGAGTTGCTGGACGATGCCGAGTCGCGTTATGTGTCGCGTGGGGGCCTCAAGCTCGAAGGCGCTTTGAAGGCCACGGGCGTCAAGGTCGATGGCCTGCGTTGTCTGGATGTGGGGCAAAGCACAGGGGGTTTTACCGATTGCTTGTTGCAGCATGGCGCGGCCGAGGTGGTGGGCATTGACGTGGGCCATGCCCAAGTGCACCCCCGCATCAGCCAGGATGAACGCGTGGTCTGCATCGAAGGTGTGAACGCGCGCGAGCTGGAGCCAGGCGACGAACGCATTCCCGATGCGCTGGAAGGCTTTGACTTGATGGTGGGCGATGTGTCCTTCATCTCGCTCACCTTGGTGCTGCCCGGCGTGGTGCATTTGCTCAAACCCACAGGCCAATTGCTGATGCTGGTCAAACCGCAGTTTGAATTGCAACCCGGTCAGGTGGGTAAGGGCGGCATCGTGAAAGACGACACGCATTTCCCGTTCATCGAAAACCGCGTGCGCACCGCTTTGACCGAATTGGGCATGAAAGTGACCGCTTGGTTGGACAGTCCAATTGAGGGCGGCGACGGTAACCACGAATTTTTTGTCCAGGCCTGCTGGCCGGACCCGGCTGCCGTTTTGCCCGCGCGCGAGGCCACACGCGTGGCCCACGAGGCCGATCTGGCCGCCAAGGCCTATGCCAAGGCCAACGACTATTGATTTTTTGAAGGTGTTGTGATGTCTGGTTTGAAACTGCCCATCAGCCTGGAATTTTTTCCACCGAAAACGCCCGAAGGCGCAGAAAAATTGCGTGGTGTGCGCGAGAAGCTCTACGCCCTGAAACCCGAGTTTTGCTCGGTCACTTACGGTGCGGGAGGCTCGACACAAGAGGGCACGTTTTCCACCGTGAGCGCCATCTTGAACGAGGGCGTGGCCGCCGCATCGCACTTCTCGTGCATTGGTGCGACCAAGGCCTCGGTGCGCGAAGAGCTGGCCACGCTCAAAGCCATGGGCGTCAAGCGCCTGGTGGCTTTGCGCGGCGACTTGCCCAGCGGCTATGGCGCGGGAGGTGAGTTCCATTACGCCAGCGATCTGGTGGCCTTCATTCGGGACGAGACGGGTGACGACTTCCACATTGAGGTGGCCGCTTACCCCGAAATTCACCCGCAGGCCAAATCGCCCGAGTCCGACTTGCAGGCCTTTGCCACCAAAGTCAAGGCCGGTGCGAATTCGGCCATCACCCAATACTTCTACAACAGCGACGCCTATTTCCGATTTGTGGACGATGCCTACAAACTGGGTGTGGATGTGCCCGTGGTGCCGGGCATCATGCCCATCACCAGTTCCTCGCAGTTGCTGCGTTTTTCGGATGCCTGCGGTGCCGAGATCCCGCGCTGGATCAGGTTGCGTTTGCAAGGCTATGGCGATGATGTGGAGTCCATCAAGGCCTTTGGCCTGGATGTGGTGAGTGACCTGTGTGAACAACTCATGAACGGCGGCGTGCCCGCCATTCACTTCTACACCATGAACCAGAGCGCCCCCACGACCGAGATCGTGCGCCGCTGCAATTTGTAAAAACGCCAGCCTCGGCGATTGCGCCTCTGTGTGTAAGTTCTGCCCCCGAGGCGATGGCTCGCTCGGCGTGTGTGCCTCATTGTGGGAGCCCCGCCCCCCGGGACGATGCGATCTTGTCTTTGTAGGAGCCCCGCCCCCGGGGCGATGCGGGCTTGTCTTTTGTGGGAGCCCCGCCCCCGGGGCGATGCGGGCTTGTCTTTTGTGGGAGCCCCGCCCCCGGGGCGATGGGTGGTGGACTGCGAGGCGTCATCGCGACGAGGGCGTCGCTTCCACAGGGGCAACAATGAACGCAGAACCATGAACGTCTCCCTGTAGGAGCCCCGCCCCCGGGGCGATGGGTGGTGGACTGCGCCGCGTCATCGCGACGAGGGCGTCGCTCCCACAGGGGCAACAATGAACGCTGAACGATGAACGCTGAACCATAATCACGCCATGGAAACGAAATGGTTGGAAGATTTTGTGAGCCTGGCTGAAACGCGCAGTTTTAGCCGTTCGGCGCAGTTGCGGCATGTCACGCAGCCCGCATTTTCACGGCGCATTCAGTCGCTGGAGGCGTGGGCCGGGGCGGATTTGGTGGACCGCAGTTCTTACCCGACCAGCTTGACCCCGGCCGGGGAGACTTTGTACGGGCAGGCCTTGGAGTTGCTTCAGTCCTTGCAGACCACCCGCGCCATGCTGCGCAGCCATGCCCGTGCAGGCCAGGATGTGCTGGAGTTTGCGGTGCCGCACACCTTGGCGTTGACCTTTTTTCCAGCCTGGATGGCCCGTTTGCGAGAGGGCTTTGGGCCCATCAAAACCCGCCTCATGGCCCTGAATGTGCACGATGCCGCCATGCGTTTGGTCGAGGGGGGGTGCGATGTGCTGATCGCCTACCACCACGCTTCGCAGCCCCTTCAGTTGGACCCGGAACGTTTTGACATGGTGGTCTTGGGCCACGAAGAGATGGCGCCTTATGTGAAAGCCGATGCGCTGGGTGAGCCCCTGTTTCGTTTGCCAGGCAGCAGCGCCCGGCCTTTGCCTTATTTGGGTTATGCACCCGGGGCCTATTTGGGGGCTGTGACCGATTGGATGTTGAAGCAATCGGGCACGGTCATCCATGTTGACCGTGTGTTCGAAACCGACATGGCCGAAGGTCTGAAGGGCATGGCGCTGGAGGGGCATGGACTGGCCTTTTTGCCCCAAAGCGCAGTGACCAAGGAGCTCCAGTCTGGAACATTGGTGCGCGCTTTCTTGCCGCATGAGCCGCCCATGGTGTTGACCATGGAGGTGCGGGCTTACCGCGAAAAGCCACGCCACCAGCCCGCAGCCGGACACTTTGCGCAGGATTTGTGGGCCTATTGGGTCCAAACGGCTGCCGATTCAGGCACCGATGGGGGCTTTGTGACTTGAGTGTTGCCGCTGGGTGGTGGTCTGCGGGGCTTGATCGCGACGAGGGCGTCGCTCCTACAGGGGAAATGTGGGTGCCTTTCACAGTGGTAATGGTTGCTTGCCTTTTTGTGGGAGCCCCGCCCCCGGGGCGATGGGTGGTGGTCTGCGAGGCTTGATCGCGACGAGGGCGTCGCTCCTACTTGAGTGTTGCCGCTGGGTGGTGGTCTGCGGGGCTTGATCGCGACGAGGGCGTCGGTCCTACGGGGGAAATGTGGGTGCCTTGCCCAGTGGTGATGGTTGCTTGCATTTTTGTGGGAGCCCCGCCCTCGGGGCGATGCGGGTGGTGGTCTGCGGGGCTTGATCGCGACGAGGGCG
>JAIXOX010000002.1 GCA_027486555.1 Comamonadaceae bacterium
GCGACGCCAGCCCGCAGGCGCGTGACCGTGGTCGTCATGGGCGTGATCGTGATGGTCTAGAACGGCACTCATCTTGATTTCCTTTGATTGCTATACGGTACGGCTTATTTGCGAGCGGCCAGAACTTCAGCCGGCTGCACGATTTGCCCGGTCTTGTTGGACCAGTTGTTTTTGGTGTAAGTGATCACAGCGGCGATTTCGGTGTCTGACAACTGCTTCCATGCGGGCATGGCACCGTTGTTTTGACCGTTCAGCAGAACAGCGATTTGCTTGGATTTGTCAGTATTCAAAACAACAGCTGAGCCATCAAGGGCTTTGATGGCGCCAGCCGCTTTGCCAGTGGCTTGGTGGCAAGCCGCGCAGTTGGCTGCGAAAACCTTTTCACCACGCTTGGACAAATCGTCCAGGGCCCAGACTTTGGCCGGGTCATCGGCTTTGGCGGCTTGCTTTTTCTTTTCTTCAACAACCCATGCAGCGTAGTCTTGTGCAGACAACACTTTCACATGAATGGGCATGTAAGCATGCTCTTTGCCGCACAGCTCTTGGCACTGGCCGTAAAAGTCGCCGGTTTTTTCAGCGCGGAACCAGGTGTCGCGCACAAAACCCGGTATCGCATCTTGTTTGATGCCAAAAGCGGGCACAGCAAATGCGTGGATCACATCGTTGGCCGTGGTGATCACACGCACTTTTTGGCCCACAGGTACCACCAAGGGGTTGTCCACCTTCAGCAAATAGTTGTCGCCTTCGGGCTTGCCCGCATTGGACATGGCACGCTGGCCGGAATCCAGGGTCGAGATGTAGCTCAAGCCTTCGCCCTCGCCCTTGATGTAGTCGTAACCCCACTTCCACTGGTAACCCGTGGCCTTGATGGTCAGGTCGGCATTGGTGGTGTCCTTTTGGGCCACCAACACTTTGGTGGCGGGCAGGGCCATCAAAATCACAATCAGAAAGGGCACTGCGGTCCAAATCACTTCCACCGTGATCGATTCCGTGAATTTGGCTGGTTTGTGACCAACCGACTTGCGGTGCTTCCAAATGGAATAGAACATGACCGCAAATACGGCAATGAAAATCACCGTACAAACGATCAACATGAACCAATGCAGCCACTGTTGCTCTTCGGCAATTTTGGTGACAGCAGGATGCAAATTGAGCTGGTTGACCGCTGGGCCACCCGGCAAATCATTGACCGCGTAGGCTGCAGTGGCCACCCAGGCACCGGCAAAAATACCAGCGCGGGACAGCAAATAAGCCAATTGATTGGAAAGATTCTTCATGATTCTCAATAACTTCCAAGACTCTGTTGAACTCACACCTCTGGCAAACTGGGTTTCACCCTGTTTGCCTCCAGACATCACGCCGAACGCAATGCCTTCCTGATTTCTCGCGCCAAAACCTGGCGCAACTCGGGTCGTACAAAACGCCCCACCTCAATTGATCGACCCTGGCCGGACAACTCAATCAAGCTGTGATCGCCCGATTTGGGCTCTACCCTGACCCACTGACGCGCGAACTCAGCCCGCTCAAGGCGACCAGCAGACTCACACTCCACCACCAACTGACAACCTTGGATTGAAATCTTCTCTCCATCGGTGGCGTGACGCGCATAAATCAAAAAAGCCAAACCCACCACACCGATCTCAAGACCCGCAAAAGCCAAAACCAGCGTGGCTCCCATGTACCAAAAAAACAAACCGATTCCAAGTGAAAAGAGGCACAAGGACAAGTAAATCAAACCCAGCTGAGACGGTGTCACTGAGCAATTGCGACGAAGCTGCCAATGGATGGCATGTCCCGTCTCTTGAGCTAACTGATACGTTGAATTTGACACCCGTCAACTTTCAATAAACCAACAAGTTGAAATGCAAAAAATGCTTCTAAAACGGGCGGATTTTACCCGAGAACAAAGGGTGTTTTGATTCAACTCAAACTTTGTCGGAAATCCGTGGACTGTTGCGCAGCATCTGCTGCATTTGCTCAAGTCCGATGACCGCTCGAGCGCTGACGGGAACGCGGGGCGAAGGCTTAAGGGCATGTCCATAGACAATTTCAAATGTCAGCGTCAAGCGCCCACCTTCTTCAGGCCGGGCCAACTCCATGAGTGCTTGATTCAATTGATCGAGCCAACGCCGCCCTCGCAAACCTTGAAAACGCTGCACATTCAGATTTCTCCCCCAACTGCGCAATTCGGCCAGCAATCGCTGTGGGCTTTCATAGCTCAAAGTGATGCGCTCCATGTCCATGACCGGCTCAGCAAAACCGGCCTCTACCAGCATGTCTCCCCAATCGTGCATATCGGTGAATTCATGGGCAGGCTCCGGCCACCCATGTCGGGCGTACACATTTCGCAACTCTCGAAACGTATCTGGCCCCAAGCATGAAAACATCAAAAAACCATCCTGGGCCAATGCTCTGTGCCAGGTTTTCAGCAGGTTTTGAGGCTCGGCTGAAGTGTGCAACTGCATATTGGCCCACAACATGTTTGCCTGACCATCGGGTAGCAAGCCGTGCTGCAGGCGCGGTCCAAACCAGCGCTTGGCCTGCCACCATCTTCCTTGCAAAAATTCATGGGCCGCCAAGTTCTGCTGGTGGTGCTCGCTGCTGAGCCAAGCTTGCGCTGTTGGATAACGCTTTTGCAACGCTTCATGCGCCTGCAAACCTCCCTGTAATGGACCCCAATGGACCCAGCGGGCAGGTTGAAGCTTGATGAACGCCAACCTCTCTTGCATCCGGGAGGCCACCTCTTCATGTAGCCATGGTGAGGAAAGGCCTGCGCAATACACAGACCATCTGGCAGCGGCAATGGGATCCAAGGAGGGGGGGCATTCAGGTGCAGACATGGCCATGGGAAAAAGTAGATGAACGCCCGCATCCAAGGAGCGTCAATGTCCGCTTGTGATCTGGGGATTGGCGCAGTATATTGATTTCATGAGGTTCCAGTGGCATCCACATTTCTGCTCAATGTTAGAAAAACTCCGGCCAAGTCGCCTTTTGCAGGCACTGCCCAGCCGCTGTGCCATTTGTCATCGCTGGCCACAAGCGCCCTTGTGTGAAACGTGTATCAGCCGCTTTGCCCAGCCTCGGCACCGCTGTCTTAGCTGTGCCTTGCCGTTGCTTGCCCCGCTTCTGGTTTGCAATATCTGCCTGCGCAATCCACCGCCCTTAAAAATTTGTATCACTGCCACCAGCTATGAATGGCCTTGGGTGGATCTGATTTCTCGCTACAAATTTCAACACCAAGCAGGCTGGGACAGGCCTTTGGCCACGCTGATGCTCAGTGCGCCTGGTGCCGATGACGCGTTGGACGCAGCCCACTGGGTTCTGCCCATCCCCCTCTCAAATCAACGTTTGGCCCAACGCGGCTACAACCAAGCTTGGCTTTTGGCTCGTCAGCTTTACCCCAGCAAAGCCGATCCCCACTTGCTGCTGCGCACGCGCGACACGCCTTCGCAGCGAACGTTGCCTCGGACAGAACGCTTGGCCAATTTGGTGGGTGCGTTTGCGGTTGAACCCTTGCGAGCCGCTCAACTTCGCCATAAAAACGTCGTGTTGATCGATGATGTGATGACCAGCGGCGCTTCGCTGCACGTTGCAGCACGGGTTTTACTCCAAGCAGGTGCCGCCCAAGTCAGCGCCTTGGTGCTGGCTCGCACCGAGGCAAGCATCGAATCTTGACAGGGCACAATATCGGCCATGTTTCATATCGTCCTGGTTGAGCCCGAAATCCCCCCGAACACTGGAAATGTCATCCGCTTGGCAGCCAACACCGGCTGCACACTGCATCTGATCGAACCCCTCGGGTTTTCGATGGATGACAAACACATGCGACGAGCAGGTCTGGATTACCACGAGTACGCAGACCTTCGCTGCCATGCCGACTGGTCCTCTTTTTTGCTCAAGGAGCAACCCCTTGCCGAACGCATGTTTGCACTGACCACCAGAGGCAGTAGCGCAGCGCATGGGGTGAACTTTGCACCGGGGGACTGGCTGGTGTTTGGCTCAGAAACCCGTGGTTTATCACCCGAACTTCGCGAGCAATTTTCACCAACGCAACGAATCAAACTGCCCATGGTCGAGGGGCAGCGAAGCTTGAATTTGTCCAATGCTGTTGCAGTGACGGTGTTTGAAGCCTGGCGGCAAAACGGTTTTGGCGGGGCAAGGGCATGAACCCGCTGAGAACGCCCTGTCAGGCATACATTCGAACCAAGGATTGTGCAGCGCAAACAGGCTTTTCGCTGCCCTCAAGCTCTACGGTCACATTCCATTGCAATTGCAAGCCATTGCCTTCAATGGATGTGGCTGAATGCAAATGCAAATGGGCCCGCAAACGACTGCCGACCGGTACAGGGGCCATGAAGCGCACTTTGTTCAGCCCGTAATTCACGCCCATGCGTGCCGAGCTCACCACAATGGTCTTGTCGAAAAACTGAGACAACAAGGACAAAGTCAGAAAGCCGTGTGCAATAGGTGCCCCAAATGGTCCTTGTTTGGCCCGCTCGACATCCACATGAATCCATTGGTGATCACCCGTGGCCTGAGCGAACTGATTGACCTGCTCTTGAGTGATCTCAAGCCATTCAGTCACTGCTACATCCTGACCCACACAAGCGGCCAATTCGGCCAAAGTCGCAAATTTTTTCATGTATTCAAATGTAGGCAAGTCAAGCCATCCAAGGTGTCGGGCAAGTGACAAGGAGACGGCTCCTCTGTATCCTTTTGCCTCAAGGCTTGCCATCCCATGTGTCTTGCCGCATCTTTAAAAGCTCGGCGCGCAGACGAGCCAACTCTGCTCGGTAATTTTCAGCGTCACCATAATCGGAAAACCCATGGTAATGGGCATGCGCCTGCAATCTGCGACGGGCGTGCTTGATGGGGCACCAGTACTTCTCAGTCAGACCGACGACTTCGCGGCAATAGGCAATCAGTCCATTGCCGTAAGAGCAGTAGGCGCAATTGATTTTTTCAAGCCAATTCAAATAAGCAAGATGGGTTCGGTCATAGACAAAATACGCTGCCCTCTTGACACGGGGAATCCCACACAGGGGAAAGCAAACCCACTGATAAACCGTGACAAAGACATCCATCAGCAGCATCGGTAACAACACGGGGTAAATGAATGGCACGCACAACACATGACGCCACTCAGCAGTCAACACATAGGCAAACAAGCCTTCCTTGAAGCGCTTTTGCTGGGCCAACACTTCTTTTTCAAAGCGCACTTTGTGCTCTTCAAAGTCAGCCTTCCACTGTTGACGCTGACTTTTTGCCTCTTGTTCAATGGCCGCTTCCAGCTGCTGAATGCGGTCCAAAAATTCTTGGATTTGTGAGTTCATGGATGCTCCTTGAAAGACGTTAAGTGCAATGCTTTTTCGTCTCAGTGACCCAAAGGGTTGCATCAGTGGCTTTTATGGGTCAAATTTGCACCCAGGTTATGGCACTGCGTTCACCATACCACCAGTCAATGGGTTGAAGTTGTCAAGACAGGTGCTGTTTTCCGGACACATCCACTGTTCTTTCTAAGAAGTGCCCTGCCTGTGGAGCTTGCAAGAGGACAGTCAACCGAACATTCCACAAAATCAAGGTCGGTCAAAGCGGGCGCGCCATGCAGCACAAGCAAAGGCATGGACCATAAATTGGGCCTTAATTCCCGATGTGCACTGTCACATCAGGGATCGGAACCAATTGCAATGGCGGTTTGATCCATCGCTCTGACAAAGCTGTGCTGACCGCTTCGGATCCCAAGACCCATACAGTCCACTTCAAATGGTCAAAAGAAAAACGAAGGAAAACTAAAAAATTCCATCTTTTTAGTTTTTATATTTCAAGACTCCCGGTCAACGTAACCCTCAGGCACAGGCAGACGGCACAATGATGTGCAATGAACAGTCAAATGGGTTTGTTGATGCTACTAAAATCCGATGTCAATCATCAACATTGAACGAGCCCTTGTCCCTCCAAAAACCCAACAATCTGCCGCAGCACATTGCCATCATCATGGATGGCAACAGACGCTGGGCCAAAAAACGTTTTTTGCCTGCAGCATTGGGGCACGCCGCTGGCGCCAAGCGTGTGCGAGATATCGTTAAAGCATGCGCTGAAATTGGCATTCCTCAATTGAGCTTGTTTGCTTTCAGCACTGAAAACTGGAAGAGACCAGAAGACGAAGTCAGCAGTCTCATGAATTTATTCATGACCTACTTAAAAAATGAAATCAACAACATGAACACCAACGGTGTTCGCTTGAAGGTACTTGGAGATACCAGCAGGTTTTCGACACCCTTGCAGGAACTCATTGCCATGGCTCAGGAAAAAACTTCTGGCAATTTGGCCATTACTTTGAATGTCTGCGCCAACTATGGGGGCCGATGGGACATGATTCAAGCCGTCAAAGCTTGGCGCGCGGCAAACCCAAAAGAATCGATGGATCTTTTGACAGAAGAGTCGTTGTCGGAATTTCTGTCTACTGAAAACGCCCCCGAAGTTGATCTGTTGATTCGCACCGGGGGAGAGTCTCGGATCAGCAATTTCATGCTCTGGCAAGCAGCTTACGCCGAAATGTTTTTCTGTGACGCGCTTTGGCCAGACTTTACAACCGATCAACTGAACACAGCCATTGAGTGGTTTAAAACCCGAGACCGACGTTTTGGCTCGTCAGCACCGCTTTGAAAAAAGCTGGCTCATCCATTTGAATGAGCGCTCATTTGATTGGTACAAATGCAGGAAATTATCGAAAAATTTTGTTTGATTCGAAAAGAATTAATAATTTTGACAATTATTAGACATCTTAAAAATCAAACTGACCTCAGACAATTCAAGCAATGACATAGGGCGTGCGGTCTTGGCCTTCTATCCATTTGGGGGCCTTACCGCGACCAGTCCAAGTTTGACCCGTTGCAGGATCGCGGTATTTGGCAGCCACTTTGCTGATGGACTTGACCGCTTGTGATTTGCTGGTACGTCCAGGGAACACATCTTGGGCCGTCAGGTCATATTCGCTGATCAGTTCACGAATCTTGACAACTGCACTTGAAATTTCATTTTGGCGGGCTTGAGCAATAGCTTGCTCTAAGGCTTCACGTTGCTGCAATAACTCTTTGTATGATTGTGTCATGATGGATTCTCAATGAAGATAATGTCTGAATATACAACAAAATTTGATCTTTTTAAAAACAGGGTCTGGGTCGTTTTTGATTAAGCTGTAAATGTCATGGCATCCATCATTCGCCTCTTGGAATGCCCTCCAATTTTCTATGTCATGTCTTTTGCAGACATCGCCTGCTTTAGCTTGGGTACGGCTTGTTAAAAAAATGGCGTCATGACATCCAAAATTTTATCCATCTTTCTTTAAGCAAAGGCACTCCATGGCTATTTACTGGGCCGGTGACATTCAAGGCTGCAATGCGTCTTTAGGCCGTTTGTTGGAAGAAGTGAATTTCTCACCGAGCCGTGACCAATTGATTGTTTTGGGCGACTTGGTCAACAGGGGGCCTGACTCTGCTGGCGTTTTACGGCGCTTGATGGCCTTGCAAGGCAGTGTCCAGTGTGTCCTGGGCAACCATGATTTGCATGCCTTGGCTGTGGCATATGGCTTCAGCCGCAGCAAGCGACTGGATACGCTGGATGATCTGATGATCGCACCCGACCGGGATGTTTTGATCAACTGGCTGCGCCAACAACAACTGGCACTGTGGTCACACGGCGTGCTGTCGGTTCATGCCGGAGTCCTGCCCGACTGGACCTTGGCGCAAACATTGTCGTTGGCAGATGAGCTGCAGTCCGTTTTACGCGGACCCGAATTACCCTATTTTTTGGCCCATATGTATGGAAACGAACCCAACACTTGGTGCGAGGAACTGACAGGGATCACACGCTGGCGCATGGTGGCGAATGCATTGACACGGCTGCGCTTTTGTTCAGCCAAGGGGGCCATGGAATTTGCCACCAAAGACAGTTCAGCCAAGGCGCCGGAAGGTTTCATGCCTTGGTTTGATGTGCCGGGTCGGCGCACCAGCGACATCACCATCGCATTTGGCCACTGGTCGACCTTGGGCTGGCAAGACCGCAGCGACATCTGGGCATTGGACACCGGTTGTGTCTGGGGTGGCTGCCTGAGCGCCATGCGAGAGGGCGAGGACGGACAGCGCCAACTGATTCAAGTGGCTTGCGAGGAGGCATCAATACCCCATGGAGTGGCGTCTGAACGCATCTCTATTCAGCCCAGGGCTTGAGCCTCAACCTGCGGGCTTGAGCAAAACCACCAACGCCCCGGCACCGCCTTCGGCCGGCTTGGCTTGCACAAATGCCATCACTTGGTTTTTTTGCACCAGCCAGCTATGGACTTTCGATTTAAGCACAGGTGTTTTGCCGGGAGACCCCAAGCCTTTGCCGTGCACCACACGCAGGCAACGCAGGCCCTGGCGGTGCGCCAAGCGAATAAATTCTGACAAGGCCAACCGAGCCTCATCACTGCGCAGACCATGAAGGTCAACTTCCCGCTGGATCGACCATTCACCTTTGCGCAGTTTGTGAATCACATCTCGGCCCACTCCTGGGCGGCGAAAACTCAGGGCGTCATCGGTGTCTAGCAGTGTGCTTGCATCAAATTCGTCACTCAGACAATCGCGCAACACCGCTTCGTTGTCCAGCTGACGTTGGTGTGCGATGGGAGCTGGTCCAGGTTTTTCCAAACTGACGACGCTGGGTGTTGGCAGACGCTGGACACTGCCCACAGCACGAACAAACAAGTTTTTTTCAGCCTCACGCTGTTGAGCAAGCAAGGCTTGCGCAGCGGCCAAGGCTTGGGCTTGTGCGTGTGCACTGGCCAGTTGTTGGCGCACCTGTTTCAAGTCTTGCAGTGCAGTGATTTTCATGGTCGCTTCTGGCTTGGCGTTATAAGGTGTGCTCGTCTCTTGGAGATGGCGAAAAAGGACATGTCATTGCCCCATGGCCAACAGTTCAAATAAAGATCAAACTGCCTGGTTGCGCATCCAGTCTGCGGTTTTGAAAAAACTGGCTCCCAAGCGCTCACGCAGCGCAGGGTCGACACGCAACTCAGTCATGGCCTGGTCCATGCAAGCGAGCCACTGGTCGCGCTCGAGCACACCGATCGAAAACGGCATGTGGCGCATGCGCAATCGGGGGTGGCCAAAACGCTCGGTGTAGTGTTCGGGCCCACCGAGCCAGCCGCACAAAAACCAAAAAAGCTTGTCCCGAGCACCGTCCAAGCTGCTGCCGTGGGTGTCGCGCAGCGCCTTGTAGCCCGGCTCGATGTCCATCAGATCGTAAAACCGGTCGGCCAGTGCACGAACTGTCGTTTCACCACCGATCCAGGCATAGGGCGTGTCAACCGCAGGTTTGTCGTCGATGCTCATGGGAAATGGATTGTGCAAGGTTGTTGAAGGCCATGAAGCCACATGTTCACTGCGCAGCTTGACGCAAAGTCTGCACCACCGGCTGGCGCAAAACCCCGGCCAAGCTCAGACTTCCAGCGCCCAAGGCCAGTAAAGCCCCGGCGAGGCCTCCGGCCAATGGTGCCCAAAAAGGCGGCTGCCAGGCGAACTCGAAAGCATAACGGGCCAAGGCCCAGCCCACCAGCAGGGCCATGGCGCTCGCCATGAATCCTGCCAAGCAACCAATGCCCAGCAGCTCGGTGCGTTGCACCTGCGCCAGCAGACTGCGGCTCGCACCCAGCGCACGCATGATGGCGTATTCGCGCTCACGCGCTTGGCGACTCGCGCCCACTGCGGCCAGCAACACCATCAGGCCCGCCGCCAAAGTGAAGGCAAACAAAAACTCCACAGCCCGAATTACCTGGTCCATGACGCGCTGGACCTGCGCCAGTGTGCTGCGCATGTCGACGCTGGTGATGTTGGGGAAGGCATTGACCATGGCGTTTTCAAAACCTGGCTGCTCCTTTGGGGACTGGAATGCGGCCATGTAGGTCATCGGCAAATCGGGCATTTGTGAGACCGGGAACAGCATGAAAAAGTTGGCCCGCATCGAAGCCCAATCCACCTTGCGCAAGGAAGTGACGATTGCCTCGTGGGGCTGACCGGCAATGTCAAAACCCAATCGGTCACCCAGCTTCAGGCCCAGCGCCTGGGCAATTCCCTCTTCGACACTCACGCCATTGGCCTCTTCGGCCTGCCAGCGCCCAGCCACCAAGGGGTTGTGGTCGGGCAAGACCGCGCTGTGCGAGAGATTGACTTCGCGGTCAACGAAGCGTTTGCCACGGTCAGCTTGAATGTCATCGGGGCCGATGGCCCGGCCATTGATGGCCACCAGCCGGCCCCGGATCATGGGGAACCAATCGGGCGACTGCACACCTGATTTGGTCAGGTATGCCAAAAAGGCCTCGGCCTGATCGGGCTGCACATTGATGACAAAGCGGTCGGGCGCGTTCACCGGTGTGGCCTGACGCCAACTGGCGATCAGGTCGGTGCGAAGCAAGACCAGCAAAGCAAGCGCTAACAAACCCACCGACAAGGCACTGACCTGCACCACCGCAAACAATGGCCGCGCCGCAACCTGCCGCGTGGCCAGGCGCAGCCAGCGTGGAGCCGACTCGTCAGGCACCACCCGGCGCAGCAAAAACAAGGCCGCCGCCGCCAGGCCCGCAAACACCAAGAGTGCCAGCGCAAAACCGCCCACGGTGATCAGGCCCAGCGTCAGGCTGCGGCTGACCATGAGCAAGGTGAGGGCAAAGCCGAGCAAGCCCATCACCAGCACCAGCCCCGAGCGCACCTGCACGTTGCCCAAGTCTCGGCGAATCACCCGCAGTGGCGGCACCTGCGCCAACTGCAAAACAGGCGGCAGGCCAAAAGCCACCAACAGCGTCAAACCCATGGCCAGTCCCATCAGTGCCGGTTGCAGGGTGGCACCAGGTAAGTTGGCATCCACCAACCCCACCAACAACTGCACAAACCCTAGGTGCACGCCATAACCGGCCAGCACCCCCAGCAGACTGGCCACCAGACCAGCACCCAGAAACTCCAGGCCATAACTCAATGTGAGTGTGCGCTGGCTTTGCCCGAGAACTCGAAGCAAGGCACAAGCGTCCAGCTGCCGCTCGGCAAAGCTGCGCGCCGCCAAGGCCACGGCCACAGCGCACAGCAAGGCGGCCAGCAAGGCCACCAGGTTCAAAAACTGAGAGGCCCGGTCCAAGGTCTGGCGCATCTCGGGTCGCCCACTGCCCAAGGACTCGACTTTCACGCCGCGCACCTCGGGCTTGTCGGCCTCGGCCTGCGCCCAAGGCAAAAACTGACCCACGGCGGCATCCGAGCCCGCCACGGCCATCCGCCAGTTCACGCGGCTGGCCGGCTGCACCAGGCCCGTCGAGGCCAAATCGGCCATGTTCATCATCACGCGCGGGGCAAAGCCCATGAACCCCGCGCCCCGGTCGGGCTCTCGGACGATGGTGGCGGCTATGCGCAAACTGCGCTCGCCCAATCCCAGGCTCTGGCCCACCTGCACGTTCAGCGCTTCGAGCAAGGCCGCATCGACCCACACCTCGCCCTCGGGCGGAATACTGGGCGCGCTTTCACCAGCGATCTCCAGGCGACCGCGCAAGGGGTAACCGGGCTCCACGGCTTTGAGGGCCACCAGGCGTGTGGCGGGTGGGGTGGCGGGTGGCGTGTCAGGTGCGGATGCGACTTTCGGTGCGTTCATGGCACGCGCCATGGTCGGGAAACTCACATTGGTGTTGCTTTGCAAACCCACCAATTGGGCCTTTTGAACAAAGGCCTGGGGGGTGCGCTGGTCGCTCACCACCACCGCGTCCCCGCCCAAAAGTTGGCGCGCATCTCGCCACAGACCCGACTGCATCCGGTCGGCCAGAAAGCCCACAGCCGTTAAGGCCGCCACCGCCAAGGCCACCGACACCATCAACAGGCGCAACTCGCCCGCTCGCAAGTCACGCCACAATTGACGTGCTCCCAGCTTCAAACCATGCATCCAAGATTGCTTGTTCATGCCCTGACCTTAACCCAGAGGCGAAGGTCTGACAGGGCTGGGGGCTTGGCAAGCAGCTTACACAAAGTGCAGAAAACAAAAAACCCGCAGTCGTGAAACTGCGGGTTTGAAATTTGGTGGTGATAGGTGGATTTGAACCACCGACATCAGCATTATGAATGCTGCGCTCTAACCAACTGAGCTATATCACCAAAATTTTATTGGCATGTATACCAAACCCAAAATTATACACAAATTCATTGGCGTTTTCGAGTCACTTCGCGCAACAATTGACGGATGAGTTTTCAAGACACCCACCCCTCACAAGCCCAACACCAATCGGCCACTCAAGCCGCCCAAATCATTTGGCGGCATTGGCAATCTGCACAAGTGTTGATCGCCCTGCCCATGGATTGTCGTCCTCAAAATGCCCAACAAGGCTACGCGGCCCAAGCCCAACTGCCTTGGGTTTCCGGGCGCAAGGTACTGGGTTGGAAAATCGCAGCCACCAGCGCGAACGGTCAAGCCCACATCAACGTCAGTGGGCCCATGGCCGGAAGACTGTTGTCGGGTCAGGTGTTCGACAGCGGTGCCACAGTGCCGTCTGAGGGCAACCGCATGCGGGTGGCCGAGCCTGAATTTGCTTTTGCCATGGCACAAGACCTGCCCCCGCAAACCGCGCCTTATACCCAGCAGCAAGTCATGGCCGCCGTGGCGAGTTTGCACCCCGCCATTGAAGTGCCCGACTCGCGCCTGGAGCCCTTTACCGCCGCGGGTGAGGCGCAACTGCTGGCCGACAACGCCTGTGCACGACACTTCGTCCTGGGCCCGGCTGCCCCCGATTTATGGCGTGAATTGGACTTGAGCACCTACCCGGTGCACGCCCAAGTCAAGCACGGCAGCACACTGAAGTACGCCCGAGACGGGTCGGGCGGCAACGTGCTCGGCGATCCGCGCATCGCCCTGACCTGGCTGGCCAACCAGCTGTCGCACTTGGGCATCACTTTGCAAAAGGGCCAAGTGGTCACCACCGGCACCTGCATGGTGCCCCTCGAACTCGAACCCGGCGACACCGCGACTGCCGATTACGGTCCGCTGGGCCGAGTGAGCATGACTTTTTCGGTCTGAATTTTTTGCACAGATTTTTTGGAGTCCACACCCATGACAAAACCCCGTTTGGCCCTGATCGGCACCGGTGGCACCATCGCTGGCGCGGCCAGCGCCGCATCGGTCAGCACCGATTACAAACCCGCCAGCCTGAGCCTGGCGGCGGTGGTTGACACCGTGCCCGAGCTGCACCAGCGCTATGACATCGAGGTCTCTCAGCCCATGCAACTGGCCAGCTACGACGTGCGGCCCGAACACTGGCTGGACCTGCACCGGGACGTCATGCATGCCGTCAACAACCCCGCCATCAGTGGCATCGTGATCACCCATGGCACCGACACCCTGGAAGAGACCGCGACGTTTTTGCACTTGAGCGTGAACAGCGAGAAACCCATCATTGTGGTGGGGGCCATGCGCCCGGCCACGGCCTATTCGGCCGATGGACCAGCCAACTTGCTCGATGCCTGCAGCGTGGCCGCCTGCCCCGATGCACGCGGTCGGGGCACGCTGGTGCTCATGAACGGACGCATCCATTCGGGCCTGTGGGTCACCAAACGCCATGTGAGCAGCGTGGAAGCTTTTGACAGCCCTTTGGCGGGTGCCGTGGGCGAAGTGGCCGACCTGGCTGTGCAATGGTTTCGTGCGCCGGGACGCGCACCCACCGTGGCTTGGCAAGCCCCAGCGGTATGGCCACGCGTGGACATTGCCGTGGCCTATGCGGGGGTGGACGACACCGCCCTACAGGCCTTTGTGGCAGCAGGGGCCAAGGGCATCGTGCACGCAGGTTTTGGCAATGCCAACACACCCACCGCCTACCGGGCGCTCATCCAGGCACTGCCCGCGCAAGGGGTGATGGTGGCCCGGTGCTCTCGCTGGATACCGGGCAGCGTCACGCGCGCAAGCGTCTACGACGACGCGGCCCACGGCATCCTGACCGCAGGCCCCTTGCCACCGCACAAAGTGCGCATCGCCATGATGCTGGGCTTGGCCCATGGCCTGAACGGCCCCGCGTTGCAAAGCTGGATCGATCAAATTTTGCAATCAACCTGAACGAACAGCCGGGCTGCCCCCAACAGCCTCAGGCCGTTTGACGACCAGGCCGCTGGCTCCAGAACAAGACCGCACCACTGAGGCTGGCCATGACCATCAGGCCAACAAAACCGGCACGGTAGGTGCCAAACAAGCCAGACAAAGCGCCAAACATGGGTGGCCCCACGACCACACCCAAAAACGTGAACGCCAATGTGCCCCCGGTGGCCATGCTGGCCATGCCGGGCGGGGCGCGGCGTGCCACTTCAGCCAGGTACACCCCGTTCCAGCCAATGGCCGACGCACCAAAGGTCACCAAAATTCCCACCACCACACCGTGCGGCGTGTCGGTGGTCAAAAAGGCCGATGCCAGCGCACCCAGGGCCATCATGCTGGCCAAAAGCAGCAGCATGGGCCGCGCGCCCAACCAGCGGTCGGCCACATAGCCCCAGGCAATGCGCCCGCCAATGCCGCCCATTTGCGTGGCCGACAAAGCCAGGCCAGCAGCCACCAACCCATAGGACAAGTCATCGTGCAAAAACGTCACCAAATAGGTGGTCAGAGACAGTTGAACCATGGAAAACATGAAAGAACAAGACGCCATGGTGAACAAGGCCCGATGCGCCAGCACCAGCCGGATGGGCTGGATCAGGCTTCGCCAATGCACGACCGCGTCGGGCTGACGATCACTGTCCAGCTCGGTGCGCAAGGCTTGTGACACCCAGGCGCACAACACACACACGCCGGCCACAGCGGCCAGACTGGCTTGCCAGTTCATGACCCACAGCAAGGGCGGCACGATGGCACCGGCCAACATGCTGCCCAAGGGCACGCCGGTTTGCTTGAGCGAAAACACCAGTGACATCCGGTCTTTGGGCGTGGTGCGCGCAAGCAAATGCGAGCTGGCCGGGGTGATCGGGCCGTAACCCAAACCAATCAGCACCGCCCCCAGCACCATGGCCGGAAACCAGGGTACGGCGCACAAGAACAGGCCCAGAGCGCACAACAGCAAACCCCACTGGCTGACGCGAATCGCGCCCAACCGCGCCACCGTGGCACCCCCCATCAGGGTGGACACCATGGCACCGGCGTAGGTCACCGACACATACAAACCCACCAGAGCAGGCGAGACCTGCATGGCTTGGGCCACCACAGGTGCCATGACCGGCAAGGTGAGCAAGGCCATGGCCACCATGGCCTGGATCACCAGGGTCAACAGCAAAGGCCACCAGTTTTTCATCGTTTCATCTCCCGTACAGGCGAGAGGAACACCTCATGGCCTCAGCACCATCAAAAGCACTCAGTTGGCTTTCACACCCGCCTTGATCAACAAACCGCCCAGCGTATCGATTTCGTTTTTCAGGTGGACACGCAAGGCCTCAGGACTGGCCAAGTCCTGACTTACTGCCGAGATGCCCATGGCCTCCAGCCGTTGGCGCACTTCGGTATCACCCACCGACTTTTGCAAAGCGCTTGTCAACTGCGCCAGGACGAGTTTGGGCGTGCCTTTGGGGGCATACAGCCCAAATGAAATGTTGATCTCAAAACCTTCCACGCCAGCATCGGTGATGGCAGGCACCTCGGGCAATTGCGGCAACCGGGCTTTGCCCGCTGCAGCATAGGCCTTGATCTTGCCGGTTTTGACCGAGGGCACGGTGCCCGAAGTCTGGTCACACAAGATGTCCACCTGACCGCCCATCAGGTCGGTCAAGGCCGGACCAGTGCCCTTGTAGGGAATTTCATTGAGCTTGACGTTCAGCGCGTTCATCATCATCAAGCCGCACAGGTGCGAGGCCGAGCCCACACCCGCATGGGCCAGGCTGACCTTGGCCGCATTGGCTTTGACGTAAGACACGAATTCATTGAGGTTTTTGGCCGGGAAATCGTTGCGCGCCACGATCACCATGGGGCCACTGGTGGCTCGACCAATCGGCTCGAAATCGTCCACTGGGTGGTAGGGCAAGCTTTTGTACATGGCCTGGTTGGTCGCATGGCTGACGTGGATCATCAGCAAGGTGTAGCCATCGGGCTTGGCGCGGGCCACTTTGGCCGTGCCGATCGAGCCCGAAGCGCCTGCGGTGTTGTCCACCACAATCTGCTGACCCAAATGCTTTTGCATCGCTCCGGCAAAAACACGGGTGATCGTGTCGCCCGGGCCGCCTGCGGCATAAGGCATCACCATGGTCATGGCGCGATTCGGAAAGTCTTGTGCCAAGGCCTGAAAGGCGGTGACGGTCAGCAGCAAGGCCAAGCCTGTGCGAATGAAACGAATGGGCATGGAAGTCTCCTTTTTTATGAAGGCCGCAGTGTGACCGATCAGGCCAGCAAACGCTGGCGAATCTCCAGAGGGCTCAGCACCTCAAGGGGTTCAGTCCCCCCGCCCGGAATGCCCACTTGCGTGGCGTTCAGCAGCATGGACACCATCACGTAGGTGCCCGACAGGACTGTCAGGTCCACCACAGCTTGTTCGCCCATGGTTGTCACGGCCTCTTGCCACAAGGCATCGGGCACGCGGTGATTCAAGGACAACTGAATGCAAAAGTCATAAACCAAACGCTCATCGTCTTGCATGCTGGTCGGCCGTTGGCATTGCTGCAAGTCGCGCATCACCGCGTCTGACAAGCCCGCGTTTCGAGCGATACGCTCATGAGCCCACCACTCGTATTGCGCGTTGGAAATGCGCGCCTGGATCAGAATGGCGAATTCGTTCAATCGTTTGTTGACCGAGGTCTTGAACCGCAGATAGTCCAGAAAATCAAAGGCACGACGGGCCATGTCGGGGCTGCGCAGCAAGGCGTTGTAAGGGCCGCCAAGGGCTGCGCTGGACACCTTGAGGATATCGTCTGCCAAGGGCCGCACCTCGGCGGGCAAATCGTCATAGCGGATCTGGGCCAAACGTTCGGTCATGATGCGTTCCTGAGAAATGGCATGGGTCTCCAGTGCAAGAGAACAAGCCCGCCTGCTCAGAGGGCTTGTACAAAAGGCTTGCAGTGGGTGACGGGCGAACGTAACAACAAAGTGCGGCCCCCTGAGTCACACACATGACTGGCAAGCTGCCCCTGAAAGGTCGGGTCTGGGCGACACTTGAATGGGCTTGGGCATTGGATGCTGGGCCGCCCGTCTCCTTTGACCATCACACCCTTTGAATGGAACGCTCTCATGCTGAAATTTTTCTTCAACGCCGCGCCCAACCCCATGAAGATCGCCTTGCTGCTCGAAGAGTTGGGCCTGCCTTTTGAAGCCATGCCGGTGGACACGCGCAAGGGCGAACAATTTGCACCCGCCTTTTTGGCCGTGAACCCCAATGCCAAAGTGCCCGCCATCGTGGATGGCGATGTGACCGTGTTCGACAGCAACGCCATATTGCTGTACTTGGCCGACCGCGAACAAAAGTTTGTGCCGGGCATGGCCAAAGCCAAAGAGCGCGGCGCGGCCCTGTCCTGGTTGCTGTTCATCGCCAGCGGCATCGGTCCATTTTCTGGCCAGTCGGTGCACTTTCGCCACGCCGCTCCTGAGCCCAAGGAGTACGCCCTGAACCGCTATGACTTCGAAGCGCACCGCCACTGGAGCGTGCTGGAAAAGCACCTGGCGCAAAACACTTACATGCTGGGCGAGGACTACAGCATCGTCGACATGGCGCTTTGGGGTTGGGCCCGCATGCTGCCTTATGTGCTGGGCACGGGGGAAGCCACCTGGACGCAGTACCCCCACATCAAACGCCTGCTGGATTTGGTCAACGCCCGCCCGGCCGCGCAACGCGCCGAAGCCTTCAAGGCGAAATACACCTTCAAGACCGAGATGGACGCAGACGCCAAGAAGTTCATGTTCCCGCAAAACGAGCGGCTCAAGCAGGCTTGAATTCAGCGCCTCACCAGACACGCCTCAGGGCTCATGATCATCGCACCGTGTGTGCGGTGATCACGTCCTTTCAGCGGCGGAACCAGCGCATGGACAAGCCCAGCGCCAGCAACGCCAAAACTCCCGCCAGTGCCGCCAACAAAGCGGTGATTTCGGTGTCGCGCCGCTCCAGCGTGAACTTGGATGACAGGTGTTGGTAAATCGTGGCCAGGTCGCTGGCGTTGGTAGCCCTGAAAAACTCGGCGCCGGTGGCCTCGGCCACTTTTTGCAAAGCCTCTTCATCGACCCTGGCGTAGAAAGAAAAACCTTCAAAGCCCGGAATAAAACCATTCGGCGTCCCAAAGGCCACGGTGTAGACACGCACCCCTTTGGAAGCCGCCCACTTGGCCACCTCGACCGGATCGGGCCCGGTGGTGCGGCGACCATCGGACAACAAGATCACCGCACCGGCCGTATACGAGCCCACCGGCACGGGCTTGGCAGGCTCTGCAGCCCCTGGGGCAGGACGCTGGTCCAGCGAACGCCCCGCCTGAGCGCCACCTTGTGCGACCAGGTTGCCCGACTTGAACTCGGCACCGTACAAGACCGACTCCAGATCAATGGCCGATTCGGGCAACAAGGTGTTCAGCGCCACCAGCAAGCCACTGCCGGTGGCCGTGCCGCGCTGCAATTGAAAGCTGTCGATGGCCGCCAACAATTCGTCTTTCTGGTCCGTCACGCCTTGCACCAGTTGGGCGTTGCCCGCAAAAGACACCACGGCCACGCGCACATGGTCGGGCAACTCTTGCAAAAAGCTTTTGGCCGCCTGCTGGGCCGCGACGATGCGGCTGGGCGGTACGTCTTCGGCCAGCATGCTGCGCGACACGTCCATGGCCAGCACCAGGGTCAGGTAGTCGGCAGGCAAAGAAATACGGGCACTGGGCCGGGCGGTGCCGAGCAACACCAAGCTCAGGGCGCACAACAGCAAAGCGGGGGGAATGTGCCTGCGGATCCGGTGCCCCGGTCCCAAAGCCGGTCGGATCAGGTCCAAGCTCGAATAACGCACCACCTCGGTGCGTTTGCGGCGCAAAGCCCGGATGTACCCCAACACCAACAGGGGGATCAACATCAATAGCCAAAGCAGCTCGGGCCAGATAAAGTGCATGTTGTGTGGCGTGCAATGAAGTCTGGCCACTGTATCACCGAAGGCTCCAACAACGATGAAACGCGCCTCACTCTACAGCCGAAAGCCCTCTGCACAAGGGGCTGACAGACGGCCTGCTGCAGCGGCAATACCGGCTGTTGAACATCCGCCAGTGAAGGCTTCACACAACGCCATCCCCATCACCCAGCGCCTGCCGCTTTGGGCCGCTTTGCTGCTGTGCGCCGTGCTCACCGCCACGCTCACTTGGGCCCTGACCCGGCAAGCCGCCGCACCCCAGCGGCTGACCCAGGACGACATCAACGCGGCGGTGCTGCACACCCTGAACACCCAGGAACTGCCTTCGCGGGCTGCGCGGGCAGCGCAGCTGATCGCACCCTCGGTGGTGCGTGTGCACACCCAGGACGAGGACAAGAAAAACCCCCAAGGCGAGATGCAAAACACCGGTGTGGGCTCCGGCGTGGTGATCTCGGAAGAAGGCGTCATCCTGACCAACTTGCATGTGGTGCAAGGTGCCAAACGCATCATGGTCACTTTTGCCGATGGCACAGAATCAGAAGCGCTGGTGATCGGCGTGCAGCCCGAAAACGATCTGGCCGTGATCAAGGCCAAGCGCCTGCCCGACGACCTGCAGCCGGCCACGTTGGGCAGCAGCCAAAACCTGCAACCGGGTGACGAGGTGGTGGCGGTCGGTTTTCCGTTTGGCATCGGACCCTCGGTCTCGGCCGGTGTGGTCTCGGGCCTGAACCGGTCCTTCGGCTCCGAGGACAAAACCATGATGCGCGGCCTGATCCAGGCCGATGCTGCCGCCAACCCCGGCAACTCGGGCGGGCCGCTCATCAACATGGCGGGCGAAGTGGTGGGCATCGTGACCGCCATCCTCAACCCCACCTCGGCCCGCACCTTCATCGGCATCGTGTTTGCCGCCACCATTGAAAGCGCGGGCGGTGGCATGGGCATGTCGCCGTTTTGATTTTTGATGACCCAGCAATCTTGAAAGGCTTTGTGCATGAACCCCTCTGAATTGGCATGGAACCAGGGCCAGACGCCCTCCAGCCCTGCCTTCAATGCTGGCGGTAACGCCCCAGTCAACGCCGCGCTCATGGAACG
Source organism: Comamonadaceae bacterium (assembly GCA_027486555.1). Lineage (GTDB taxonomy): Bacteria > Pseudomonadota > Gammaproteobacteria > Burkholderiales > Burkholderiaceae_C > Limnohabitans_A. The sequence goes on from JAIXOX010000002.1 coordinate 20,195, forward strand.
CGTGCTCTACGAAGTCAAACGCGTGGTGGTGGGGCAAGACGCTTTCCTCGAACGCATCCTGGTGGCCATCCTGGCCCAAGGACACTTGCTCATTGAAGGTGTGCCGGGGTTGGCCAAAACCCTCACCGTGAACACGCTGGCAAAAACCGTGAGTGGCAGTTTCAAGCGCATCCAGTTCACGCCCGACTTGCTGCCTGCCGACTTGGTGGGCACGCGTATTTTCAACCCCAAAACAAGCGAGTTCAGCACCGTGCTGGGGCCGGTGTTTGCCAACTTGCTGCTGGCCGACGAAATCAACCGAGCCCCCGCCAAAGTGCAAAGCGCCCTGCTCGAAGTCATGCAAGAGCGGCAAGTCACCATCGCAGGCGAAACCCATGCGGTGCCCCGGCCCTTTTTGGTGATGGCCACGCAAAACCCGATCGAGACCGAGGGCACTTACCCCCTGCCCGAAGCGCAGGTGGACCGATTCATGATGAAGGTGCTGGTGGGCTATCCCACCGAGGAAGAAGAGTTTGTGATCGTGCAGCGCGTGACCGGCATGCCCGCCACCGCAGCGGCCGTGGCCGACACCGCGCAGCTGCTGGCCTTGCAGGCGCAATGCCGCCAGGGCTATGTCGACCCGGCCTTGGTGCAGTACGCCGTGAAACTGGTGGCCGCCACGCGCGATCCGGTGCGCTGCGGCCTGCCAGAACTGGCGCCCTATTTGACCTTTGGAGCCAGCCCCCGCGCCACCATCGCCCTGATCGAAGGCGCACGGGCGCTGGCCTTCTTGCGCGGTCGCCCCTACGCACGGCCGCAAGACCTGATCGACCTCGTGCCCGATGTGCTGCGCCACCGCCTGGTGCTGTCTTACGAAGCCTTGTCCGAGGGCATGACGGCCGATGCGCTGATCCTGAAAATCCTGCAGGCCGTGCCCGCACCGAGTAAACCCATGGACCGCCATGTTCAGCTGGCTGCGCAAGAAGCGAACTGAGGCCACGGCTGCCGCCGGCGGTGGCCAACCGCAGGCCCCGGTGCTGGGCGCGCCCGGCGCAGACACGCCATGGCCCAACGCAGCGCAATGGTTGCAAAGGCTGGAATGGACCGTGCTCAAACGGCTCGATGGCCAGCTGCAAGGCGACTACCGCAGCCTGTTTCGCGGCAGTGGCCTGGTGCTGGCCGATCTGCGCGAATACCAGGCGCACGACGACGTGCGCCACATCGACTGGAACGTGACCGCCCGCATGCAAACCCCTTATGTGCGCGAACACCAGGAAGACCGCGAAATCGCCGCCTGGTTTGTGGTCGACCTTTCCGCCTCGGTGGCATTTGGCTCGGGCCAAACCAGCAAACGCCATCTGGCCTGCAGCGTCGTGACGGTGTTGTCCAAGATGCTGTCACAGCACGGCAACCGCGTGGGACTGATGCTGTTCACCGGACAAGACCGTGCCCACAGCGTGGTGCCCGCCCGTTCGGGCAGACGGCATTTGCTGCACATCGTGCACCAGATGCTGCAGGCGGGCCAAACCCAAACGCCAAGCCATGCCAGCGCCGTGCAGACCAGCGCGCTGGGGCCGTGGCTGGCGCAGGCCCAGTCGGTGCTCAAGCGCCGCTCGGCGGTGTTTGTGGTGTCTGACTTCATCAGCCCCACCGGTTGGGAAAAACCTCTGGCCCAACTGGCCCGGCGTCATGAGGTGGTGGCGGTGCGCCTGCGCGACCCGCTGGAGATGACATGGCCCGACAACACCGGCATGCTGATGGTGCAAGACGCCGAGTCGGGCGAGCAACTGCTGGTCGACGGCAACGATGCAGCGTTTCGGCAGCGGTTTGCTCAGCAGGCCCAGGACCGTGAAGCGGCTTTGTTGGAGAGCCTTTCCCAAGCCGGTGTGGACTGTCTGGAGCTGAACACCGACGAAGCAATGGACCAGGCCCTGATGCGTTTTGCGCAGCTGCGCAAACGCGCCAGCCAGTTGAGCACCGGTGGCCGTGCAGCCCCTGTTGGCAGCCAGCGGCCCGTTCAAGCTGGAGGTGTTCATGCCTGAATGGCACTCGATACAGTTCGTTTGGCCACGCCTGCTGTGGCTGCTGGCCACCTTGCCGTTGTGGCTGGGCCTGTACATCGCCTGGCAGCGCCGTGGCGTTCAACGGGCATGGCCCTCGGCCAGCATGAACACCGGCGCGACCCACATCGGCTTCACGCGACACGTCCCGGCGCTGCTGGTGCTGCTGGGTCTGGCTGGCTTGCTGGTGGCGATTGCCAGGCCTCAGGCCATCTTGCTCTTGCCCAGCCGCATCGATACCGTGATGCTGGCCATCGACAGCTCGGGCAGCATGCGCGCCACCGATGTGCAACCCAGCCGCATCGAAGCGGCTCAGGCCGCTGCCAAAAGCTTTGTGCTGGGCCAGCCTGGCCAGGTCAAATTGGGCGTGGTCAGCGTGGCGGGGGCGGCTGTGCTGGTGCAAGCACCTACCGACCAGCGCGATCTGGTCATTCAGGCCATCGAGCAGCTGAGTCTGCAGCCGGGCTCGGCTCTGGGCAGCGGCATCGTGATTGCGCTGCACGCCATGCTGCCCGGCTCGGGCCTGGACGTGCGCGGACTGATCGAGGGCGAGACCAGCCCCCAGCCCGCAAGCGGTGCGCCCCTGGGTGGAGCAACACCTGCACCTGCAGATACCGCAAGTCCATCGGGCGCAGCTCCCCGCAAGCCGGTCAGCCTGCCCAAAGTGCCACCCGGCTCCAACACGGCAGCGGCCATCGTGCTGCTCAGCGATGGCCAAAGCAATGTGGGACCGGACGCCGTCAAGATGGCCCAAGTGGCCGCCGACCTGGGGGTGCGTGTCTACACCGTGGGGGTGGGCACGGCGCAAGGCACGGTGCTCAAAGCCCAGGGCATGCAAATGCGGGTCAAGCTGGACGAGGCCAGCCTGAAAAAAATCGCCGAGATCACCAAGGCTGAATACTTCAGCGCCGACAACCGCCAGGAACTGCTGCAGATTTACCAATCGCTCAGCAGCAAGATCGTGCTCAAAAAGCACCGCCGCACCGAGGTCTCTGCCTTGTGCGCCTTGCTGGGCATGCTGCTGCTGACTTGGGGCAGCGCCTGGGCCTGGTGGCGGCATGGGCGGATCATTTGAGCCCAACCATGTCGCTCATTCCTGCGAAAAAGCCCTCTCACAAGGTTTAAAGTTCAGGCATGAATCTCACGGGTGGATGGCATTGGCATTGGCGCGCATGGCGATCACAAACGCGATGGGCACCTGCGTCCGCTCAGATCGCCCATTGGTTGCTGGCGCAGTCCATGCCGCGCCAACAGTTGGTTTTGCTGGGGGGTAGTGCGGGCTGGATGCTGCCCACCGCCTGGTTGGCGCAATTTGACGAGGTGCACGCCTGGGACATCGACCCATGGGCCGCACCCCTTTTTCGCTGGCGTCACGGTCGGCACTTGCAAAGCCAGGGCACACGCGTGCACCTGCACACAGGCGATGGCTTGGCCCATTTGAGCGAATGCACACGGGACATGCCCAAGGCCTTTTTCTGGTTCGACAACCTGCTGGGGCAATTGCGGTTCACCAACGAACCCCTGGATGCGGTCAGCCGCCGTTTGCAGACACTGCAAAAAACCTTGAAGCATGTCGCTTGGGGCAGCGTGCACGACCGCATGTCAGGCCGGATCTTGCCGAGCAGTCTCATGCCTGTGCCTCGCCCCGGCTTGGCGGGAGTGGCCATGGAGACAGCCGAAGGACAAGCTTGGCTGCAACAGCTGGGGGCCATCAGCCCCTGGCTGGACCACCTGACCGAAAACGTTTTGCCTCCGGGCACTCTGGTGCAACACACCGCCTGGCCGTTCAAGCCAGGTTATGCGCACTGGCTTGAAATGGGCTGGTGTCCACCCCGGGCCTGAAGCCTCAGACGATCTGCGCGCTCAGCTGGGGAAAACCATCAACGTGCATCGCCATCACATCACCACGCACCACCGGCCCCAGGTTTTCGGGAGTGCCGGAATCAAGGTCTTGTGCGAAGGTCCAGCGACCAATACTGCCCCACCAGATCGACGCCAAAAGAGTGGTGCTGCTCTTCAGACACCAACACGAACCCGGCCTCTTGGTAAATGCGGCGGGCTGCATGCAGGATGTCATTGGTCCACAAGGTGAGCTTTTGGTAGCCCTTGGCTTGCGCAAAGGCGATGCATTCTTGCGTCAAGCGCCGACCCAAGCCTGTGCCACGCGCATCGGGCTCCACGTACAGCAAGCGCAGCTTGGCCTCTTGCTCGGACACCTTGACCAGAAACACCGAGCCCAGCACCTGGCCATCGCGTTCGGCAATCCAGGCGTTCTCCCAAGCAGGATCCAAGTTCTTCACAAACTGCGCCGCGATCTCGGCCACCAAGGCCTCGAAGCTGCCGTCCCAGCCGTATTCTTGCGCGTACAAAATGCCCTGTCGGTGCGCCACCCAGCCGATGTCGCCCACTTGCAGGCCACGCAAAACAATGCTGTGCGTCATGCCTTCGTGCCGCTTTCATAACGCTGCCCCAGCGCCAACAATTGCGGTGTTTCAATGACCGCGTTCAGACCATCAAAATCCAGCATTTGGTCTTGCCAAGGCCGCGTGGTCTGGTGCGTGTGCAAGCTGGCGTAATAGCCTTGCAGCGTGTGCAGCACGGCCCGCGCCGTGCCGCCGGGGAAGATCACGATTTTGAAGCCCCGCTCACCCAACTCGGCCGCGCTTTGCACCGGCGTTTTGCCACCCTCGACCATGTTGGCCAGCAGGGGTACGCGATTTGCAAACTGCGCGCAGGCGCGGTTCATCTGCTCGTCCGAGCGCAAAGCTTCGATGAACAAGGCATCCACGCCACATTCCAGATAGCGCTCGGCGCGCTCCAGCGCGGCGTCAAGGCCTTCCACGGCCACCGCATCGGTGCGGGCCAGGATCAAGGTGTTTTTGTCATGGCGTGCATCGAGTGCGGCGCGCAGCTTGCCCTGCATCTCGGCCACCGGCACCACGCCTTTGCCGTCCAAGTGGCCGCAGCGTTTGGGGAAAGTCTGGTCTTCGATCTGTATCATCGCGGCCCCGGCGCGCTCGAAGTCGCGCACCGTGCGCTGGGTGTTGAGCGCATTGCCAAAGCCGGTGTCGGCGTCCACGATGACGGGGATGTTCACCCGGTCGGTGATATGCGCTAAGGTCTGCGTGACTTCGGTGGCCGTCGTCAGGCCGATGTCGGATCGACCCAGTCGTGTGTAGGCAATCGAAGCACCCGACAAATACAGCGCTTCAAAACCCGCCTGCTGGGCCACCAGCGCGGTGAGTGCGTCGTACACACCGGGCGCCAACAGGGCCTGCGGTTGTTGCAGGCGTTGGGCCAAATGGTGACGCTGACTCATGGCGTGTCCTTCAAAAGTTGTTGTACGGTGTGCGCCGCGATGTGGCCGCCCGCGATGGCGCTGAGCAAACC